>CAYWIA010000038.1:3611-15357 GCA_964458245.1 uncultured Methyloceanibacter sp. | reverse complement strand
TCAGCCGTCAGGTCATGATCGCCGCGGGCACTCTCGTGCTGGGCTTCGTGCTGCTTGGGGCCGCCGTCGCGCCCGCCTTTTATCTGCTCGCCGGACTGATCGGTGCGGGCCTCGTCTTCGGAGGCGTGTCGGGCTGGTGCGGCATGGCAAAGCTGCTCGAGATCATGCCCTGGAACCGCCGCGCGGCCGGGGCCTGACACCCATGCCCCTTGGCGTCGTCCCCATCGCGCTTCTCTTGGGCTCCGGTGCCCTTGTCGGTCTCACGCTCGGCCTCGTCGGTGGCGGCGGTTCGGTGCTCGCCGTCCCGCTCCTGGTCTATCTGGTGGGCGTGCCGTCGGCCCATGTTGCCATCGGCACGGCGGCGGTCGCGGTTGCGCTAAACGCCGGTGCCGGGCTCGCAGCCCATGCCCGGCTCGGAACCGTGAAATGGCCCTGCGCCATGGTGTTCACCGCAGCCGGTGTCGCCGGCGCGTTTACGGGGGCAAGCCTCGGCAAGCAGCTTGGCGGCGCGGAGCTGCTCGCGCTGTTTGGCCTGCTGATGATCGGCGTCGGCATATACATGATCGCTGTCGAGCCGAAGCCGTCGGGCCACGATGTCCGCCTCACGCAGAAGAGCGCACGCCGCCTCTTGCCGCGCCTGATCCTGATCGGCGCGGGGGTAGGGCTCCTTTCCGGCTTCTTCGGCATCGGCGGAGGCTTTCTCATCGTCCCCGGACTCGTCCTGGCGACCGGCATGGCGCTTCAGAACGCCATCGCCACATCGCTCTTCGCCGTCACGGCCTTCGGCCTCACCACCGCCGCGAGCTATGCCGTCTCGGGCCTCGTGGACTGGCGGCTGGCGGCGCTGGTGATCGTGGGCGGCGTTCTCGGGACCATGTTCGGCACCCGCGTGAACACGCATCTGGCGGGTCACAAGCAGGCCCTCGCCGGGACCTTCGCCAGTGTCGTCATCGTTGTCGGGCTCTATATCTTGGCGAGCGGCATTATGAAGCTGATGGAAGTGGGCTAGCCCGGATATTCCGCTCAGCGTGCTTCTAATGACCTGGGAAGGCGTTGGTTTTTGCGAACGCGCAAGGTAGGCTGATCCAAACCGGTCTACGGTTTGGGTGTTGCTGGCGCGCCCCTGCGACATGTGGTAAGGCCAGCCAAACGTGCCTGAAGGCACCGCGTGAGAGAACACGTGGGCATTGTCCCTCAGGCCAGTCGGGATTTTGAGCTCGAGGAGCAGTTAGCCATGACGGCCAGTGATATTCGGCGCGCCGAAGCGCGCGAGGGCGATTTTTTCACCAAGCACTTGGAAGACGCCGATTCCGAAGTGTGGGATGCGATCGAGAATGAGCACGAGCGTCAGCAGAACGAGATCGAGCTGATCGCCTCGGAGAATATCGTTTCGCGGGCCGTGCTCGACGCGGTGGGAACGCTCCTCACCAACAAATACGCCGAAGGTTATCCGGGACGCCGCTACTATGGCGGCTGTCAATATGTGGACGTGGTCGAGCAGATCGCCATCGACCGCGCCAAGCGCCTGTTCAACTGCAACTTCGCCAACGTCCAGGTCCACTCGGGCTCGCAGGCCAACCAGTCCGTGTTTCTGGCGCTCATCAAGCCCGGCGACACCGTCCTCGGCATGAGTCTCGCTGCCGGCGGTCACTTGACCCACGGCGCGCCGCCGAACATGTCCGGCAAATGGTTCAACGCCGTCCAGTATGGCGTGACGAAGGACACCAATCTCATCGACTACGACGAGGTCGAGCGCCTCGCCAAAGAGCACAAGCCCGCGCTCATCATCGCCGGTGGATCGGCCTATCCGCGGATCATCGACTTCAAGCGTTTCCGTGAGATCGCCGATGCCGTGGGCGCCTATCTCCTGGTCGACATGGCGCACTTCGCCGGTCTTGTCGCGGCCGGCCTCCATCCGAGCCCGCTGCCGCATGCTCATGTCTGCACCACGACGACGCACAAGACTTTGCGCGGTCCGCGCTCGGGTATGGTCGTCTCCAACGACGAGGAGATCGGCAAGAAAATCAACTCCGCCGTCTTCCCGGGCCTCCAGGGCGGCCCGCTGATGCATGTCATTGCCGGCAAGGCAGTGGCCTTCGGCGAGGCGCTGCAGCCAGGCTTCAAGCTCTACGCCCAGTCGGTCATCGACAACGCCAAGGCGCTCGGTGAGACGCTGGTCGAGGGCGGTCTGGCGCTCGTCTCCGGCGGCACCGACACGCATCTGATGCTGGTGGATCTGCGTCCGAAGAAGCTCACGGGCAAGGCCGCCGAGATCGCGCTCGGCCGTGCGCATATCACCTGCAATAAAAATGGCGTTCCGTTCGATCCAGAGAAGCCCATGATCACGTCGGGTATTCGCCTCGGTTCGCCGGCCGGGACCACCCGCGGCTTTGGCGTGACCGAGTTCCAAACGGTCGGCAGCATGATCCTCGAAGTTCTGGACGGCCTGGCCGCCAACGGCGATGAGGGCAATACGGACGTCGAGAAGAACGTGAAGCAGCGCGCCATCGAGCTTTGCGAGCGCTTCCCGATCTACGAGTAAGCCTCGGGCGTGACGGTGAACAAGGGGAGGGCGGTCGCCCATGCGGTGCCCCTATTGCGGCAGCACCAACACGCAGGTGAAGGACTCTCGCCCTAGCGAGGATCACACCACGATCAGGCGCCGCCGCGTTTGCGCGGATTGCGGCGGCCGCTACACCACGTTCGAGCGGGTGCAGTTGCGCGAGCTGACCGTTATCAAACGGAGCGGGCGCCGCATCCCGTTCGACCGCGACAAGCTCATGCGCTCGGTCCAGATCGCCTTGCGCAAACGCCCGGTCGATCCCGAGCGCGTCGAGCGCATGGTCAGCGGCATCGTGCGCCGGCTCGAGAACATGGGCGAAGGCGATATCCGCTCCGAGACCATCGGACGCCTGGTGATGGAAGCGCTGAAAGGCCTCGACGACGTGGCCTATGTGCGCTTCGCCTCGGTGTATAAGAACTTCCGCGAGGCCAAGGATTTCGAGGCGCTGCTCGGCGAGTTGGCCGGGACAGAGGGCGAGGACGCCGATGTCGATGCCGACGAAACCGCCATCGCCGAAGATTAGGCTGGCACCTCTTCCATGAACACGCCCGACGAGTACCATATGGCGCAAGCCATTCGCCTCGCGCGACGCGGCTTGGGCCTGGCCTGGCCGAATCCATCCGTGGGCGCAGTGGTAGTCACGCCTTCCGGCGAGATCGCCGGCCGCGGCTGGACAGCCCCAGGGGGCCGCCCCCATGCGGAGGCCATCGCGCTTGAACGCGCGGGCGCGAAGGCCGAAGGAAGTACCGTCTATGTGACGCTGGAGCCGTGCGCCCATGAGGGCGGCCGCGGCATGCGCTGCAGCGATGCGCTCGTCGCCGCCAAGGTGCGGCGCGTCGTCATCGGCTTGGGCGATCCCGATCCCCGCACCGCCGGGCGCGGCATCGAAAGACTGACGGACGCCGGGATTGAAGTGACGGACGGCGTGCTCGCGGCGGACGCAGCCTCCGTCACGCTGGGACATCTGATGCGGGTCAGCGAAGGGCGCCCCGCCGTCACCTTGAAGCTTGCCGTCGGCGCCGACGGACGCATACCCCGAGGCCACGGCGAGCCGGTCTGGATCACGGGGCCGGATGCGCGCGCGCACGGACATCTCCTGCGCGCCATGAATGACGCCATCCTGGTGGGCCGGGGCACGATTACGGCCGACAATCCGACGCTGACCTGCCGTCTACCCGGCATGTCGTGCCGCTCCCCGGTGCGTGTCGTGCTCGACCGGCGCCTGCGCACCCCGCCCGACGCTCAACTCTTCGAGGACACCATGGTGCCGGTGTGGCTCTTCTGCGCCGCGGGCGAGACCCACGCCAATGCCGAGCGGCTGCATGACCTCGGGGCCGAGATCGTACCCGTGCCCATCGACGACCACGGCCTGATCGACGTACAGGATGCGTTGGAGACGCTGGCCCATCGCGGCATCACGCGCGTGCTGATCGAAGGCGGGCCCACCGTCGCGCGCGCGTTCCTCGATGCGGACCTCGTGGATGAGGCGGTCATCTATCAGGGAGCCCGCCCGGCCGGCGAGGACGGCCTCAGCCCGTTCGCCGGCGACGGCCTTGATCGGCTTACGGCAAGCGGCCATTTCACTTTCATCGCCTCGCGATCCTTCGGGCCGGACCGGATGACGTGGTGGCGCCGGATCAGAACATGTTCACTGGCATTGTCGGCAGCATAGGTACGCTCGTGGCGCGGGACGGGTCACGCTTCGTGATCCACACACCTTTCAAGCGCAAGAGCCTGGAGGAGGGCGCCTCGCTCGCCTGCGATGGCTGCTGCCTGACGCTCGCTGAAATCGACAAGGCGAAGGGCAAGGGCGCCGCCGTGACTGTGGACGTCTCCAACGAGACCCGCGCCCACACCACGCTCGGCACGTGGGAAACGGGGCGGAAGATCAACCTGGAGCGCGCGCTTGGGCTCGGCGAGGAGCTCGGCGGACACATCGTCACAGGCCATGTGGACGCCAAGGCGAAGATCGTCTCACGCTTTCCCGATGGCGAAAGCGTGCGCGTGCTGGTGGAAGCGCCGCCCGCGCTTGCCCAATTCATCGCGCCGAAAGGCTCCGTCGCCCTGAACGGCGTCTCGCTCACGGTTAACGAGGTGGACGGTCAGCGCTTCGGAGTGAACATCATTCCTTACACTTTGACCCATACGACGTGGGGCGACTGCATGCCGGGCGATCTGGTAAACCTTGAAGTCGATCTGCTCGCGCGCTACGTGGCGCGCCTGAGGCAACACGAAGGCCCAACGCCGTGACCGTTATGAGTAAGACAGCGACCCGGGGCGCCCATAGCGAGTTCCTATCGCCCATCGAAGAGGTGATCGAGGACGCCCGCAACGGCAAGATGTTCATCTTGGTCGATGCCGAGGAGCGCGAGAACGAGGGCGATCTCGTCATCCCCGCGCAGATGGCGACGCCCGATACGATCAACTTCATGGCCAAGCACGGCCGCGGGCTTATTTGCCTGGCGCTGACCCCGGAGCGGGCCAAGCAGCTGCACCTCGAATTGATGTCGCGCTCGAACCGCTCGCGGCTGTCCACCGCCTTCACCGTGTCCATCGAGGCGCGCGAGGGCGTCTCCACCGGTATCTCCGCGCATGACCGGTCGCACACCATCTCCGTCGCCATCGATCCGACCAAGGATCATCGCGATGTCATTACACCTGGACATGTGTTCCCGCTGCTCGCCAAGGAAGGCGGCGTGCTGGTGCGTGCCGGACATACGGAAGCAGCCGTCGACCTCGCGCGGCTGGCGGGTCTCTATCCGGCCGGCGTGATCTGCGAGATCATGAACGACGACGGCACCATGGCCCGGCTTCCGGACCTCGTGACCTTCGCCCAAACCCATGGACTCAAGATCGCCACGATCGCCGATCTCATCGCCTATCGTCTGCGCTATGACCATCTGGTCGACGTGGTGGCCGAAACCACGATAGACAGCCCCTATGGCGGAACATTCCAGGCGAAAGTCTATGCCACCGCCGTGGATCCCGCGGAGCATATCGCGCTGGTCAAAGGCGACGTTGCCTCGGGTGGGCCGGTTTTGGTGCGCGTCCACGCGGTCAACACCCTGGACGATCTCCTGGTCTCGGGCGGCGGCAACGACACGCCGATCCACAAGGCCATGGAGATCATCGGCCGCGAGGGACGCGGCGTGATCGTGCTGATCCGGGAGTCGCGTCCTGACGCGCTTTCCGCCCGTCTCAATCAGGCGGCGAACGGAAAAGTCCAACCGCGACTGATGGAGTACGGCATCGGGGCGCAGATCCTGCTCGATCTCGGCGTGCGCGAGATGGTGCTTCTGTCCAACTCGCCGGCGCGCAAGATCGTCGGCCTCGAAGGCTACGGCCTGACTGTTGTCGGTCAGCGCGGTCTGGAGCAGACCTCATGAGCCGCAAGGGTCCGAACTCCGTCCTGATCATCGAAGCGCGCTTCTATGAAGACATCGCCGACGAGCTCGCCCGCGGCGCCACCGAAGAGTTGCGCGGCAACCAGGTGGAGTATGAGCAAATCGCCGTTCCCGGAGCGCTCGAAGTCCCGCTCGCCCTCAGCCTGGCGCTCGCCAATGGGTTTGTGGGCCGGGCCGGACGGCATCGCGGCTGTATTGCGCTCGGCTGCGTGATCCGCGGCAAGACGAGCCATTACGACATCGTCGCGCGAGAGTCCGCAGCCGGCCTCAATCACCTGGCCGTCGCCCACAGCGTTCCGATCGGCTCAGGCATCATCACGTGCGAGACTCCCGAACAGGCCTGGGAGCGCGCCAGCGTCGACGGACGCAACAAGGGCGGCGACGCGGCGCGCGCCTGCCTTACCTTGATGCGGCTCGAGCAGCATTTCTCCTCCGCGAGCCGGCGCTAACCGCCGTGGCCGCAAGCAGCGAAACACCGAACCGGGCCTCGTCCCGAAGCGCTGCGCGGCTCGCGGCGGTCCAAGCGCTCTATCAGATGGACATGACCGGGATCGACCTGACCGACGTGGTCGCCGAATTCGAAGCGCACCGGTTGGGTCAGGAAGTCGAGGGCGAGCAGTACCGCGCGGCGGAAGCCAAGTTCTTTCGCGATCTCACGGAGGGAGTGGTGCGCGAACAGCGGCAGCTCGACCCCATGATCGATCAGCAGCTCGCCGAGGGCTGGCGGCTGAACCGCGTCGATTCCATTCTGCGGGCGGTCTTGCGCTCCGGCGCCTTTGAACTTTTCATGCGCGAGGACGTTCCAGCCCGTGTGGTGATTACCGAGTATGTCGACATCGCCCATGCCTTCTTCGGCGAGGACGAGCCCAAGGTGGTGAACGGCATTCTCGACCGGTTGGCGCGTAAAGCGCGTGCCGCCGAGTTCGCGCGCTCCGGAGCCGGGAATGGCTGAGGACGAGGCAAGAGACGAGGGCGAGTTCGAGATCATCGCCCGCATCTTCGCCCCGCTCGCGAGAGAGACCGGCGCCCTCGACCTGAAGGACGATGCCGCCGTGCTCATGGTCAGCGAGGGTCATGAGCTTGTCGTGACGTGCGATACGCTCGTCGAAGGCGTTCATTTCCTGCAAGACGATCCACCCCGGTCCATCGGGCACAAGGCCTTGGCCGTCAATCTCTCCGACCTTACGGCCAAGGGCGCGCGCGGCTACGTCTACACGCTGTCGCTGGCGCTGCCCAAAGGCACGGGGACATACTGGATCGAAGAGTTCGCCGCCGGCCTGGGTGACGTGCAGGCGGAGACGGATATCAGCCTGATCGGCGGCGACACGACGGCCACGCCCGGTCCGCCGACGATCACCATCACCGCGCTCGGACTGGTCTCCCATCAGCACGCCGTCATGCGGCTTGGCGCCAAGCCGGGCGACCGTCTCTATGTCAGCGGCACGATTGGCGATGCGTATCTCGGTCTGCAGCTTTTGAAAGAGCCGAACCTTGCCGAGACCTGGGGGCTCACCGAAGAGGATGTGGCCTTTCTCGTCGATCGCTATCGCCGGCCAGCGGTGAACAATCGCCTTGCGATTCTCATTCGCAACTTCGCGCAAGCCTCCATCGATGTTTCGGACGGACTCGTCGGCGACATTGAGAAGCTTTGCCGGGTGTCTCATGTGGGCGCGAGCGTCGAGGCCGAGCGCGTGCCGTTCTCCGATGCGGGCATGAAGGTGCTTGCACGCGAGCCCGACCTGCTGCCGATTCTCATCACCGCGGGCGACGACTACGGCGTGGTGGCCGCTGTTTCGGAAAAATCCGGGCCCGGCTTCGAATCGGAGGCGGAGGCTGCCGGAGCGGTCTTCAGCATGCTGGGGACTGTTGCGGAGGCTTCGGAGGGCGTTCGCGCGGTGGATGCCAAGGGACAGGCTATCCCCCTAAAACGTAAGGGATTCAGCCACTTCTGAGCGCTTCTGGATGGTCCGAGGCAAAAATGCCGCTTGCACAGGCAGTCTGTTGCTTCCGCCTCACAACTTTGGCATTTTCCGCGCGGCTTAAGTTCGCTTCCGGGGGCAACGCGGCTGCCGACATCTTTTCCGTGTCATCCTTGCAGTCCCGCATCGCTCATTTCCAAATCAACCCAATTAGCGGGGACAGTCTGTCATGACCTGGGTTCTCTATCTGATTATCGCTTGCGGTGCGCTTTCGATCGCGTACGGCGTCTGGACGACCAGGGCCGTTCTCGCCTCGGACCCAGGCACGGCGCGTATGCAGGAGATCGCCGCGGCGATCCAAGAGGGCGCGCAAGCGTATCTCAACCGCCAGTATCAAGCCGTTGCCATCGTTGGCGTGCTGATCTTCATCGCCCTCTATTTTCTACTGGGGCTGCCACAGGCGATCGGGTTCGCCCTGGGTGCCATCCTGTCCGGCGCAGCCGGCTTCGTTGGCATGAACGTCTCGGTGCGCGCGAATGTCAGGACCGCGCAAGCCGCCACCAAGAGTTTGGCCGGTGGCTTGAGCCTCGCGTTCCGGGCCGGCGCCATTACCGGCCTTCTCGTGGCGGGCCTCGCGCTTCTCGGCGTCTCGGTCTATTTCCTCATCCTCACACAGTTTCTCGGTTACAGCCCCGCCTCGCGCGTCGTCGTCGACGCGCTTGTCGCGCTCGGCTTTGGCGCTTCGCTAATTTCGATCTTCGCGCGTCTGGGCGGCGGCATCTTCACCAAGGGCGCCGACGTGGGCGGCGATCTTGTGGGCAAGGTCGAAGCCGGCATTCCCGAAGACGATCCGCGCAACCCGGCGACCATCGCCGACAACGTGGGTGACAATGTCGGCGATTGTGCCGGCATGGCGGCTGATCTTTTCGAGACCTACGTGGTCACCGTGGTCGCCACCATGGTCCTTGCCTCGATCTACTTTGCCGGCGGTGACCGTGTCATGGAGATGATGGTCTATCCGATGGCGATCGGCGCCGTGTGCGTCATCACCTCGATTATCGGCACCTATTTCGTGCGCCTCGGCAGCAGCCAATCGATCATGGGTGCCCTTTATAAGGGCGTGATCGCGACCGGCGTGCTGTCTCTCATCGCGCTCTGGCCGCTCACCGCGTGGCTCGTGGGCATGGACACGGTCATGAAGGTCGGCGACGTGAGCTTCACCGGTCAGTCGCTCTATTTCTGTGGCGTGGTCGGGCTCGTGGTTACGGCGCTGGTCGTGGTCATCACCGAATATTACACCGGCACGAACTACCGGCCGGTGCAGTCCATCGCCAAGGCCTCCGTCACCGGCCACGGCACCAACGTCATTCAGGGCCTCGCGATCTCGCTTGAATCGACGGCGATCCCCGCGCTGATTATCGTCGGCGCAATCATCGTCGCCTACGGGCTTGCCGGCCTTTTCGGTATCGCCATCGCGGTCACCACCATGCTGGCGCTAGCTGGCATGATCGTAGCGCTCGACGCTTTCGGGCCGGTGACCGACAATGCCGGCGGCATCGCCGAGATGGCGGGTCTTCCCGAGGACACCCGCAAGACCACAGACGCGCTCGACGCGGTGGGCAACACCACGAAGGCGGTCACCAAGGGGTATGCCATTGGCTCAGCCGGCCTCGGCGCCCTGGTTCTGTTCGCGGCCTATACCGAGGATCTGAAATACTTCGCCGCCAACGCCGATCAATTTCCGTTTTTCACGGGCGTAGACCCCACGTTCAGCCTCTCCAATCCTTATGTGGTCGTGGGCCTCTTCCTTGGCGGCCTGCTGCCGTACCTGTTCGGCGGCATCGCCATGACGGCGGTCGGGCGCGCGGCCTCGGCCATCGTCGAGGAAGTGCGTCGCCAGTTCAAGGAGAAGCCCGGCATCATGAAGGGCACCGAGCGCCCGGACTATGGGCGCGCGGTCGACCTGCTCACCAAGGCGGCGATCAAGGAGATGATCGTGCCGTCTCTCTTGCCGGTACTCTCTCCGGTCGTGTTCTTCTTCATCATCGACTGGATCGCCGGCAAGAGCGCCGCGTTCTCGGCGTTGGGCGCCATGTTGCTCGGCGTCATCGTCACAGGGCTCTTCGTCGCCATCTCCATGACGGCCGGCGGTGGTGCCTGGGACAACGCCAAGAAGTATATCGAGGACGGCAATTACGGCGGTAAGGGCTCTGAAGCCCACAAGGCCGCGGTGACCGGCGATACGGTCGGCGATCCCTACAAGGATACGGCAGGACCTGCGGTGAACCCGATGATCAAGATCACGAATATCGTGGCGCTGCTGCTGCTGGCGGTGCTCGCCCACCAGTAGACCGACCAACGACGTAATGCTTGAGAAGGCCTCGCTCTCGAAAGGAGCGGGGCTTTTTCGTGGCTGCGGTTAGATGCCGGGGATGCCAGCGGGGCCGGAGCCGCCTGCATCCTTGAACATGCTGCGGTTTGCGATATTGCCGAAGATCTGTTCGAGCAAACCCACGTCCTTACCCCGGGCCGGCGTCTCGCCGCTGTAGTAGTCGACGACGATGCCGTCCTTCATGCCGTAATGGGCCACCTTGCGGACCGTCTCGGTCCCGTCGAAATAGACGGCCACCACCTGGCGGTCGATCTCGCGCGGCTTGAGGAAGGCGATGGTCTTCGTCGTGGTTGAAATATAGTAGAAGGCGTCGCCGCCGATCGTGCTTTTGGTGTCGGGCGAGCCGAGCACGGTCTTGACCTCTTCCTTGGACATGCCCGGCTGGATCTGGTCGAGGTCCACGTCGATGAAGACATGCCCGTGGCGGTCGATCTGGGCCCCGCAGCCGGAGATCGGCGCCGCGCCCATTAGAAGCGCAGCAAGCAAGGGCAGAGGAGCCCAGGCGGGTGCCAGCTTGACCTTGCGCAAGATTACGACGCCCCCTCGGTCGGGCCCGCTCGCCAAGCAGGCCGGAATTTGTCAAGAAGCTAGACGAAATGGCCCTGTCCTTGAAGCCTCTCGCCGCCCTGCTGCCCTGGCGCAGCAAGTCGCCCCATGCAGACGAACTCTATGGCGCGATTGTGGCGCAGGCGCGGCTTGCCGTTTTCTATCAGGGATTTGGCGTGCCCGACACGCTCGAGGGCCGGTTCGTGGTTCTGTCGCTCCACCTGTTTGCCGTGCTCCACCGGCTGAAGGATGGTGGGCCGGAAGCGGCCGCGATGGCGCAGGCTCTGTCCGACCGGTTCACCGCAGACATGGAGACCGTGTTGCGGGAGCTCGGGGTCGGCGATCTGGCGATCCCAAAGAAGGTGCGCAGGCTCACCGCATCGGGGGCCGGATTGCTGCAAAGCTTTGAGATGGCCTTGGGGGAGGGCGACGAGGCGCTGGAAGCCGCGATCGCAGGCGCGTTGCCGGGGGATGAAACCGCTGCGAGGGCTGCAAGCGCGCGGCTCACCCCTTATCTAAAGAGATTGATCCGCCATCTGGAAGAAGAGCCTGTTCAAGAGCTTTGCGCCGGCAGGTTGAGCCACCCTGACATCTGAGAGGAGCAACGCTGGGAAGATGAGTGCGCCCACCGAACAAGAGCCTCACCGCCCGCCGCTGACACGGAAAATGCGCGTGTCAGAGATTGAGGATGAGGCCCCGCAGACCATAGCGATCACGGAAGCCGAACGCGCCGAAATCGTCGATCTGCTCGATCTCGTGGCTCTCGAGGCTCTCGAATTTGATTATCGCCTGCGCCGTGGTGGCGGGGGCAGGGTCCATCTTTCTGGCCACCTCAAGGCGAACGCCACGCAGACTTGCGTGGTCACGCTCGAGCCGGTGCCTGCCTCTCTCGATATCCCCGTGGAGATAGACTTCTGGCCCA
>CAYWIA010000038.1:0-3511 GCA_964458245.1 uncultured Methyloceanibacter sp. | reverse complement strand
CTCGAGCCGGTGCCTGCCTCTCTCGATATCCCCGTGGAGATAGACTTCTGGCCCAGACCCGCGCTCGAGAGCTTGGAGAAAAGGGCGGAAGATCCCAGCCAAGCTGGGCTGATCGATTGGCCGGAGGCCATCACCGACGACACCATCGATCTGGGGCCGGTGGTCTACGAGACCTTTGCCACGGCGCTTGATCCTTATCCCAAAAAGGAAGGCGCGAGCTTCCAATGGTCGCAAGGGAACTCGGAGCCGGAAGACCGCGAGAGCAGCCCATTTGCGGCCCTGAAGCAGCTGAAGAAGCCCTGAGCCCGCCAATCCGGGGCAAAATCAGGTTGTCACTGGGATACTTTTGAGTCTATTCGGGGTCTGGCTTCCGGGGGTTGCCGCGGCGTGACCGCAGCTGGTGAAAAGTCTTCCTGATCGGTTCGGAGAATGGGTACTCCAGTCACCATAGCGCTCGACGCCATGGGCGGGGACCACGGTCCCAGTGTGGTCATTCCGGCCGCGGCCATTGCGCTTGTCCGTCACCCGGACTTGCGCTTCATCCTGGTGGGCGACGAGGCCAAGATCGCGGGCGAGCTCGAAGCCAATCCGCAAGTCGCGGAAAAGTCCGAGATCGTCCACACCGACGTCGCCATCACCATGGACGCGAAGCCCAGCCAGGCCCTGCGGCACGGCCGCTGGAAGTCGAGCATGTGGCTTGCCATTCAAGCCGTGCGGGACGGCCACGCCGATGCCGTGGTGTCCGCCGGCAATACCGGCGCGCTCATGGCGATGTCGAAATTCTGTTTGAAGACCATCAAGGGGGTCGATCGGCCGGCCATCGCCGCGATCTGGCCCACGGTCGATGCCGAGTGCATCGTGCTCGATGTGGGCGCCAACGTGGGTGCGGATTCCCGCCAGCTCGTCGAGTTCACCCTGATGGGCGCAGCCATGGCGCGTGCCTTGTTCGGCATGGAGAGGCCCACGGTCGGGCTCCTCAATATCGGGGTCGAGGAGGTCAAGGGCGTCGAGGAGATCCGCGACGCCGCCGCTCTCCTGAAAGAAGCGCCTCTGCCCATCCGCTATCACGGTTTCATCGAGGGCAACGACATCGGCCATGGGACGGTCGATGTGGTGGTCACCGATGGCTTCACCGGGAACATCGCCTTGAAGACGGCCGAGGGAACGGCTAAGCAAATCGCCCAATATCTGCGGGCCGCCATGGGGCGGTCGCTTCTCGCCCGCCTTGGGGCGATCCTGGCCCAGGGCGCCTTCCGTGCCCTGAAAGAGAAGATGGACCCACGTCAGATGAACGGCGGCATCTTCCTTGGGCTCAACGGCATCGTCGTTAAGAGCCACGGCGGAACGGACGCCACGGGGTTCGCCAGCGCCATCGATCTGGGCTACGAGATGGCCTCGAGCGGCGTGGTAAATCGGCTTGGCAGTGATGTGGCCCATTTCCACACCAAGCTCGAGCTTGAAGGTGCGGCGTAGGCCGCCGGAGTGGCTGAATTGGAAATTTTGCGGTCAGTGGTGAAAGGCGTGGGCGGGTACTTGCCCGACCGGGTCGTCACCAACCAGGACCTGGCTCAGATCGTCGATACCTCCGATGAGTGGATTACCGCCCGCACCGGCATTCGCGAGCGGCGCATCGCGGCTGACGGCGAACTGACCTCGGCCATGGGCTTGGCTGCCGCGAGGGCGGCGCTGGCTGATGCCGGCCTGGAGCCCGGCGATATCGATCTGATCGTGCTTGCCACCTCGACTCCCGATCAGACCTTCCCCGCCACTGCCGTGACCATCCAAGCGGAACTCGGCATCACCGATGGCGCGGCCTTCGACGTCCAGGCGGTTTGCTCGGGATTCGTCTTCGCCATGTCCACCGCCGATAACTATCTGAAGAGTGGACAATTTAAGCGGGCGCTGGTCATCGGAGCGGAGGCCTTTTCGCGGATCCTCGACTGGGAGGACCGCGCCACCTGCGTTTTGTTCGGCGACGGCGCTGGCGCCGTGGTGCTGGAGGCGGAAAATGGTCCTATGGCTGATAGGGGCATCCTCGCCACCAGTCTCAGGTCGGATGGCCGCTACCGGGACAAACTTTATGTGGATGGCGGGCCGTCATCGACGGGGACCGTCGGGCATCTGCGTATGGACGGCCCGGAAGTGTTTCGCCATGCGGTGACTAAGATCAGCCAAGTGATCGGCGAGACTTTGGACAAGGCCGGCTACACCGCCGCCGATATCGATTGGTTCGTGCCCCATCAGGCCAACAAGCGAATTTTGGACGGAGCCGCCCGGAAACTGGGCCTGGACCCGGAGCGGGTGGTCATGACCGTGGAGAAGCACGCCAATACCTCGGCGGCCTCCATTCCTCTCGCCCTGATGACGGCCTGTACTGACGGCCGCATCAAAAAGGGCGATTTGGTGCTGTTGGAGGCCATGGGTGGAGGATTTACCTGGGGTGCGTTGCTGATCCGCTGGTGACGTGCCGGGAATGTCACACCTCACCGGAATATGACGCAAAATCAGGAATTTGATCGCGCCGGAGATTGACCGGCGAACGCCTGCTCGGCTAGCATCTTGGTCCGTCCCGCGACTTTGGGGGAGCCGCAGTTCGATGAGCGGGAAGACATTAACGCGCGCCGACCTCGCCGAGGCGGTGTTCCAGAAGGTTGGACTGCCTCGGAACGAGTCCGCCGAGATCGTGGAGCTTGTGCTTCGCGAGATCGTGGCGAGTCTTGAGCGCGGAGACCCGGTGAAGTTGTCCTCTTTCGGCTCGTTCGGCATTCGCGACAAGGGCGAACGGATTGGCCGCAATCCCAAGACCGGTCAGGAAGTCCCGATCACGCCGCGGCGTGTGCTCGTGTTCCGCGCCAGCAACATCATGAAGCAACGCATCAACGAGATGCTCTCTCGGAGAAAGGCCGCAGAGTAGCTTTGAGTGATTTAACGCCAGGAGGACGAGCGTTGGAAAAGGCGCCCGAGGCGTTTCGCACCATCAGCGAAGTCGCTGACGAGTTGGAAGTCCCGAAGCACGTCTTGCGGTTTTGGGAAGCCAAGTTTGCCCAGCTCAAGCCAATGAAGCGCGGCGGCGGCCGCCGTTATTACCGGCCCGAGGATGTCGCCCTCTTGCGCGGGATCCGTTTTCTGCTCTACAGCGACGGCTACACCATCCGCGGCGTGCAGAAGATTTTGCGTGAACATGGTCCGCGCTACGTGATGGATTACCGGCGCTTTGCCGAAGAGGCGGACGGCGAGGACGTTTCCGGCCCCGAAATTCCCGATATGGCCGCGGAAGCCGCAAAAGGCGGTGCGGCGCGTGCTCCGGCCGGCGACGACGACGACCTCTACGCGGTCCTCGAGGAAATCGAGACGTGCCAGAGGATCTTGGCCGCGGCCGACGCCAAGGATTAGGCGCCTGCGTTGCTTTAACTTGTTTCCCAAGCCTGAAAGAGTATATGCAGGGCCCTCGATCAGCGAGACGTCGGAGCGTAGCGCAGCCCGGTTAGCGCACCGGTCTGGGGGACCGGGG
>CAYWIA010000037.1:7477-15403 GCA_964458245.1 uncultured Methyloceanibacter sp. | reverse complement strand
GTGCTGGTGAGCTACAGCCCCAAAGCGCTCGGGTTCTTCTAGGAGCGGCGTGACTGAGGAAAGTGGCGAAAGCGCCAAAGACCCGGCCGGCCTGATCGCCTGGGCCTGGCGCAACCGGCCAGAACTTTGGCTGCTCGGCGGGGTCTTCCTCGCCGGGCTGCTGCTTCTTGTCTTCGGGCAGATCGCCGAAGAGGTCTTCGAAGGCGACACCACCTGGTTCGACCGAGCGGTGCTGCTTGCTTTGCGAAACCCGGCCGACCACGCCGATCCGCTCGGCCCGGCGTGGCTCGAGGAAGCGGCCCGCGACGTCACCGCGCTCGGCAGCTACTCTGTGCTTGGCATCGTCGTCGTGGCGGCAATCGCTTATCTGCTTCTCGTCACGCGCTCGGGAGCGGCCCTTTGGGTGCTCGCCTCCGTCTTGGGCGGGATGCTGCTGAGTAACGTGCTGAAGCACAGCTTCGCCCGGCCGCGGCCGGACCTCGTGGCCCACGCGGCCCAGGTCTTCTCGCCGAGCTTTCCGAGCGGGCACGCCATGCTCTCCGCCGTAACCTATCTCACGATCGGCGCGCTCCTCGCCAGCATGCACGACTCCCGGCGGTTGAAGGTGTTCTTCCTCGGACTTGCCATCGTCGTCACCGTGATCGTCGGTCTGACCCGCGTCTATCTCGGTGTGCATTACCCAACGGACGTGCTGGCCGGCTGGTGCCTCGGAGCCGCCTGGGCTGCAATCTGCTGGACGGTTTTCCATTGGCTGCAAGGGCGCGGTACAGTCCGTCCTGCGGCACACGACGCGCTTGACGAAGGAGACCGAACCGATGGTCGATAGGGTTCTAGCGACGGACGCGGCGATCGATCTGATCGAGACGCTGAAGAGGCAGCACGGGCCGCTGATGTTTCATCAGTCGGGCGGGTGCTGCGACGGCTCCGCGCCCATGTGCTACCCGGCGGACGAGTTCAAGGTCGGCGGCAGCGACGTGCGTCTCGGCGAGATCGGCGGCAGCCCGTTCTATATGAGCGCCGACCAATTCGACTACTGGAAGCACACGCAGCTCATCATCGACGTGGTGCCGGGGCGCGGCTCGGGCTTCTCCCTGGAAGCGCCCGAGGGCATGCGCTTTCTGACGCGCAGCCGCGTGTTCACCGACGAAGAGGCCGACGCCCTGGCGGGCGACGGCTGAGCGCTACCTAGTCGCTGAAGAAGCGGCGCAGACGCCCGACCTCACGCTTGAAGGCTCGCTTCGCGGACTTGCCGGACGACGTCGACTTTTTGGGTGCCGGCTCGGCAACCGGATCCGGGCCACCTTCGGGCTTCGCCTCGGGCGGCGGCGGCACGTCGCCTGTCGCTGTGGCGAGGGCACCGGTCGTCCCTTCGCTCGGATCGGCGTCCGCTTCCTGCTTGCACTTCGGGGCTTCGCCCTCCGGCCCGCCGGCTATGGCCGACGCGCCGGGACCACAAAAGGGTTAGTCTCGACCGCCCTTTCATTTTTCTCGACGCATTGTTCGAGACGCTCGAAGGCAGCCGAACTTCCATCGAGCGGAACCTCGATGGTGGCACCGGCCGCGACCACATTGAGCGCATTCGCCGCCCGCAGGCCGGAGACGAATTTCGCATCGCCCACGTCCATGGACACCGAGCTTGCCTCGGCGGCGACTTCCCGGTCCCAACTTTGCGGCCCGAGCTTCATGGTGACGGGATAGTTTTTGCCGGTCTCGAGCTTCCAGTTCGGCGAGGACAGCATGAGCGACAGACCCTCCCCGGTTCGCACGAAGGTGACGGCGATATCGTCGTCCAGGGTTCGGCTGATGGCGCAACGGTCGAATTCATCGTTCTTGTAGACTGCCTCGATCTCCCACGAGCCGACGCTCTCGCTTTCCGCTGCCGCAGTGCCGACAGTCAGGCCAAACAGCGGTGTGGCCAAGAGCAAGGCTCTCAACGCTTCGGTCGTTCTTCGCGGCATGAATGGTCCCTCCGCTGATTTCCCGATCGGTTCCTAAACGCGGGATAAGCGTGCGCGACTGGCGCGCTCTTTCTCGACCCGGCGCTCGAGATGGCGTTCCAGCAAGCGTGCGTTCTTGCGGTTTGCCTTGAAGGCGAAGTCGAAGAAATCCCCGACGATCGGGATCAAGCCCATGACGAAGTCGATAGCGACATTGCCCAGCATGCGGCCAAGCACAAGCGGCGACGCCTTGGTCTGCCAAGCGTGATGCACGATCATGAGTGAGATGGCGCTGGTGACCACATCGCCGACTCCCGGAAAAAGTCCAAGCACGGAGTCCCAACCGAAACGCATGGGCGTGCCGGGGATGGAGAAGTTGCTGTCCATGAGATTGGCGAGCCACTTGGCCTGGGTCAGCCGCTCCTCGTCGCTGATGGCGGCCGTATCGACTCGCAGAAACTCTGCCGCCGCATTCAATGCCTGGTCACGGTAGACATTTGCCCTGTCGCTCATGGATCATCCTCCCGCGCGACCGCACGCCACGCTCCGGAAAATCAACGTCCTTAACGCAGGGAAGTTCCGCGTTCTACGAGGAGGAGCCGCTGATCTCGACCACGACAGGCTCACCGGGGGTTTCCCCATCGGACTTTGTCGGCGAGGGAACACCGCCGACGTCGCCAATCATGGCCTTGGCGATCTCGTGCTCGCCCATGACCACGAGATTGGCGCCGTGGCCGACCAAATGATCGATCTCCTCTTCCGAGTGAGCGCGGGCGATGATCGGCAAGATGGCATTGAGGGCACGGGCCTGCTGCACCACCTGGCCGCCTTCGAAAGCATCGGGAATGGCGACGAGCAGGCAGCGCGCCTCGGGCAGATTGGCGGACTGAATGACCTCCGGGTCCGCGCCGTTGCCATTCAATGCCTCGATGCCGTGCTCCTTAAGATCCGCCACGTCGTCGGCATTGTCCTCGATGATGTAGAGCGGCGTGCCGCGCTCGCGCAGCGCCTTCGAGATGAACTTGCCGACCCGCCCATGACCCACCAGCACGACGTGATCGGTGAGGGACGTGGGGCGGATCGGCTCGCGCGTCGGCGTCGCCTCCTCTTCTTCGGACGCGATCTCGTGCTTCGGGGCGGCGGCGTCCGCCGCCTCTGCCGCAGCCCTTTCGCGACGGGCGAAATAGGCATCAAGCGCGGCGAACAGGATCGGGTTGAGCAAGATGGAGATGATGGCGCCGGCGATGATGAGGTCGCGCGCCTCGGCCGGAAGCACGCCAAGCCGCATGCCGAGGCTTGCCAGGATGAAGGAGAACTCGCCGATCTGCGCCAGCGAGACGGAGATCACGAACGCGGCGTCGCGCGTGTGCTTGAACACGCGCACCACGAGAAAGGCGGCGGCCGACTTGGCCCCGATGATGATCAGCACCGTGGCGATCACGGCGAGCGGCGCGTCGGCCATGATGGCCGGATGGAACAGCATGCCGACGGAAACGAAGAACAGCACCGCGAAGGCGTCGCGCAAGGGCAGCGACTCGGTGGCGGCCTGTTGGCTCAACTGAGATTCGCTCAGCATCATGCCGGCGAAGAAGGCGCCGAGCGCCAGGGAAACGCCAAACAGCTCCGCGGCCAGGAAGGCAAAGCCCAGCGCAATGGACAACACCGCCAACCGGAACAGCTCGCGGCTGCCGGTATGAGCCACGTAGTGCAGAAGCATGGGGATCAGCTTCTTGCCGACGAGCAGCATGGCCACGGAAAAGATGACGAGCTTGCCGATGACCTCAGCCACCTGGCGCAGCATGGTGGCCGTGTCGGGAGGCGCCTCGCCCTCGAAGAGGCCGGTGAGAGCCGGCAGCAGCACCAGGGCGAGCACCATGGCGATGTCCTGGACAATCAGCCAGCCGACGGTGATCTTGCCGCGCTCGGTGTCGATCAGGCGGCGTTCCTGCAACATGCGCAGCAGGACCACCGTGCTCGCCACGGACAAGGCAAGGCCGAAGATAAAGCCGGCGGCGGGGCTCCAGCCGAGCCCCCAGCCGACGGCCATGCCGAGCGGCGTGGCAATCAGCCCTTGGAGCACGGCGCCGGAAATGGCGATGGCGCGGACGGACAAAAGGTCCTGCACAGAAAAATGGAGCCCAACGCCGAACAGCAGGAGAATGACGCCGACCTCGGCCAGCTGGTTGGCGATGTTCTGATCCGCACCCACCCCGGGCGCGAAGCCGATGGCCACGCCCGCGATCAGATAGCCGACCAGAGGCGGCAATTTCAGGCGATGGGCTAGAAGGCCGAGGCTGAAGGCGAGCACGAGGCCAATCGTCAGGGTCGAAACGAGCGGCGGCACGTGCAGCATTGTTAAGAAAAGCCTTTCTGCTGGAGATCGTTCGCGACGGCGACCCCCCCTGTCACCTTAGCGTGACAACGAATTGTGGCGTCGGCAATCCCTCCCGTCCAGCAAGGAGCCGCCGCTAGGGTTGCGGAAACCCTTTCGTGCGGCATTTAACGCCGTTCGGCATCTTTCCTTGACAGTTCAAGGCCGCATCTCCATGTTGCAGCTACACTGATTGCTCGCGATCGCGCGAAGCTGCCACAACTGTTCTTGCGGCGCCTCATCCCGAGACAATTTCCCGATTTTCGTCTGCCCCCAGACAGCGCGTGGGGTGAGGCAAGCGTCCTCACGGCACCGCACGTCTATGCGCCCGTGGCCGGACGTCCAAGGAACATTGCTTGACACCTTCTTTCGATTCGCTCGGCTTGGCCGAGCCGCTGCGGCTTGCGCTTAAGGCCGAAAACTATCAAACGCCGACCCCCATTCAGGTTCAGGCGATTCCCATTCTCATCGAGGGCAAGGACCTGCTCGGCGTGGCCGAGACCGGCTCCGGCAAGACCGCGGCCTTCGCCCTGCCCTTGCTGCACAACCTCTTTCTCGACGCATCACCGCGCGTGCCGAGCGCGCCACGGGCGCTCATCCTGGCGCCGACACGGGAGCTCGCCGGCCAGATCGGCGACCGGATCAACGCTTACGGGCGACATCTGAAGCTGCGCTCGGCCGTGATCTTCGGCGGCGTCGGCCAAGGGCAACAGGTCAAGGCGCTCAAGGCAGGCGTGGATATCTTGATCGCCACGCCGGGTCGCCTGCTCGATCTCTGCAATCAGCGCCATGTGCGGCTCGACAAAGTCCAGATCCTCGTTCTCGACGAGGCCGACCGCATGCTCGACATGGGCTTCATCCATGACGTGCGCAAAATCGTGGGCGCCTGCAGCAAGGATCGCCAAACGCTGCTGTTCTCGGCAACCATGCCGCCGTCGATCGCCAAGCTCGCGCAGGACATCTTGCGCGAGCCGGTACGCATCGACATCTCGCGGAGCAAGGTTGCGGTCGACCGCGTGGCGCAAAGCGTCTACTTCGTCGGCGCGCAGGACAAGCGGACGTTGCTGACCGACCTGCTCAAGGCTCAAGAGATGGGCCAAGCGATCGTGTTCACGCGCACCAAGCGCGGCGCCGACCGGGTTTGCCGCCATCTCGTGCAGAACGGCCTGACCGCCGAAGCCCTGCACGGCAACAAGGCCCAGAACGCGCGCGTGCGCACGCTCAACGGCTTCCGCTCCGGCAAGGTGCGCGTGCTGGTGGCCACCGACATCGCCGCGCGCGGCATCGACGTTCCGGGCATTTCCCACGTCATCAATTACGAATTGCCGAACGAGCCGGAAAGCTACGTGCACCGCATCGGCCGCACCGCCCGCGCCGGCGCGCAAGGCATTGCCCTGTCGCTGTGCGACAACAGCGAGCGGCCTTATCTCAAGGCCATCGAACGGCTGATGCGTACCAATGTCGAGATCGCCGACCATCGTCTCGCCGTGGCGGACGAGACGCCGGCTCCCGAGCCCCGGCGGAGCGCGCCGGCAAGCAAGCCCGCCAGACGGCGCCGGCGTTATCGCGGCGGCCGCCCGAACGGCGCGGCCCCTGCCCCCGCCAAATCATCCAACCACAGCCGCATGGAGGCTCCCATATGAGCAAGCCCTCCCCGTCACGCATGTCAGCGGCCCGGCGCAATGCCGAGACGATCTTGAGTCAGAGCCGGAAGCGGCAGGAAAGCTTCAAACAGGAGCAGCAGCAGGCGCAAGACGCCATGACCCTGAAGACCACGCGCTTGCGCGAGCTTCGCCTGGCCAAGGAGGCCGCCGATCAGGAGGCCGCCGATGCTGCGCCCGCCACCGCGCCGAAGCGCTCCAAGGTGCGCCGGCCGAAGCAGACCTAAACACGGAGGCCCCGAGAGATGGCATTCAAACCCAACTACAATTTCCAGAAGGCCGAGCGCAGCCGGGCCAAGGCGCAGAAGAAGCAAGAGAAGCTGAAGCGCCTGCAAGACGAGGCCGCCAAACGCAAGGCCGAGCGGGGCGACGACCCCGAGACGGAAGAGGCCGGCGAGGCCGCCGAAGCAAGCACGGACGAAGCCTAGCCGGAGTTTTGAACGTCATGGCACGGAAACAACAGGCACGCCCCAGCGGCTACGTCCTATTCGACGTGGTCTATGAGGACGGCACGCAGACGTCGAACCGCAAGGTGCCCGCGACCGAACTCGGCGGCCTGGACGGCGACGCGCCGGCGCGCACCATTATCGAGGACCAAGACCAGAAGATTGCCGAGATGTCCGGCAACCGGCGGTCGCGCATCAAATCCCTCGCCCGGGCGGGCAAGACCAAAATCAAAGCCGCCTCTTAGCCGCTCAGACCCTCAAAAAATGGCCCTTTGGGCGCCAGCGGGATAGTTCCTTGGCCCCGGCCTGGACTATAGTGTGTGGCCCCGGCCGCGCAGGGTAGCGGCCCCCGCATTTTTAGAAGCCGACTTAGCCGCCGTTCAAGGCACACACCGTCTGGGAGGAAGTTCATGCAAGTTCTCTTCGCCACTGTGAAGGGGTTGATGGCGCTCGGCGTCGCGATGCTGTTCATCGACGATGCGCGCGCTCAGGTTCCGATCGAGGAAGACGCCGGGACCATCACGATGACCGGCACGGTCGAGGAGATCGAGGTGCCGGAGCGGGTCCTCATGGTGGTCGGCCCCGGCGGCAACACGGTGGTCGGCGTCGTCAGTCCCGACGTGAAGGACATCAAGAAGATCAAGCTGAAAGATCAAATTACCATCCAGTACAGCCAGGAAGTCGCCGTGGCCTTGCGCCAAGCCGACGGCCCGCCCGCAGCCGCGCAGGACGGATTCGAGTCCAACGAGACCTCCGACATGGGCCTCGACGCGCCGACCGTGGCCGAGCAGGACTGGACGGAGATGACGCCCTCGGGCGGAGAGGCCGACCTCACCACCATCGAGGTCACCGATACGATCGCAGCCATCAACAAGCGCAAGCGCACGGTGAGTTTCGCCGGCACGGGCGGCAAGACCCGCACCATCTTCGTGCCGCCGAGCGTGCAGGGCTTCGATCAGCTCGAGGTCGGCGACATGATCGTGCTCGAGGTGACGCGCGCCTCGATCGTCAACGTCAAGATTTCTTAGACGCTTTCACAGCGCAGAACGCAAAAGGCAGGGAGAGCGATCTCCCTGCCTTTTCTACGAGCGGAATACCAAGTGTGAGGCGCAGCTCTACATGGTGGAAGCGCCAACCACCTCGTGATCGGTGATGACGCATTGCCAGGCGCCGACGGCCGGGAACTCGTGCAGATCCTGCCGCTGCTGGAGGAACTGCATGGCGGCGAGGTAGCCGCCGTGGCCCATGCAGGCCGTAGGCGACATGGCATCGGCGAGAAACTCCATTGGCACGGGCACGTCGATGCAGCCGGTGGCGATGAGCATGGTCTTGCGCTCTTCAAGCGTCAGCGGCTTCTCGTCGTCGTACACCTTGCCCTGATTGATAGGCTGAAGCGGCGTTTCCACGCCGCGGCAGGCCTTCACAATGAGCTGCACATAGACGGTCTTTTCCTTGTCCTCGCCCATGCGCGTGGGTTGGTCGGCATCCTCAGCGGCGGCAGGACCGTAGGC
>CAYWIA010000037.1:0-7377 GCA_964458245.1 uncultured Methyloceanibacter sp. | reverse complement strand
CCTCGCCCATGCGCGTGGGTTGGTCGGCATCCTCAGCGGCGGCAGGACCGTAGGCTAGCGCGCTTAGCGCGAGCGCGGCAATCGCATGACGGATCATCGTCGGTCTCTCGTGGAGAGCTGGCGGCCGCGCTCTCTTAATAGCTTGCTGCGGCTGGCCGATGCCGCTTTGGGGCCCATGCTCCATTGTCCCGCAACTAGCGGGAAGGTTTATCCTACAGCTTTCCAACGCCGGAACCAAACCGAAGGTTGCAAGGCTTATTTCCCCGGCGGCAGGGAACGAGCCCGGCGCGCGCACGTTTTTCTGCCTCCTCCCCCAACCCCAAGGAGACAAAAAAATGAAAAACGCCGTTCTGACTTTCGCAACCGCCCTTCTGCTCTCGACCGCCGCCATGGCGGCAGACGGCCCCGGCAAACCGATGAGCAGCGACCCGGCCGACAGTGTCCTGCCGGAGCCCATGGAGAACGATGCGAAAGCGTCCGCCATGGACAAGACCGACAAGGACGCCGTCGAGGAACCCGGCAAGGTCGGCTCGAGCGATCCCCGCCCCGCCGAGTAAGTGTCTCAGCCTTCGGAAGAAAGCCCTGCCTCGCGGCGGGGCTTTTTTTTCTAGCTCGTCACTTCGTACCCAAATTCGGCCGCGCTCGCGTCGAGCCAGCGCCAGAAGCTCGCCGCCACGCTGCGGAACAAGGCGATGTCGTAGACTTGCTCCTCGCCCTCTCGCCACACGAGCACACCCATATGCGACAGCGTGCTGGTGGCCGCGGCTCCAGCCGGGAAGACGCGCGGGTCGAGGTCGATGGCCAATCCCTTCGCGAGCGCGTCGCGAACGCGTGGCCCGCCCAAACGAACCACGGCCCGTCCGCTGCTCTGATCGGAGACCGACGCTAGGCCCTTAAGCTTGCCGGCAAGGTCCTCGGCCAGCGCTTCGTTCTGATGCGTCGCGGAGACGGCGAGCCACTGGCCCGGCCCCGTGCCAATGAAGCTCACGTTCTTGCCGTGGGCCGCGGTCGAGCCTTGGGGCAGGTCCAGGCCATAGGCCTCGCGCACGGCCGCCTTCAACGCCTCGTCCTGGCCTTTGCGCGTTTCGACGGAGGCGAGACCGAGATCCGTGCGCTCGGCCACGGTCACGCCAGCGTCGCCGTCCGCCTTGCCGTAGCGGCCGGGCTTGGCGATGCCATGAAAAGCGGAAAGAGAGGCGAGCTTAGACACGGAGGCGCCCCCCTTCCGGATCGACGAAGCACGGTCCGCAGACCTCGGCCAGCATCTCGGTGTTGCGCAACGGATCGCACACCTTCACCACCTCGCCGTGGCGCGCCGGACCATTGGACAGCATGGCAAGCGCAATCCATGTGCCGAGCTCCGGCGAGTAGGCCATGGAGGTGACGTAGCCCTGATCGTTGGCAGCTACGACATCTGCTTCCCTCGGCACGAGATGTGCCCCGGCAGGAATGCGCGCCGCCCTATCGAGCGGCTTCAAGCCCACCAGCGACGCGCGCTCGGCTTCGGTGAGCGCTTCGCGCTCGCCCATGAAGCGGCCAATAAAGTCCTTCTTCGTCGACGCCATGCGGCCGAGCCCCAGATCGTGCGCGGTGGTCTGGCCGTTGAGCTCAGGTCCCGCGGCATGGCCCTTTTCGATGCGCATGACGCCGAGTGGCTCGGTGCCGTAGGGCGCGATGCCGTGCGGCGCACCCGCCTCGATAATCGCGCGGATCATGGCATCGCCGTAGCGCGCCGGCACGGCGACCTCAAAGGCGAGCTCGCCGGAGAACGAGAGCCGGAACAGCCGCCCCTTCACGCCGCCGCAGAAGGTGAACTCGCCGCAGGCCATATAAGGGAACGCTTCGTTGGAAATATCCTGCCCCGGATCGAGCAGCGCTTCGACGACCTTGCGCGACTTGGGACCGGCGACGGCGTATTGCGCCCATTGCTCGGTGACGGACACGGTTTGTACGTCGAGCTCGGGCCACAGCACCTGCTGGCAATATTCCAGATGCTGGCTCACCTTGAGGGCGTTCGCCGTGGTCGTGGTCATGTAGTAGTGATCGTCGGCGAGGCGCGCGGTGGTGCCGTCGTCCATGGCGAAGCCGTCCTCGCGCAGCATGAGCCCATAACGGGCCTTGCCCACGGCGAGTTTAGCAAACCCGTTGATGTAAACCCGGTCGAGGAAGGCTCCGGCGTCGGCGCCCTGCACGTCGATCTTGCCGAGGGTCGAGACATCGCAGACGCCAACATTGGTGCGCGTGTTCTCCACTTCGCGGTTGACGGTCTCCTGCGGACGCTCGCCGGGCCTGGGGAAGATGAGCGCGCGCATCCAAGCGCCCACCTCGACGAAGACGGCGCCTTGCTCCTCGGCGAAGGCGTGGGAGGGCGGCAGGCGCGTCGGGCGGAAATCCGCCCCGCGATGATGGCCGGCAAGCGCGGCGATCGAGACGGGCGTGTAAGGCGGGCGGAAGGTGGTGGTGCCCACGGCACCCACATAGCGGCCGGTCTGCGCGGCAATCAGCGCGGCGGCGTTCAGATTCGACGTCTTGCCCTGGTCGGTCGCCATGCCGAGCGTGGTGTATCGCTTGACGTGCTCGGGAACGCGGAAGCCTTCGCGCGTGGCGAGCTTCACGTCGGAGGCCGCCACGTCGTTCTGAAAATCGACGAAGACCTTGCCGCGACTCTTCTCCACTTGCCAGGTGGGCGTCGCGGGGACCGCCTCCTCTTTTGGCGCGGGACGGCGAAGCGCCGAGGGAGAGAAGCCGCAATCACGCGCAGCATCGGCACCTGCCGCCTCCCCGCTCGCCAAACAGGCAGCCAGCGAACCCTTGCCGGACGCCGCGCCGGCCACGCGCATGCCGGGCGGCAGATCGCCAGGCATGAGGCAAGACAGCGTATGGTCCCAGACCGGCTTGCCGTTGAGATGGGTGGTGAGATTCAGCGCCGGGTTCCAGCCGCCGGACATGGCGAGCACGTCGCAATCGAATTGCTCCGTGGCGCCCTTCGCATCTTTGACCAGGACCGACTTGATGCCGTGCGCGCCACGCACGCTGCCGATCGACGCCGCTGCAAAATACGGCGCACGCGCCGCCTCGGCGATTGCCTGCACGGCCTCGGACGGCTCGCGGCGCGCATCGACCAGAGCATTCACGGCGATGCCGGCATCGGCGAGATCGGCCGCGGTGCGGAAGGCGTCGTCATTGTCGCCGAAGACGACCGCGTGACGGCCGGGGGCCGCGCCGAACCGGTTCACGTAAGTGCGCACGGCTCCCGCCAACATGACGCCGGGGCGGTCGTTATCGCCAAACAGGATGGGCCGCTCGAAGGCGCCAGCGCATAGGACGGCACGCTTAGCCACGATGCGCCACAGGCGCTGGCGCGGCTCATGCGCCGGCGGCACAGGCAGATGATCGTTGACCCGCTCAAGCGCGGCGTAGGTGCCGCCGTCATAGACGCCGAACACGGAGGTGCGGCGCAGGATCCGGCAATCGGGCAGGCTTTCGAGCTCCGCTTCCCCGGCCGCCACCCATTCATGGGCGGGCCTGCCGTCGATCTGGTCGCGCTCGGCCAGAAGGCGGCCGCCGAGACGGAAATCTTCGTCGCAGAGAATGACGCGGGCGCCAGCCTTGGCTGCGGACAGCGCGGCGGAGAGGCCGGCCGCGCCGCCGCCGATGACCAGCACGTCGCAGAAGGCATTCGACTTTTCATAATGGTCTGGGTCGGCTGCCGACGCGGCGCGTCCAAGACCTGCGGCCCGGCGGATCATGGGCTCGTAGACCTTCTCCCAGAAGGAGGCGGGCCACATGAAGGTCTTGTAGTAGAAGCCCGCGCCGAAGATGGGCGAAGCGAGCTGGTTCACCGAGAGAAGATCGTATTTGAGGGACGGCCAGCGATTTTGGCTCGCGGCGTTCAGCCCATCATAGAGCTCGACCGTGGTGGCGCGGGTGTTGGGCTCACGGCGCGCATTCGTACGCAATTCGACAAGCGCGTTCGGCTCCTCGGAGCCGGCGGTGAGAATGCCGCGCGGACGGTGATATTTGAACGAGCGGGCGACGAGGCGCACGCCGTTGGCAAGGAGCGCCGAGGCCAGCGTGTCGCCGGGATGACCGGTGAGCCGCGTGCCGTCGAAGTTGAAGCCGACGACCTTCTTACGATCGACGAGGCCCTTGTCGCGCAGGCGATTGACTTGGGGCGGGGCCATATCAGCGCCCCTTCTCGGCGAAGGCGACATCGATGATCTCGTGGGTGCGCGTATCGCGCGTCACTTCGAGCCAGGCATGACAGCCGGCGCTATGATGCCAATGCTCCTTGTGGAGACCCGCGGGGTTGTCGCGAAGATAGACATAGTCGACCCAAGCGTGCGTCGCCGACGGCTCGAGGCTTTCGGGACGCCTCACGGTCGCATCGCCGCGATAGGAGAACTCCTCCAGCGCGCGCTCACCGCAATAAGGACATTTGATCCGCATGGTCTTGCCTCAGTGCAGGTTCGGTTGCGCGCCCATGCCCTTCTCGTCGATGACGCGGCCGAGGCCGAAACGATCGAGACGATAGGCGGCGGCGTAAGGGTGAGGTTCGCCGGTGGCGATGAGATGGGCGAAGCACCAGCCGGCGGCGGGCGTCGCTTTGAAGCCGCCATAGCACCAACCGGCGTTGAGATAGAGGCCGTCGACGGGGGTGGTGTCGATGATGGGCGAGCCGTCCATGCTCATGTCGAGCAGACCGCCCCAGGACCGCAACAGGCGCAAACGCCCGATGATCGGCATCAGCGCCATGCCGCCTTCGGCAACATCTTCCACGACCGGCAGGTTCCCGCGCTGGGCATAGGTGTTGTAGCCGTCGATGTCGCCGCCGAACACGAGGCCACCTTTGTCGGACTGGCTGCAATAAAAATGGCCGGCGCCGAAGGTAATGACCGTGTCGAGCAGCGGCTTGATGCCTTCGGTGACGAAGGCCTGGAGCACGTGCGCCTCGATGGGAAGACGCAGGCCCGCCATCTCGGCGACGCGACTGGAACTTCCGGCGACGGAGAGCGCCACTTTCTTGGCGCCGATGAAGCCCTTCTCGGTCTCGACGCCGACGATGCGGCCGTCATCGATGCGGAAACCGGTGACGGCGCAGTTCTGGATGATGTCCACGCCGCGCTGGTCGGCGGAGCGCGCATAGCCCCACGCGACCGCGTCGTGGCGCACGGTGCCGCCGCGCGGCTGGTACAACCCGCCGCGCACGGGGAAGCGCGCATTGTCGAAATCGACGAAGGGCACCAGCTTCCTCACCTGCTCGCGGTCGAGCAACTCTGCGTCGGCGCCGTGCAGCCGCATGGCGTTGCCGCGCCGGGCGAACGCATCGCGCTGAGGATCCGAGTGAAAGACGTTGAGCACGCCACGCTGGCTGACCATGGCGTTATAGTTGATGTCCTGCTCCAAGCCCTCCCAGAGCTTCATCGACCATTCGTAGAAGGGCTCGTTGCCGGGAAGCAGATAGTTGGAGCGGAC
Organism: uncultured Methyloceanibacter sp.; assembly: GCA_964458245.1. GTDB lineage: Bacteria > Pseudomonadota > Alphaproteobacteria > Rhizobiales > Methyloligellaceae > Methyloceanibacter. Next base: position 1,902 of record CAYWIA010000037.1, on the reverse strand, counting down.
AATGGTGGTGTTGCGGCCGACATTGCCGGAGCCGATGTAGGATTTCTCGAGCACCGCCACGTTGGTGATGCCGTGCTGCTTGGCGAGATAATGCGCCGTGGCGAGCCCATGGCCGCCGCCGCCGACGATCACCACGTCGTAGTTTGGCTTGGGCTCAGGCTCGCGCCAGACCGGCTTCCAGTTCCGGTTGCCGGTCAGAGCGTTGGTGAGAAGGCTGCCAAGCGAGTAGCGCATGGGCCGAGTTTCTAGCGCCTCCCCTCGACAAGATTGACATTTTGCGTCGCTTGTTTGACCGTTTCCGCCATGAGCCAAAATCTCAGGACGGTGGGCTTTCTGTTGGTGCCGGACTTCGCGCTGATGTCCTACACCGCGGCCATCGAGCCCTTGCGCGCGGCGAACCTGCTCTCGGGACAGACGCTGTATCGCTGGTGGCATGCGGCCCCTTCGGGCGAGCCGGTGACGGCCTCGAACGGCGTCGCGATCATTCCCGACTGCGGAACGCGCAGCGAGCGCCCCGCCGACATGGTGTTCGTCTGCGCGGGCGGCAACCCGGCGACGTTCAACGACAAGACCAGCTTCGCCTGGCTGAGACGGCTTGCGCGTAAGGGCACGATCCTCGGCGGCATCTCGGGGGGCCCATACATCCTGGCGCGAGCAGGGCTGCTGGATGACCGCCGCGCGACACTGCACTGGGAGCACATGCCGGCCTTTCGCGAGGCATTTCCCGATGTGACGGTGGTGCCGTCCCTGTTCGAGATCGACGGCAACCGCATCACCTGCTCCGGCGGGATCTCGGCGCTCGACATGATGGTGGCGCTGATCGAACGCGATCACGGCCGGCAGCTTGCGGCCGCGGTCGGCGATTGGTTTCTGCATACGCATATCCGGGAGGGCTACGGGCCGCAGCGGCTGGACTTGCGCTACCGGCTCGGCGTCGCCGACGAGAAGCTGCTGCGCGTGCTGGGCGTCATGGAGATGAATCTTGAGCAGCCTTTACCGCGCACCGAACTGGCAAAGCAGGCGGGCATCTCGCTGAGACAGCTGGAGCGGCTATTCCACGCCCATGTCGGACACGGTATTCACCAGCATTACCGCTGGCTCCGGCTCGAACGTGCGCGCCAGCTCCTGCGCGAGACGTCGCTCCCCGTTCTGGATGTGGCGCTTGCCACCGGCTTTTCCTCGGCGAGCCAGTTTTCCCGTGCTTACGGCCAGACGTTCGGCGAACCACCGAGCCGCACAAGGGCTAACGCGTAAATGGTCGTGCGCCTGAAAAATTTGGTGGTAGGTTTGGTGCAATCCCGCGAACTGCTCGCAACGAGATGCCGGGATCGGGAGGGCTGATGGCCTCACGGCTGACTTCAAAAGAGCTTCGGGCACGCGCCCTCTCGCGGGAAAAGACGGCAACGGTGCGTCCCAAGCCGGGCAAGGCTACGGCCGAAACGCCGCCGGAGGACGAATACGCCACCGGCTCGAACGCTCCGACCACCGGCGAGCTCAATCTTGAAGTCTCCATCGGCCGCCGGGTGCGGCTGCTCCGCCAGCGTTTGCAGCTCACCGCCACGGATCTCGCGGCACAAGCGGGGCTGTCGCCCGGCATGCTCTCAAAGATCGAGAACGGCGGCACCTCGCCATCGCTCTCCACCTTGCGCGCCCTGGCCCGCGCCCTCAATGTGCCGATGACCAGCTTCTTCGCCGATTTCGAGGATCGGCGGGACTGCTCCTATGTGCGGGCCGGCCAAGGCGTGCTGATCGAGCGGCGCGGCACCAAGGCCGGACATCATTACGAGCTCCTGGGTCATACGCTGTCGGGCGACATCGTGGTCGAGCCCTATCTCATCACGCTGAGCGAGGACGCGAACCCCTATACCCAGTTCCAGCATGACGGCATGGAGTTCATCTACA
>CAYWIA010000036.1:3993-15490 GCA_964458245.1 uncultured Methyloceanibacter sp. | reverse complement strand
CGCCGCAATGATCCTGCTCGGGCATGTCCGCTGCGATCTCGGCGCTGGTGAAGATCGAGCCGAGAAACAGCCACGAGCCGAACTCCCGCGACACCAGATTCGTATGCTTGCCTTGCCAGCCGAGCCCGGCTTTCGCCGCGAGCGGCTTCTCCATCACCGGCGCGGTATCGACAAACACCTTCACGTCGCCGCCCGCGAGCGCTTGCACATCGCCGGCAAGCTGCTTGAGCTTCTTCTTGATGACGTCGTGGTAGTCGGCGCGCTTGGCGTAGATCGAGATGGCGCCATGCGACGGTGCATCGAGAGCGGCGAGCGGATCCATGCCTTCGCCGTAGTTCAGGCCGAGCAGGATGACGGTCCTTGCCTCGGGCCATAGCGCCCGCGGGGCCTTGCGGCGATCCGCCGTCCCGGCGAGCCAGCCCATGTCGCCCTCCCGGCCCTCCGCGAGAAAGGCGTCGAGGGCGGTGCCTGCCCCGTTCGGCGCATCGGCCGAGGTGAAGCGCACGGCATCGAAGCCGAGCGCCTTGGCATTCTCCGTGATCTGCGATTTCAGCGTCTGCGCCATGCCCACTCTCGGTCCGCGGGCGTCCTCAAAAATCGAGGTCGGCATACGTCCCCGAAGGGGTGAAGCCCGCAACGCGGTCCTGCAACAGCGGCCGGAACGATGGCCGCGATTTTACGAGCGCGTACCAGTTCTTGGCCGGCTCGAACTCTTCCCAAGGCACCTCGCCGAGATAATCGAGCGCCGACAAATGTGCCGCGGCCGCCAGATCGGCGAAGCTCATGGCGTCGCCCGCTAGCCAGCTCCGGGTCTCGGTGAGATGCCCGACATAGGTCAGATGATAGCGCAGATTGTCGTGTCCGGCCCGCATGGCTTCCATATTGGGTGAAGAGCTTTGCGGCCCAAAGCGCCGGAACACCTTCTCCACCACCAGATAGTCTGTCACCTCGTCCTGAAACTTGCGGTGGAACCAATCCACCAACCGGCGCACCTCGGCGCGCGCGGCCGGATCGCCGGGAAACGGTTGAAAACCGCGCACGGGCCGCTCGTCCATCGTGTCGGAAAGATATTCGGAGATCGCATAGGCGCCCGCGACCGCGCCACCCTCCTCCGGGATGAAGACCGGCAGCGTACCCGCCGGGTTCAGGACCAGAAATTCCGGCCGCCACTCCCAGGGCCGCTCTTCCTCAAGCTCGACCTCGATCCCGCACTCGTCGAGCGCAAGCCGAATTGACCTGGAGAAGGCGCATAGGGGATGGTGGAGGAGATTCGCCATCAGGGCTTGCGTGGCTATTGGGCAGAAATTGAATCGCGCGGGGCGCGAGAGCCTCGTATAGAACCTGCGCGCTCACCGAACAAGCCGCGCGACGAGGGACCATGACGATAGAGCAGATCATCGTGATCGCGGTGGTGCAGGGGATAACCGAGTTTCTGCCGATTTCGTCCTCGGGGCACCTGATCCTTGTCCCCTACATTATGCATTGGCCCGATCAAGGCCAATTCGTCGACGTCATGGTGCATGTGGGCACCCTGTTCGCGATTCTCATCTACTTCTGGCGAGACGTCTGGCGCATCACGCTTGGCGGGCTGGAGCTGTTCAAAGGCAAGGTCACCGACGACGGCAAGCTCGCCATCTACATCGTGCTGGCGACCATCCCGGCTGTCGCCTTCGGGCTGTTTCTCAAGAAATTCGGTTTCGGCGATCTCGAGCGCAGCGTGACTATCGTGGCCTGGAACACCGTGCTCTACGGCCTGCTGATGCTCGTCGCCGACATGGTCGGCCCCCAGGTCCGGACCCTTGAGAAGATGACCCTCGGCAGCGCGATGATCATCGGCGTGGCCCAGGCGCTCGCCTTGATCCCGGGCACCAGCCGCTCCGGCGTGACCATGACCGCCGCGCGTTTTCTCGGCTTCACACGCCCGGACGCGGCCCGCTTCTCCTTCCTGCTCGGCATTCCGGCCATCGCCGGCGCCGGCGTCCTCACCGTCGGGGAAGCGTTGGCCGCGGGCGACACCATCACGATGGATGCGGTCTATTGCGCAATACTCACGTTTTTCGCAGGCCTGGCCGCGATCGCCTTTCTGATGGCGCTGGTGCGGCGGATCAGCTTCCTGCCCTTCGTGCTCTACAGGATGGTTCTCGGCGGCTTCCTGCTGTTCATGATCTACAGCTGAGACGCCTCAAGCCTTGTAGACCGAGAACTGCCCGCGCGGGCGGAACTGCTCCAGATAGTCAGGCACGACGCTCGCCACCGGCACCGGCTCGATGCCGAGCCCTTCCAGTGTACGGCCCGCCTTGATGGCCGCATCGCTGACCACGTTGTCGCGTTCGAGAAGCCGGACCTGATCCAAGGTCAGCGGCGGGTTCGGCAGCCATTGCAGAAAAGCGCCCTTCAGCTTGGCGGCCCAGAAGGGCACAGGGACCAGCCAGCGCTTGCGCATCGTGTAGTCGAGGACGCGCTCCATCACCTCGCGCATGGTGAGGACTTCCGGGCCACCGAGTTCGTAGGGCGCCTTGGCCGCCGCGCGGCCCTCGAGTGCCGCCACGATGGTCTGGGCCACGTCTCCCACGAACACCGGCTGGAACTTGGTATGCCCCCCGCCGATCAAGGGCAGCACCGGCGAAATGCGCGCCAGCGCCGCGAAGCGATTGAAGAATTCGTCTTCCGGTCCGAACACCACGGACGGCCGGATAATCGTGGCGTCCGGCAGCACGTCTTTGACCGCGGCTTCCCCCGCCGCCTTGGTGCGGGCGTAAATCGAGGCTGAATCCGGGTCGGCGCCGATGGCCGAGACATGCACGAAAGCCCGCGCGCCGGCGGCTTTGGCCGCCTTAGCCACGTTGCCGGCACCTTCGTCTTGCACGGACTTGAAGGTCTGCTTGCCCGCGGAGAACAGGATGCCGACCAGATTGACGACGGCGTCCGCGTCCTCGGCGGCCGTGATCAGGGAGTCCGGATAGCGCACATTGGCCTGGACCGGCACGATCTGGCCCACCCCCCCGAGGGGTTGCAGGTGTCCGGCCAACTCGGGACGCCGGACGGCGATGCGCATACGCGCGCCCGTCCGCGCAATGGCCCGGACCAAGTGACGACCCAGGAAGCCTGAGCCCCCGTAAACGGTCACGAGCGCCCGATTGTTGAGTGTAATGGCCACTTAGATGCCTCTTAACCCGGCTGCGGTATTGTGCACAGCAATACACGAGGGAAGCAAAGCCTTGAAGGCGCTTCTCTCCAGGCAATTGACAACGAGAAGCCCCGATCGTACCTGAACGCACTCAAGCCCAGGTGGCGGAACTGGTAGACGCGCTAGCTTCAGGTGCTAGTGCCCGAAAGGGCGTGGAAGTTCGAGTCTTCTCCTGGGCACCATTCCCGCCCCGTTGCCGTGCGGCAACGGGCGCCAACGACGGCAGGTGAGACAGCTTTGAGTGAGGCTCCGACCGTCGAATTCTTCAGGGGCGATCTGCCCCAAGGCCGCTTCAAGGCCAAGGCCATCGCCATCGATACCGAGACGCTCGGGCTCAATCCGCATCGCGACCGGCTGTGCCTCGTGCAGCTCTCCGACGGCGACGGCAGCGCCGCTCTCGTCCAGGTCAACGACCCTTACGACGCGCCGGAGCTTAAGCGGCTGCTAGCCGACGACAGCATCCTCAAGATATTTCATTACGCCCGTTTCGACGTGGCCGTGCTGAAGCACTTCCTCGGCGTCATGGCGAAGCCCGTCTACTGCACCAAGATCGCTTCCAAGCTGGCCCGCACCTATACGGATAAGCACGGCCTCAAGGACATCTGCCGGGAACTGCTGGGCGTCGAGCTCTCAAAGCAGCAGCAATCCTCCGATTGGGGCGCCGCGGATCTGACCCCCGAGCAGCTCCATTACGCGGCGAGCGATGTGCTATATTTGCACGCGCTGAAAGATCGTCTCGATGCGATGCTGAAGCGGGAAGGCCGCGACCACCTGGCGCGCGCTTGCTTCGAATTCCTGCCGACGCGGGCCGAGCTCGACCTCGAAGGCTGGGCCGAGATGGATATCTTCGCCCATTAGCGCGGCCAAAAGCCCCGAAATTCAACGGCTCACGGTCGCAATCTGATCAAAGTCCTGCGGCTAGGTTAGGCTGGGTGGGCACAGAAGCCGGGGTCCCGCGAATTATTGGCGGATATTATGGCATATGAGGCGAATCTCGTTGGCGGAGGCCGGCACCATACCGTGCGGTCGGCGGACGAGCGCGAGCGTGCCTTCCTTAGCGCCGAGCGTCACAGCCGTATCGTGCACATCCTGCGCCGGGCGCTGCCGGTCGTCGCGATCCTCGTGCTGGCGGCATACTTTGTTTCCACCAGGATGAGCGTCACCGTGGGCGACCTCACGGCGAGCATCGACGGCATGGAGATCGCCGACGGCAATCTGCGTATGCTCAATCCCACGCTGAAAGGCGCCGACAAGAAGAACGGCGACTACGTGATAAAGGCGGAATACGCCGATCAAGAAGTGAAGAACCCCAACCTCATCAAGCTCCACGCTATCACGGCCGACGTGTCGAATCCGTCCGGCGGCTGGTCCAAGATGAAAGCCGTGCGGGGTAAGTTCGATAGCAAGACCGAACGGTTGTTGATGAAGGATCGCATCACCATCGAGACGAGCGCGGGCGTGACGGGCGAGCTTTCATACGCCACGCTCGATATGGCGACGCAGACGCTGCGGTCCCACAATCCCGTCTCCTTCAAGCTGACCAACGGCACCGTGCGTGCGAACGCTTTAACGCTGCGGTCCCGGGAGAATACGCTGGTATTCCGCGGCAAGGTGGCGGTTCACTTGACCGGCAAGAAGAAGCCCGCCGCACGCACCGCACCGCAAGCCACCGGACCGCAAACCGCCGCGCCGTCAGGGCTCGCGGCGCCACCGGCCCCGCAACAAGCACCCGTCGCGGCAAGTACACCCCAGGCCGTGCCACAAACGATGGAACCGCAATGAGCCGGCGAGGGAGCGCCAGATCCGTATCCGCCATCGTGGGCGGTGCGATCGCTGTGCTGATAGCGCTTGCGGGCCCGGCGCAGGCGCAGACCCTCAACAACGCGTTCGGCGGTCTCTCTGATAATTCCGATCAGCCGATCGATATCGAGTCGGACACGCTCACCGTTTACGACGCGAAGAAATACGCGACCTTCAAGGGCAACGTGAAGGCGGTGCAGGGCACGACCACGCTGCGCGCCACCGAGCTTGACGTCCACTATGTCGGCGGCGCGGGCAAGCTGACCGGGCAAAGTCAAGAGGCAGCGCCGGTCGCGCCTCAGCAAGCGACCCAGCAGGCAAAGGGCGATACCGACAGCGCGGAATCGCGGATCAACAAGATCGAGGCGCGCGGCAGCGTCGTCATCACGAGCGAGGACGACCAGACCACCACGAGCGACTGGGCCGTCTACGACGTCCCCGCAGGGCTGGTAACCGTGGGTGGCAATGTGGTGTTATCGCAAGGTCAGAATGTGCTAAAGGGTGACCGGCTTGTCATCAACCTGAAGACGGGTGAAAGCCGCTTCGAAAACACCGGCACCGCCGCGACTGGGGGACGTCGGATTCGTGCGCTTTTCATGCCCAAGGATGGGGCAAAGCCCGGCGACGCCAAACCCAAGCGCAAGAAGGCTGAGGACAATGCCGCGGCGAGCCCGCAAGCGCCGAGCGGTCCTGCGGTCGACGACAACGAGCCGTTGCCGCTCGTACCTGAGTATCGATAGACGCACCGAGCGCTTTATCCGATCTTAACGGGCCGGCGCTTCAACTAGGAGCGAAAGGGTCAGTGGGCAAGTTGCTGTCGTTCCCAAGCCTTCATGCAGTCGCTGCCCCAAAGGTCGCCGCACCGGTACAGCCGGTTGCGCGCGAACCGGAAGGACTGCATGAGGCCGGCAATGGCTGGCTCACCATCCGCTCCGTCGTCAAGAGCTTCAAGAAGCGCATGGTCGTGCGCGGCGTCAGCCTGGATCTCGCGCGTGGCGAGGCCGTGGGGCTGCTCGGCCCCAACGGCGCGGGCAAGACCACCGTGTTCTACATGATCACGGGTCTGATCCCCGCCGATGAAGGCTCCATCAAGATCGACGGGCGGGACGTGACCAAAATGCCGATGTACCGGCGCGCGCGGCTCGGCATCGGCTATCTGCCGCAGGAGGCTTCGATCTTTCGCGGCCTCACGGTGGAGGAAAACATTCTCGCCGTGCTCGAGATGGTCGAACCCGACAAGAAGGAGCGCCAGCTTCAGCTCGACTCCTTGCTCGAGGAGTTCCGCATCACACGCCTGAGAAAATCGCCGTCCATGCGTCTGTCTGGCGGTGAGCGCCGCCGCGTCGAGATCGCCCGCGCGCTCGCCTCGCGGCCGTCCTTCATGCTTCTTGACGAGCCCTTCGCGGGCATCGATCCCATCGCCGTCGGCGACATCCGCGCGCTGGTGCGCCATCTCACCGAGCGCGGTATCGGCGTCCTGATTACCGATCACAACGTGCGTGAGACGCTCGATCTTGTCAGCCGGGCCTATATCATCCATGACGGCATGGTCCTGACCCACGGGACCACGCACGATATCGTCAACAATGAAGACGTGCGGCGCGTCTACCTTGGTGACGAGTTCAAGATATGAGTTCCTGATCGCGAGTGAGTTCGTAAATGGCGATCACAACAAAGCTCGAGCTTCGCCAGACGCACAGTCTGGTCATGACGCCGCAACTCCAGCAGGCGATCAAGCTTCTGCAACTCTCCAACATGGAACTCGCGACATTCGTCGACGGAGAGTTGGAGCGCAATCCAATGCTTGAACGGGCGGAGACGGACGAGCCGAACGGTCCCGACGACGACCGTCCCGTTGAGAACGGTGAAACGAAGAAGGACAGCGGGAGCGAAAGCGGCAGTGACGCCGGCGGCGAGACCGGCACCGATAGCGGCGACAGCGACGATTGGGTCGATCTGGAGACCGGTAGCGATACCGGCCGCACGGACGATCTCGATGCCGACCCGCAAGACATGTTTCCCGACTCGGAGAGCTTCATCCCAGGCGCGCTGACCGATTCCGGCTGGACCGGACTTTCACAAGGGCCGCGCGCAGAGTCCGACGAAGGCTCCAATCTCGAAGCCTATGTGGCCGAGCAGAAAACGCTACGGGATCACCTCTGCGACCAACTCGTCCTCGCTTTCGCAGACCCCGCGCAACGCCTGATCGGACGGCACATTATCGACATGACTGACGAGGCGGGCTACTTGCGCGGCGAGCTCGATGGCCTCGCGGAGCTTCTCGGCGCGCCCATGGAACTCGTCGAGGAAACTCTGACCGTCATGCAAGGCTTCGAGCCATGCGGCGTTTTCGCCCGCGACCTTCGCGAATGTCTGACGCTTCAGCTGAAGGAACAGGACCGCTGCGATCCGGCCATGGCCGCGCTCCTCGACCATTTGCATTTACTCGCGACCCACGACCTTGTCGCGTTGAAGCGCGCCGCCAGCGTCTCCGACGAAGATCTTTCCGACATGATCGCCGAGGTACGGCGCCTCAATCCGAAGCCCGGACTGAAATACGGATCGGCGCCGTCTCAGCCGATCGTTCCTGACGTGCTCGTTCGGTCGCTCCCCGACGGGAGCTATCACGTCGAGCTGAACTCCGACACGCTTCCGCGCGTCCTCGTCAATCAGACCTATTATGCAACGGTCTCAAAGTCGAAGATGCGCAAGGAGGATAAGAGCTATCTGGTGGACTGCTTGCAGACGGCGAACTGGCTGGTGAAGAGTCTCGATCAGCGTGCCCGGACCATTCTGAAAGTCGCGCAGGAGATCGTGCGCCAGCAGGATGGCTTCTTCACCTACGGCGTGAGGCATTTGCGGCCGCTCAATCTGAAGACCGTGGCCGACGCCATTTCCATGCATGAATCCACGGTGAGCCGCGTCACCGCCAACAAATACATGGCCACAAATCGCGGCCTCTTCGAACTCAAATATTTCTTCACCTCGGCGATCGCCGCCACGGGCGAGGGTGACTTTCACTCCTCCGAAGCCGTGCGTCACCGCATTCGCGAAATGATCGACGCGGAACCCGCGGCGGACGTCCTCTCCGACGATAAGATCGTCGATCGCCTGAAGGGCGACGGCATCGATATTGCACGGCGTACGGTGGCGAAATACCGCGAGGCGTTGGGAATTCCCTCTTCGGTCCAGCGCCGCCGGCTGAAACGCATCGCTTTGGCGGCAAGCGCCTGATCGGCACATCTAACGTGCTGTTCGCACGCGCGAATCGTGTAAAGAGGTAAGAGGAACGGAATGCGTTTGACACCCTCCGAGCGGGGGTCTAGCTTCCCGCCCCGCGGTGGAGGCCTATTGTGGATGGGCCAGGGCGTCACGGTTCGCCCTGTCAGAGTTAGTCCTCCCAAGATGTGATATGCGCGCCGGGAAGCGCTGGTCAGCAAGGATTTGACAGTCTTCCTCGGGCAATGGCGACAACACAAGTTACCGAAAAGATTCTGGACCTTCTCGAGGCATTGCGCGGTTGCGTCCAGGAATGCGTTGTAGACATCGCCGGGAATTACGTGGGTACGGGCCGTCGGGGCAAGTGTACATCGACAACGAGTACGGGACATCCCGCGGCAACGATTGCGGCGGGAAGGAAAGCGTGAGCGAATTGTCGGCCGTCAAATGCCGTTCGCTCCCTGGAAAGTCACACGGGTAGTCTAAAATGCATTTAGGTGATTTCATCGCACCCGAGGCTGTGAAGCCTTCACTGAAGGTCAAGAACAAGAAGCAACTGCTCACGGAGCTTGCCGCGTGCGCGTCGCGCTCCTGTGGTCTGCAAGAGCGGGACATCTTCGATGTTCTTTTGCAGCGCGAGCGCCTCGGCTCAACCGGCCTTGGTCAGGGCGTCGCCATTCCCCACGGCAAAATGGCCGGCCTGAAGCAGATTGTCGGTGTGTTCGCGCGCCTGGCGGAGCCTGTCGATTTCGATGCGGCCGACGGCGAGCCGGTAGATATCGTCTTTCTGCTGTTGGCACCTGAAGGCGCCGGTGCCGATCACCTGAAGGCGCTGGCGCGCATCTCGCGCCTGCTCCGCGAGGGCTCGGCCGTGGAAAAGCTCAGGGCCTCCAAGGACGCGAGCGCGCTCTACGCCGTTCTCACCCAGGAAGAAGCCTCGTCCCACGCCGCCTAGCGCGGCGCCAAGTTCGCGATCATCTCGTTGACGACTTGGCCCATGGCCATTGCCGCGCCGAAATCGAATTGGTTGATGGCGATGAAGACCGCGACGTCACGGGCCGGCGCGAACGCGATATAGCAAAAAACGCCCTGCAAGCCGCCGGCCTTCTGAAGGATCAAGGGCCGATCGCCTTCCGGCATCATCACGACCCAGCCCAGGCTCATGGCGTCCATATGGCCTGACTCGTCCATGCCCGAAACGGGTGCGAGTCCGTCTCGCACGAGATACGCCGCGTGGTCGAGCATCCTTGCCTCCGCGCCGTCCGGCGACAGACGGTCCAGGTGCCACTGCATCCAGCGCAGCAAATCGTTGGGTGTCGAATAAAGGCCCCCAGAGCCGACGATAACGTCGCCGGTTGGCACGTCGGGAAGCGCTTTGCCGTCGAAGCCGTGGCCCTGCATCAGCCGCCTCTTCTGATCGTCCGAAGGGGCAAAGGTCGTGTCCTTCATGCCGAGCGGCCCGGTCACGTGCTTCTCGAGCAGCTCGGGATAGGGCGTCTTCGCTGCCTCGGACAGTCCGATGGACAGGAGGTCGAAAGCGAAGTTCGAGTAGAGAACGCCCGTCCCGGGCGCGTAGAGAAGCTTCTCGGTCTTAAGCCAGTCCGAGAATGCTTGGCGCGTGATCGGTGCGAACGGGTTGTCGGCAGGGCCTTGCTCATGCGGCACCTCGCGGGGCAGCCCGGCCGACTGTGTTGCGATATCGATCAGCCGGATCTTGGACACGTTCGGGTCGGCGCCGGAGCCGAGGTCGGGTGCGAGCGAACCGAGCTTCTGTGTGAGCGACACGGTACCGTCGGCAGCGAGATGCGCGAGGGCTTGGCCTGTGAAAGCCTTGGTAATCGAACCAATGCGCATGACGGTGTCGCCGTCCGGCGCCTCGCCTCCGTCCGTCGCCTCGCCGAACCCGTAGACGGCGGTCTCGCCGTTGCGGACCGCGCCGATGACGAGCCCGGGGATTTTCTGATCGAGGAAAAAGACCGTGCCTGTGAAGGACACGATCTCGTCGAGGAGAGCGTCCTCCGCCAACGCCGTGCCTGGTACCGGAAGCGCGATACAAGCGACCGCGAGCAGACCGAATGCCGTGCGCCGAACGCCACGCGTCGTCAAGTCGTTGGGCATCGTCTTCGTCTCCCAGGCTTCTCGGGAGCCGACTATGCATCCAGCCGCAGAACAGCGCCAGGCAAACGGAAGTTGAGTGATCGTCTAGGGGAAGAACTAGTGCACGCTCACCGGCACGAGGTCGTTCTCGATGGCATTGGCGATGGCCGCGCCGCGGCTGTCGGTCAGCGCGATCGGCGTGCCGTCGGCGCCGAGAACGGCATAGAGGTCGATGCCCTCGGGCGCATCGTCCAGGGCCGGAAACAGTTCCGTCGCCGCGTCGGAATCGAGCTGCTTGATGTACGCGACCTCGCCGTCGCCGAGAAGCGCTAGCTCCTTCAGGCTCATCAGCGGGCGGACCTCTTCGTTTTCAATCTTGTTCATTCGAACTCCGGTTCCTCGTGCGGAAGCTGGCCGCGGCAAAAGCGCGGATTTCAGCGCGCAGGCTTGATGCCTACCTTGAGGACTCGTTTCTCCCTATGCGGCCGCTCCAGCTCGATGGCAAGGAGTCCATTGTGTAATTCTGCATTACGCACTTCGACCCCGCTGGCAAGCGCGAAGGTCCGTTTGAAATGACGCGCGGCGATGCCACGGTGAAGATAATCCTTCGCACCTTCGTCGTGCTTCACGCCGCGGATCAGAAGCTCGCCGTCCTCGACGCTCACGTCAAGCTCGTCCCGGGAAAATCCCGCCACGGCAAGAGTGATCCTCAAGGCCTCAGGCCCGCCATCGTCTTCGGGCAGCAGTTCGATATTGTAGGGCGGATAGCCGCCCTCGGCCGACTTTGCCGCGGTGGCGCGCCCGCCTGTAAGGCTTAACCAAAGATTGCCGTCATGAAGGGTCATGCGCTGCCCTGGGAAACCAAGTCGGATATGGGAAGCAGACCAGTGAATTCAAGCAGGACACACTAGGGCGTGAACAGCCGCCGCGGCCTTGCGGGGCAGCTCGCTAATCTTCCGGGCCGCGGTCCTCGCCATCGGCCCCCACGATATGCAGGCGGTGGACCACCAGGTCGTCGATCTCCACCGCGCCAAGATGCAGTTTCCGCATGTCCGCCCGGCGCACGCTCAAGCGGCCAATGGCGAGCGCGCCGATAGCCAGCGCTCCAACCGCAAGCGCACCGAGGGCAAGCGCGCCGACGGCAGCTGCGCCAGAAGCGACCGCGGGTACCCGCACGGGCGGCAGCGTAAGATC
>CAYWIA010000036.1:0-3893 GCA_964458245.1 uncultured Methyloceanibacter sp. | reverse complement strand
CAACCCAACTAGGGAGTAGACAAATGAGCCTCAAGAAATTCGTGATCGAAAGAGACATTCCCAAGGTCGGCACGCTCAATGCCGAAGAGCTTGCCGGGGCCGCCGCCAAGTCCAATGCGGCGCTATGCCAGATCGGCGCCAAGGACATTCAGTGGGTCCAGAGCTACGTCGCCGGCGACAAGACGTTTTGCATCTATCTCGCGAGCGATGAGGGCGCGATCAGAGAGCACGCGGAACTCAGCGGCTTTCCCGCAACCAAGATCACCGAGATCGTGGAGGTCATCGACCCGGCGACGGCCGGCTAGGCTAAAGAGATTAGGGCTTTGGTGGAGCCAGACGGGATCGAACCGACGACCTCGTGAATGCCATTCACGCGCTCTCCCAACTGAGCTATGGCCCCTTCACCAAAGGGAAATCCGCGACGGTCCAAGGCCGACGCCGGATTTTAGACCGCATCACTTAGGCCGGGTCTCCGGCGGGTTCAAGCGAAATACGATCCAAGGGCCGGCGTGGATAGAAGGCTGCTTCTCGCCGCGCTCGGCTCTAGGACTCTTCCTTCGCGCCACCCTTGACGATGTCGGTCACGTCGTCGTCACCCTCTTCGTCTGCCTCGAGGAAGGTATCGTCGTCGTCGTCGTCGGCCGGGATATCGTCATCGTCGTCACCGAGATCGACGATCTCCTCGTCATCAACCGCGGCCTCCTCGGCTTCCGCCGCCTCGTCCAGGCTAATGACATCGGCGCCGCCCACTACTGGCGGATCCTTGTCCTCCGCCTCGGGCTTCGGCGTCTTCTCGACCGGCGCAGCGCGCTCGGCTCGCCGCGATGATGGCGCGCTGATCTGATAGACGGCTTGGCAGACGGGACAGGTGATAGGTGAACGACCCAGGTCGTAAAACCGCGCTCCACAGCTCGGGCAAACGCGCTTGGTCCCCCGTGCGGGTTTCGACATGACTCTCCTCAAAACTAGCCTTGCGTGACTCCCCATTGCCACGCCTCATGCGTAGTGTCAAAAGCTATCGAGCACCCTCAAACCCCAATCGAGAATCTATGTCGCAGCCCCTGACCGCTCGCCGATCTGCGCCGATTTCCGGCCGCGTCAGGGTCCCCGGCGACAAGTCGATCTCTCATCGCGCGCTGATCCTGGGCGCGCTGGCGACCGGCCGCACGCGTATCGCGGGCCTGCTCGAAGCCGAAGATGTCATGGCCACGGCCCGGGCCGTCGAGGCGCTCGGTGCCGAAGTCACGCATGACGGCGGTGCTTTCAAGGTGCTCGGCCAAGGTGTCGGCGGTCTGCGGGCGCCGGAGGCCCCCCTCGACTTCGGCAACTCCGGCACCGCGAGCCGTCTCATGCTCGGCGTCGTCGCCGGCCACGACATGCGCGCCGAATTCACCGGCGACGCCTCGCTGGGCCGCCGGCCCATGGGCCGCGTGCTCGAGCCTCTTGCCACCATGGGCCTGCAGGTGGAGGGCGAGCGGGACACGCTGCCGCTTACCGTGCAGGGCACCCAAGACTTGGTTCCGATTGTCTACGATCTTGCCGTTCCGTCGGCGCAGGTGAAGTCGTCCATCCTTCTCGCCGGGCTGCATGCGCCAGGGCGCACCACGGTGGTCGAACCGCTGCCGACGCGCGACCATACCGAGCGGATGCTGGGGTTTTTCGGCGCCGAGCTGAAAGTCGAGGACCGGGCCGACGGCGCGCGGGCGGTCACCGTGTGCGGCGACGCGGAACTCACCGGCGCGGACCTCGCCGTGCCGGGCGATCCGAGCTCCGCCGCTTTTCTGGTTGCCGCCGCCCTCATCTGTCCGGGCTCCGAGGTCGTGATCGAGAACGTGCTGATGAATCCCACCCGCACCGGCTTCCTCGAAACCTTGCGCGAGATGGGCGCCGATCTCGAAGTGCTCGACCTGCGCGAGACCGGCGGCGAGTTGGCTGGCGACCTTCGCGTGAAAGCGGGCGCCCTGAAAGGCGTGCGCGTTCCGCCGGAGCGGGCGCCGTCCATGATCGACGAATATCCCGTGCTCGCCGTGGTCGCCGCGTTTGCCGAAGGGGAGACGCATATGGCTGGTCTTGCCGAGCTGAAGGTCAAGGAGAGCGATCGCTTGGCCGCCACCGCCGCCGGACTGACGGCCTGCGGTGTCGCGGTTCGCATCGAAGCAGACGATCTGATTGTTCGTGGCGCCGGCGCCGTCAAAGGCGGTGGGCGGGTCGAGACGCATATGGATCATCGCCTCGCCATGGCTTTCCTCACGCTGGGGCTCGGCGCGCAAGAGCCGGTCACCGTCGACGACGTCGCCATGATCGCCACGAGCTTCCCCGGCTTTGTAGCCCTGATGAGCGGGCTCGGAGCGGAGTTCGCATGATCATCGCCATCGACGGTCCGGCGGCCTCCGGTAAGGGCACCGTCGCTAAGCGCATCGCGATCCATTACGGCTTGCGCCATCTGGATACGGGGGCGCTCTATCGCGCCGTGGCCCGGGATACCCTGGCTCAGGGCGGCGATCTTGCGGACGCCGCGGCCGCCGCTCGGGCCGCGTCCCGGCTGGATGTGGCGACCCTGGACGACCCCGCGTTGCGCACGGCAGGGGTCGGTGAAGCCGCCTCACAGGTGGCTCGCCATCCGGAGGTACGAGCCGTGCTTCTGGACTACCAGCGGGCCTTTGCCCAGGCGAGCCCCGGCGCCGTCATCGACGGCCGCGATATCGGCACCGTCATTTGCCCCGATGCGGATGTGAAGCTGTTCGTCACCGCAAGCCCCGAAGTCCGCGCCCGGCGGCGCTTTTTGGAACTCTCCCAAGGCGGAGTCGCAGTCACGGAGCGGGAGGTCCTGGCCGACATCGAGGCCAGGGACGAGCGGGACCGGACCCGGGGCGCCTCGCCTTTGCGCCAGGCTGAAGACGCGGTCTTGCTCGACACCACGAATTTGGATATAGACGCCGCGTTCAGGACAGCTCTCGATCTGATCGAGGCTGCGATGGGCGATGCGGGGCGGGCCGGTTGAGGCCGTGCCCATTTGGCATTGGCACATCACCTTTTAAATGACTTCCGCGGGGCAAGCGAGCGGACCGGGCTGCCAGGGATGGCCGCCTATCGGGGTTTCGCCAGCTTTCGCCGCATTGGATCAACATCAAGCCTCGGGTTCAGCGCAAGGCACGAAGACCAGTTGAACGTCGAGTAGGAGTTTAGATGACCGAACCGCAGACCAGCATCAGCCAACCGAGCCGCGACGAGTTCGCAGCCCTCCTTGAGGAATCCCTGTCCGGCGCAGCGCTTCAGGAAGGCAGTGTGGTCAAAGGCACCGTCGCCAGCATCGAAAAGGACGTGGCGGTCATCGACGTCGGCCTGAAGACCGAAGGCCGCATTCCCCTGAAAGAATTCAGCCTCCCGGGCCGCCCCTCCGATCTTTCCGTCGGCGAT
Organism: uncultured Methyloceanibacter sp.; assembly: GCA_964458245.1. Taxonomy (GTDB): domain Bacteria; phylum Pseudomonadota; class Alphaproteobacteria; order Rhizobiales; family Methyloligellaceae; genus Methyloceanibacter. The sequence continues at coordinate 476 of CAYWIA010000036.1, read as the reverse complement.
GAGGTCGATGTCTATCTCGAGCGCGTCGAGAACTCGGCCGGCGAAGCCGTGCTGTCGCGTGAAAAAGCGCGCCGCGAGGAGAGCTGGGTCCGGCTCGAAGAGAAATACAAAGCCAACGAGAAGGTCGAAGGCGTGATCTTCAATCGCGTGAAGGGCGGCTTCACCGTCGATCTCGATGGCGCCGTGGCGTTCCTTCCCGGCAGCCAGGTCGACATCCGGCCGATCCGCGACGTCGGTCCGCTAATGAATACGCCGCAGCCCTTCCAGATCCTCAAGATGGATCGCCGGCGCGGCAATATCGTCGTCTCGCGCCGCTCGGTGCTCGAGGAGACCCGGGCCGAGAAGCGCAGTGAGATCGTCGCGCGCCTCGAAGAGGGCCAGGTGATCGACGGCGTGGTCAAGAACATCACCGACTACGGCGCGTTTATCGATCTCGGCGGCATCGACGGTCTGTTGCATGTCACCGACATGGCATG
>CAYWIA010000035.1:10970-15791 GCA_964458245.1 uncultured Methyloceanibacter sp. | reverse complement strand
TCGACCACCTTCTTGCGCCCGGCCTTCTCGAAATCGACCGTGAGCTTGTTGCCGTCGATCGAGGCCACGCGGCCATAGCCGAACTTCTGGTGGAAGATGCGCTCGCCCACGTCGACGCCCGAGCCTTCCGCCGTGCTCGCGGCGACCAGCGTCCCGTCGATGGTCAAGGGCTCGCGGCGCGGACCCGCGTTGCCGCGCTGGCGATTGCGCTGCGCCCGCTGCCAGCCCGGCGTGTCGTAGAAGCCGCTCGCGAAGAGAGTCTCCGCCGTATCGAACCGGCTCGGCCCGTAGCCGCGCGTCCCCTTGTCCTCGGCGACCTCGACATGCTCGGGCGGCAGCTCGTCGATGAAGCGCGACGGCACCGCCGTCTGCCACATGCCGTAATTGCGCCGGTTCTGAGCGAAGGTGATCTTGGCGGTCTTGCGCGCCCGCGTCAGTCCGACATGAGCCAGCCGCCGTTCTTCCTCGAGCCCCGAGCGTCCCGCCTCGTCGAGGCTGCGCTGATGGGGCAGCAGGCCTTCATCCCAGCCGGGGAGGAACACGGTATCGAACTCGAGCCCCTTGGCCGAATGGAGCGTCATTAGGTTGACCCGGTCGGTGCCTTCCTCGGTCGCGGCATCCATCACCAGCGACACGTGCTCCATGAAGCCGGCGAGCGTATCGAACTCGTCCATGAAGCGGATCAGCTCTTTCAGGTTTTCCAGCCGCCCTTGCGCCTGCTGCGAGCGGTCCGCCTGCCACATGCCCGTATAGCCGGACTCATCGAGGATCAGCTCGGCGAGTTCCGTGTGGCGCATGCTGTCGACCATGGAGCGCCAGCGGTCGAAGGCGGCAAGCAAGTCGGCAAGCGCTTTGCGCGGTTTCGGCTTGAGCTCCTCGGTTTCGACGATCAGCCGCGCTGCCTGCATCAGGGGCACGCCGCTGGCCCGCGCAAGCTGATGCAGCGCTTTCAGCGTGGCCTCGCCCAGGCCCCGGCGCGGCACGTTGATGATGCGCTCGAACTTCAGATCGTTCGCCGGGTTCAGCGTCACTTCGAAATAGGCCGTGGCGTCGCGGATTTCCTGGCGCTCGTAGAAGCGCGGACCGCCGATCACGCGGTAGTCGAGGCCGAGCGTGATGAAGCGGTCCTCAAAGGCGCGCATCTGGAACGAGGCGCGCACCAGAATGGCGATCTCGTTCAGCGTATGGCCCTGGCGCTGAAGCTGCTCGATGTCCTCGCCGATGACGCGCGCTTCTTCCTCGTCGTCCCAGCAGCCTTCGACCACGACCTTGTCGCCGTCATCGCCGTCGGTGCGCAGCGTCTTGCCGAGGCGCCCTTGGTTGTGCGCGATGAGCCCCGAGGCCGCGCCGAGGATATGCGCGGTCGAGCGGTAGTTGCGTTCCAAGCGAATGACCTTGGCGCCGGGGAAGTCCTGCTCGAAGCGCAGGATGTTGTCCACCTCGGCTCCGCGCCAGCCATAGATCGACTGGTCGTCGTCGCCCACGCAGCAAATGTTGTTGTTGCCCTGCGCCAGGAGCCGCAGCCACAGATACTGCGCGACGTTTGAGTCCTGGTACTCATCCACCAGCATGTAGTGGAAGCGCTGCTGATATTGTTCGAGCACGTCCTGATGCTCTTGGAACAGCCGCAAGTTCTCGAGCAAGAGGTCGCCGAAATCGGCAGCGTTCAGCTCCTTCAGGCGGCGCTGGTAAAGCGCATAGAGATCGCGTCCCTTACCGTTGGCGAAGCCGAAGCTCTCGCCGTCGGGCACGCGCTTCGGCACAAGTCCGCGGTTCTTCCAGCCGTCGATCATCGCCGCGAGCAGGCGCGCCGGCCAGCGCTTCTCGTCGATGTTCTCCGCTTCGAGCAATTGCTTGATGAGCCGTATCTGGTCGTCGGTGTCGAGCACCGTGAAGGACGGTTTGAGATCGACCAGCTCGGCGTGCCGGCGCATGATCTTGACGCCGATAGCGTGGAACGTGCCGAGCCAAGGCATGCCTTCGACCACGCCGCCGATCAGCTGACCGACGCGGGCTTTCATCTCGCGCGCCGCCTTGTTGGTGAAGGTCACGGCGAGGATCTGCGAGGGCCGCGCCCGTCCCAGGCTGAGCAAATGTCCGATGCGGGTGGTGAGCACGCGGGTCTTGCCGGTCCCGGCGCCGGCCAGAACCAGCAGCGGACCCTCCAAGGTCTCCACCGCCTCGCGCTGCTCTTCGTTCAAAGCATCGAGATAGTTGTCGGGGCGCCGCCGCATGGCCCGTTGCGAGATCGGCAGCATCTCGTCGGAGGCAGGGTTAGGCTCGTCCTCCGGGGGGAGGGCCTCGGCGGCGGTTGCGCGAATCTTGGCCATGAAGCAGAACTATAGCACCCGCGGGCCCGGCGAAAGAAAGGCTGGCGGGATCGCGCGCCGCACCGACCGACCCTCGAGGCTCGTCCTGAGCATGACGTCGCCCAATATGCCCGGCAATACTGGCAACTCCGGAGGAGGCACGAGCTTTTCCCGGCTTGCCTCCTTCAGCAAATCGGCGCTGAGCGAGCCATGGGTGGGGGCGGCGTTTCTCATCGTCAGTTTCATCGTGGCTCAGGTTCTGGTGGTGGCCATGCACGTGCAGACCACGAGGATGTGGGCCGGCATCTCCGAGGTGCAGCTCGCGCGCGATCTCTACCGGGAATTCTACGACCGGGACAAAAACTACCTGAAGGTCGCCAATGCCATCGAAGGCTGCCAGACGCTATATAAGAGCGATGGCGGCAGATTCAGCCATTTGGAGATCAACGAATATCTCGGCTTCTTTTCCGATCTCGGGCTGTTCCGGGATAGAGGCCTTCTCAGCGACGAGCTGATCGGCCATTTTTTTGGCGCGTTTATCATCGAAGCCTTTGAATATCCTGAGCTCAAGACCTACATCGCGCGCATCCGAAAGAATTTCGAGCAGCCCGAGGCTTTCGAGGACTTCGAGAAAATCGCCAAAGCCGTCGAGAGCGACCCGCGCTTTGCCCGTCTCGCCGACTTCGCCAAAACTATGTGCGCCGAGAAGCCAGAAGGAAATTAGGGCCATGAAGACGGTCCTCGCCATATCCCTGATTGCCCTTGCCCTGTTGGGCGGCCCTGCCGCGGCCCTCGCCACCGAGACCGATGCGCCCGCGACCGAGACCCCCGTCGTCCCCGACGGCGAACCCGCACCGCCTCACGCCGATGGCGAGCAGGCGGACGCGCCGGATCAGGCCGCCCCCGACGACGACATGATGAAAAACTTCACGCGCCACCGCCCGGGCGCCTGCCCCGAGGGGCCTCCCTGCAAGATCGAAGACTGAGCGGCGTCTGCGTGCCTATCGGCCACAGTCACGGAATTGTTTCTCCTTGCGTCTCCGTAAGACTTGCGGGTCCGCGCGGGGAGTGGCAAAGGAAGTTTTTGCCGAGGATTAACCACAATTTGGAGGTCGGAATGCTTCGGGTTCTCAAGGCAGGCTTGGCGGTGCTTGGCTTCGCCGTGTTGTTTCTCGGTGGACTTCAGACGGCGAGCGCCGGTTGCCAATTGATCAAGGCAACCAACAGCGCCGAGTCGAAGGCATCGGCGGCAAGGGCCGCGTATGCGAATGCCATCGATACGGCCAACCAGGTCAAGCGTCAGCGCGGCTGGAGCTATGTGACCATGCGGCCCCGCAAAGTCACGCCGGACCCGTTCTGGAAAGCCGTGCGCCCGGTTGTCACATCCGACATGCTGCTCAAGCCTGACGTCGTGACCTCCAAGACCTACGCCCAGTGCTGGAAGGGCGTGGTCGTGCCGTATGTGTGCACCGCCGGCGCTATCGCTTGCGGCAACTAGCACTCCACCTCTTTCCTAACACCGCCGTCATCGCCGGATCTCTTGGGCACCCCAAGAGATCCGGACGATGACGCATGCGTGACAACGTGCGCCTCACGCCCGCCACATCCCTTGCTAAGCTGAATAAAGTCACCAGCTAGAAGGAATGAGCGAGGTTTTGACTCTGTCTCCGCGGTACACGTTCGGCGAGCGCCTGGCCGACGGCACGCTTCATGTCATCGGCGTGACGGCGAGCGTCGTCGCGCTCATCGTGCTGCTCGTCATCGGCATCCGTAACGAGACCGCGCTCGTGGTGGCGGGCCTCGCCGTGTACGGCTTGGCGCTCGTATCGATGTTCAGCTGTTCGGCCGGCTACCATCTCGTGTGGCAGCCGAGAGTGAAGGAGGTCCTGCGCCGGCTCGATCACGCGTCGATCTTCCTCCTGATCTCAGGAACCTACACGCCGTTCATCCTGCTCAAGATGAACGACGCCTGGGGCCTCGGCCTGCTTGCCGTGGTTTGGACCATCACGGTGATCGGCATTGTTTGCCAGCTCTTTGCCCCGCGCGCCCTCAGGAACGTCTCGATCGCGCTCTATCTAATCCAAGGCTGGGCCGTTCTTGCCGCGTGGGAGCCACTCCGCGCGGCGCTGCCGGGCGCGGCCTTTGTCCTATTGATGCTCGGCGGCGTCCTCTACACGGTCGGCGTGGTGTTTCACGTGTGGGACCGGCTGCCCTATCAGAACGCCATCTGGCACGGCTTCGTGCTGTCGGCGGCGAGCTGCCACTACGCGGCGGTGATCGGCGTCGTGCGCCTCGCCTGAGCAAGGTCGGGTGGGCTGCAGCGATTAGTTCCATCACCAAGCCGAAATAAATCACTCGATTTCGGCTCAGCAAAGGCGCACTCTGAGTACATCATCGGGCATTAAACGATAACAGGCCCCGGTGACTGAGAGGGTAGATCACGAGCACTCCCGCCTGCGAAGACAAGGAAGGGAGCTATGCCTGGTGATCCGAAAGCGTGCCGCGAGCACGC
>CAYWIA010000035.1:5402-10870 GCA_964458245.1 uncultured Methyloceanibacter sp. | reverse complement strand
GGGCAAAACCTGCCTGATTTTGTTTAGAAACTGATTGTAAACTATGCGCCATGACCACCCTCATGGCAGAGGCGGGGGCGTGCCCGGCCGCGGAAGACAAGGAAGCCTTGTTCGCGGCGCTTTCCGCGCGGTTCGGCGACCGCTTCTCGCGCAGCCAAGCTCTGCGCGAGCAGCACGCCAATACGCTCACCTGGCTTAAAATTCAGGCGCCCGACGCCGTGCTGTTCGCCGAGACCACGGAAGAGGTGGCCGACGCGGTCAAGGCCTGCGCCGCGGCACGCGTGCCCGTCATCCCGTTCGGCACCGGCACGTCGCTCGAAGGCCATCTGAATGCGCCGCTTGGGGGATTGTCGCTCGATCTTTCACGCATGAACCGCGTCCTCGCCGTGCACGAGGCCGACCTCGATTGCACGGTCGAGCCCGGCGTCACCCGAAAGCAGCTCAACGAATATTTGCGCGATACGGGATTGTTCTTCCCCGTGGACCCCGGCGCGGACGCGAGCCTCGGCGGCATGGCCGCCACGCGCGCGTCGGGCACCAATGCCGTGCGCTACGGCACCATGCGCGATCTGGTGCTGGGCCTGACCGCCGTGCTTGCCGACGGGCGCATCGTCACCACCGGGGGCAGGGCGCGGAAATCCGCGGCCGGCTACGATCTCACCCGTCTCCTGATCGGCTCCGAAGGCACGCTCGGGGTCATCACCTCGCTGACGCTCAAGCTTTACGGCATTCCGGAGACCATCCTCGCCGGCGTTTGCACCTTCGACACGTTGGAAGGCGCCTGCAATGCCACCATCGCCGCGCTGCAGATGGGCTTGCCGCTCGCCCGCATCGAGCTTCTGGACGAGGTGCAGATCCGCGGCTGCAATGCCTATTCCGGCCTCACTCTGCCCGAGACGCCGACATTGTGCCTTGAATTCCACGGCACCGAGGCCGGCACCCGCGAGCAGGTTGCGATGTTCGCCGAGATCGCCAGGGGCGAAGGCGGCGGCGAACTGGACTGGGCCGAACGCCCGGAGGACCGGAACCGGCTCTGGCAGGCGCGCCATGACGCCTATTGGGCGGCGCGGGGCTTGAGGCCCGGCGCGGACCTGATCGCCACCGATGTCTGCGTGCCGATTTCGGCGCTCGCGGCCTGTGTCGCGGAGACCAAGCGGGACATCGAGAGATTGGGGCTGCTCGCCCCCATCGTCGGCCATGTGGGCGACGGCAATTTCCATGTCATGCCCCTGATCGACCCGGCCGACGCCACGGAACGCGCCAATGTTCAGGACTTCCTCGACCGCCTGGCGGAGCGGGCGCTGCGCTTCGAGGGCACCTGCACCGGCGAGCACGGGGTCGGCCAGGGAAAGATCGGCTATTTGGCGGCGGAACACGGACTAGGGGTCGACGTGATGATTGCCATAAAAAAGGCGCTCGATCCGTTGAATATCCTCAATCCTGGCAAGATTTTTGCGGTAGCATGATAAGGCGCCGCGCGCGCCTGAATCGGCTCGCATCCTTGTCGCTTTGCGCGGGGATTATGCGCCCGCAACCGAGCCTTAGGCAGAGATATCGGTGAACTCGCTTCTGCTCACACTGACCGCGTTGTTGATTCTGGTGCTGAGCGCTCTGTTCGCCGCACCGCTCTTCATCGACTGGAACGACTACCGCCCCGCCTTCGAGGAGCAGGCCAGCAAGCTGCTCGGCCGCGAGGTCAAGGTTGGCGGCGAGGTCCATCTCATCGTCCTGCCGGCGCCGCAGCTGAAATTCGACGACATCAGAGTGGCGAACGAGGACGGCAGCCTGGAGAAGCCGTTCCTCGAGGCGAAGTCTCTCGAGGCGAAGATCGACGTGGGGTCGCTTCTGACCGGCGCGGTCGAAGCGCATCAACTCACCATCGTCGATCCCACGCTGCGCCTCGAACTCGCCGCCGACGGCACCGGGAACTGGGGCGATGTGGGACGGCCGGGCGTGCCCGTGCCCTTCGCGCCGAAGGACGTGCTGCTCGACTCCGTGCGCGTGAGCGGCGGCACGGTCGAGATCGTCAAGGACGGCGTGCTGAAATTCGTGTTCACCGACATCGACGGCGAGGCGAGCGCGACCTCGCTCTCCGGTCCCTACAAAGTCTCCGCCGAATACGACTACGAAGGCCGCCGTCAGTCCATTCGCTTCTCCACCGGGGCCATGGATCAGACGGGCCAGTTCCGCGTGAAGGCCGCCATGCGCGATCCCGACCGCTCCACGGCCTACCAGTTCGACGGTGCGGTCACGGGGCTCGGCGCGACCCCCGTCTATGACGGCACCGTCCTCATGCGCATGACCAATCTCGATGCGCTGGCCGACGCGGACGCCGAGACGGAACCGGACACCGGACTTGAGGCCGAAGCGCCTCAGCCGGAAGTCGCGCAGCCGGAAGCGCCGCAGGATGCGGCGGCGCCGAGCAGCCCGCGCGACACGGCCTCGTTCGTGGAGCTGAAGGGTCCGCTCAAAGCCTCGCCCGACGGCGCGGCGATGCCCGACTTCGATCTGACGATTCACGCCGCCGGGCGTCCGCAGATCCTGAAGGGCAGCCTCGATCTCGACTTCCGGGCGCCCTACAAGGCCGAAGGCAAGCTGGCCGCGCGCTGGATCGATCTCGATGCGCTGTTCGGCACCACGGGCGATGAGGAGAAGCCGTCGCCCGCAGCCGTGCTCTACATGTCCGCCGAGTGGGTGCTCGAAGAGGCGGCGAAGATCGGCCAAGGCGCGCTCACGCTCGACATCGAGCAGGCGGGTCTCGGCGGCGATCTCGCCGGCGGCCTCGACATGGCGCTTCGGAGCCACGATGGCGGCGTCACCATCGAGCGCCTGAAGGCCACGCTTCCCGGCGGCAATCGCGTTTCCGTCTCGGGCCGCTTGCGGGACGGCGATTTCGGACCCCTGTTCTCGGGCCCCGTGGAGATCGACGGGTCGGGCTTGCGGGCCCTCACGCGCTGGGCGGCCGGTGATCGCGGGATGACGGGCCAGTCGGTCGGAGATTTCTCCGGCTCGGCCTTCGCCACGATCGGCGATGGAGAGATCAAGCTCGCAGACGTGCTCGGCGAGGTGAGCGGCACCAAGTTTCGCGGGCGGTTCCATTATCAGGCCGGCGAAACCAACCTGATCGACATCGATCTCGACAGCGACCGCCTCGACTTGCGCGAGGTGCTGGGCGACGGGCCGCTGTGGCATGCCTGGCTGTCGGCGAACGGCAACGAGACGTCCGTGACCCAAGCAGCGAACGCCGAAGGGCACACGAGCCTGCTCAAGCAACTGCGCGGCGACGATGTGCGCGCGACGCTGAAGGTGAACGAGCTCCTGCTGCCCGGCATTCCTTCGGGCAAGCTCGATGCGAAACTCTCTTTGGTCGACGGCACGCTGGATGTGGAGGCGCTGGAGTTTCTGGCGCCCGGCGCCATCGCGCTCGGCGGCAAAGGCCGCATCGCCAGCCTCGCCGACGCCCCGACCGGCCGCGTGGACCTGACGCTCCAGGCGCAGACCACGGATGCCTTGCGCGTCGTCACCGACATTTTCGGGTTCTCGGAAGAGGTGAGCAAATCCAAGCAGCTTTCCGCCCTTGCGCCGCTCGACCTTCAGGCCGGGCTGGTGGCGGCGCGCGACGGCGAGACCACCAGGACGTCGCTGGAGCTAAGCGGTCAGGTCGGCGGGTCCGATGTCGCGCTCGTCGCCCGCGCCCATGGCGCGCCCGCCGAACTTGCCGATGCGGAGATCAATGTCGGGGGCAGCGTCACCGGCGAGAAGCCGCAAGCCCTGCTTGTTCTCCTCTTTCCGGACCTGCCGCAGGACAAGCTCGCCGCGGCGGCGGGCGCCGAGGGCACGTTGTCGGTGAAGCTTGCCGGCGTGCCGAGCAAAAAATTGACCGGCCGGGCCGCCTTGGAGACCGGCGCCCTGCAGCTTGCCTTTGAAGGGCAGGGGGCGCTGCAAGACGACGGCGTCGCGTTGAACGGTTACGCGTCTGTCGCGACGCAGGACGCGAGCCTCGCACTGCCGCTGCTGGGTCTCGATGCGCCGCCCAGCGCCAACGCGGTGCCGCTCACGGTGAGCGCCAACTTGCGAAAGGAGGCCGGCGTCGTCGATCTCGACTCCGTCAAGGCCGAGATCGCCGGCGATGCCATCGAAGGCAGCGCGCATTTCGAGCGCGACGGAATGACCACCAAGTTCGAGATCGCCGCCAATGCGGAGCGCGTCTCGCTGCCGGCGGTGCTGGGCGTCCTCGTGGCGTGGGAGCGCACGGCCTCCACCGAGGAGATGCTGGGCTCGGTCGGGGCGGGCGCCGCTGAAGTGTGGCCGGCGCGCGGCTTCGCCCTCGATCTCATCGACAACGCTGAAGGCGACATCACGCTCAATACCCGGACGCTGACCCTCGGCGCGCCGTTCCAGGTCGCGGACGCTACGCTCAACGCCCGCGTCGACAACGATGGTCTTGCGATCACGGATCTCGAAGGGCGGTTGTTCGGCGGCGACTTTGCCGCTTCGGGCGTCCTGTCGCCGCGCGGCAACGGTGCGGCGCTCACCGGCACGGTCGACCTGAAAAACGCCAACCTCGGGGCGCTGTCCGAGGCGGTCGCCGGAAACAATCTCGCCGAAGGCCCGTTCGACATCGCCTTCTCCGTGCAAGGGGAGGGCTTGAGCCCGCCGGGCCTTGTCGCCGGCCTGAGCGGCAAGGGCACGCTGGCGCTCGGCGAAGGCGTGCTGACCGCCATGACGTCGGAGCCGTTGCGCAAAGTCGCCGCCAAGGCGGCCAACACCACGATCAAGGCGACCAAGGCGGAGATCGACGCGGACACCGAGACGGTGCGCAACACGCTGACCAAGGGCACGTACGGGTTTGCGCCGGCGACCTTCGCGCTCGACATCAAGAACGGCACGGTGCGCCTGGCGCCCACCACGCTTTCGGGGACGGGCGCCGAGGCAGACATCAATGCCTATGTGGAGCTCGCGAGCCTCAAGCTCGACAGCGAATGGCAGTTGCGTCTGACAGAGCCCGGCAGCGAGAAGGTTCCTCCAGTCAGCGTCGTGTTCGCCGGCCCGCTCGATGAGGCGGGCGCCATCGTGCCCGCCGTCGATACGGCGGCCATCGAGAGCTACCTCACGATCCGCCGTCTCCAGGAGGACGTCGAGCGCCTCGAGACGCTCGACGTGAGCGGGCGCGGAGGCGGGCAAGACAGCACCGCGGAGGACAGGGCGGCCGCCGAAAGGGCAGCGGCGGAAAAAGCCGCCGCGGAACGCGCCGCCGCCGAACGTGCTGCCGCCGAACGCGTCGCTGTCGAACGGGCCGCCGCCGAACGGGCGGCGCGGGAGAAGGCTGAAGCCGAGGCACAGGCTGTGGCTGAAAGAGAAGCCGCCGAGCGAGCCGCTGCTGAGACGGCGGCCAGACTTGCTGCGGAGAAAGCGGCGGCAGAAAGAGCAGAGAGAGCGGCGGCCGAGCAGGCTGCGGCTGAAAAGGC
>CAYWIA010000035.1:0-5302 GCA_964458245.1 uncultured Methyloceanibacter sp. | reverse complement strand
AGGCCGCCGCCGAGCGAGAAGCTGCCGAAAAGGCCGCCGCCGAAGCAAGACTTGCCGCCGAGAAAGCCGTGAAGGAGCGCGCCGCGGCGGAAGCGAAAGCCGCCGCCGAGGCCAAGGCCGCCGCGGCTGCCAGGGCCGCGGCTGAGGAGGCGACCAAGGAACGCGCTGCGGCGGAAGCGAAAGCCGCCGCCGAGAGAGCGGCCCGGGAGCGGATCGAGGCTGAGGCGCAAGCAGCCGCACAGCGCGCCGCCGCGGAAGCCAATGCCACTGCGGCGGTGCCGGACATCTTGCTGCCATCGGCGCAGCCGGCGCCGCAGATCAATCCCGACGGCACCATCGATGATCCCATCGCGGACATCCTCGCGGGCGAGACCGCCCCGGATGGGACCGAGCCGAACGCCCTCGGTACGGAAGAACTCGGTGCGGAAGAAACGGTCGAGCAAGCGCCGGCGCCCGCGCCGCGCCGCTATCGGTCCAAGCGAACCCGCCCCGACGACTGGAAGAAGAATTACAGCATCTTCGGCGGTGGCTTTTAAGCCTAAGACGCGCCGCCCGTTCCCTGGGTTTGCTCCAGCACATACAGGCGGATGGCGGCGGAAAGGCTCACCGCATCGTCCGCGTTATCCACGCGTGATTTGTCGATCTCGCCGACGAGGGCGGCGACGGACTTCCCTTTCGCCTTGGCGATGTCCGCCAGCGCCGTCCAGAACGGCTCTTCCAGGGAGACGCTGGTCCGGTGCCGGGCAATGGTGAGCGAGCGCTTGTTGCGGGCCGTCGTCATGGCGGAACACCCGTCACTCCTTCGGCGCCACCATATCCTCCGGCTTCACCAGCCGGTCGAAGTCGTCCTCGTTCACATGGCCGAGCCTGACGGCTTCCTCGCGCAAGGTGCTGCCGCGCTTATGCGCATGCTTGGCGATCTCGCTCGCTTTGTCGTAGCCGATATGCGGGGTCAGCGCGGTGACGAGCATGAGCGAGCGCTCCATGTGCTCCTTGATTCGCTCGCGGTTGGCCTCGATGCCGGTCACGCAGTTCTTGGTGAAGCTGTCGGCCACGTCGCCGAGAAGCCTGATCGATTGCAGCAGCGCGTAAGCCAGCACCGGCTTGAACACGTTGAGCTCCAGATGCCCTTGGCTGCCGGCGAAGCTTACGGTGGTCTGATTGCCCATAACCTGAGCGCAGACCATGGTCACCGCCTCGCATTGGGTTGGATTGACCTTGCCGGGCATGATCGACGAGCCCGGCTCGTTCTCCGGCAGGAGTAGTTCGCCGAAGCCCGAACGCGGGCCTGAGCCGAGCAGCCGGATATCGTTGGCGATCTTGAACATGGACGTCGCCACCGTCGTCAGAGCGCCATGGGCGAAGACGAAGGCGTCGTGGCCGGCAAGGGCCTCGAATTTGTTCTCGGCGGTCACGAAGGGAAGCTTGGTCATCTCCGCGACCTTCTTGGCAAAGGTTTCCGCGAAGGCGGGATGCGTGTTCAACCCCGTGCCCACGGCGGTGCCGCCCTGGGCCAGCTCGTAGAGCCCGTGCAGCGACATCTTCAGCCGTTCGATGCCGTGATCGATCTGCGCCGCATAGCCGCCGAATTCTTGCCCCAGAGTGAGGGGAGTGGCGTCCTGCATATGCGTACGCCCGATCTTGAGCACATCCTGAAACGCCTCAGCCTTGTCTTTGAGCGCCTGGTAGAGTCGGGAAAGCGCTGGGTTGAGCCGGTAGGCGATTTCTTCGGCGGCAGCGATGTGCATCGCCGTGGGGAAGGTGTCGTTGGAGGACTGGCCGAGATTGACGTGATCGTTGGGGTGAACAGGGGATTTGGTGCCGAGCTCTCCACCGAGAATCTCGCTGGCCCGATTCGCGATCACCTCGTTCAGGTTCATGTTGGTCTGGGTGCCGGAGCCGGTTTGCCAAACCACCAGGGGAAAATGACCGTCCAGCTTGCCGTCCACGATTTCATCCGCCGCAGTGGCGATCGCCTCCGCCAAGGCCTTGTCCAGGCGCCCGAGCTCCAGATTGGTCAGCGCGGCGGCCTTCTTGACCAGCGCCATGGCGCGGATCAGGGGCTTAGGCATGTGCTCGTCGCCGATTTTGAAGTTCTGGCGCGAACGCTCGGTCTGCGCCCCCCAATAGCGGTCGCCCGGGACCTTGATCGGCCCAAACGCGTCCGTTTCGGTGCGGGGTGTGGCGGAAGACTGGAGGCCATCGGCTAAAGGCATGAGCGTATTTCCCTTTTTGGTAGTCTTGGCGTCCGGGCAGCCCGCGCGCTTTGGCGGGCGCCTATCGGGCGATTTGGGCCTAGGCTATACCATCGCGATCGCAGATGAGAGAACTGGGCTTGTGGCGAAGTGTTTCGCGGCGGCCCGCGCCGGGAGGCCGGGCGAGGAAGGCGAGTGACGGCGGCGTCGACACACATTGCACTGCCTGCGTCCCAGGCGGCTGGGGTGCCGGTAGCCTTTGCCCGGCTGGCGGCGGTCCTCGTCTGCGTGATCGGCGAGATCGTGCTGGCGATGTGGCTGGGGATCATCCCCGCCGACGCTCTTCCGAGCCTTGTCGGGATGACGCCCTTGGCCGCGCTCGGGGTCATTGCGGCAGGTCTCGGCCTGCTTTGCCTGACCTATAAGGCGATCAGGATCCTCGCGCGGCTGATCGGCCTCCTTCTTGTTCTCGCCGGGGTCGTCCTGTTGGGCCAGGGTCTGTTGGGCGTCGATTTCGGTCTCGACCGGGCTCTGATCGCTCCCGGATTTGCGCCGGGAGGCGCCATAGCGACCTCGACGGCGCCGGGCCTCATAGGAGCGCTGGTCTTGTTCGGGCTTGCGCTGCTTTACGCCAAGCGCGGCCCCGCGCTGTCGATCTTTGCGCAGGCCATTGCCCTCATCATACTCGCGCAGGTCCTGATCGTGGTCGCCGGCCACGTCTACGGCGTCGACACCAGCAACTACCCGTTCCCGTTTACGCCCTTGACCGCCTACGGTGCGGCGAGCCTGGTGCTCCTCGCCGTCGGCTTCATTGCCGCGTCGCCGGAGCGCGGCATCGCCGCGGCGATCGTCGAGCAATCGCCCGCGGGCGAGATGCTGCGCCGGCTTCTCCCCGGCATCCTTGTCCTGCCGCTGGTGATTGGCTGGTTCGTACGCCAAGCCGAGCTGCGCGCGTTTTACGACAGCGCCGCGGCCCTTGCCATCTTCGCGGTGGCGAGCATCGTCGTGCTCGCCGTGTTCGCCTGGGCCGCGCTCGGCGCCGTCAGACGCGCCGACCTCGAACGTCAGGTGGCCCTCATGGATCTGCGCGGCCAGCGCGAGTGGCTCTCCACGACGCTGGGCTCGATCGGCGAGGGGGTGATCGCCACCGACCCCAGCGGCAGCGTCTTGCTGCTCAACAAGGTCGCCGAACAGCTGACCGGCTGGCCGGTGGCGAAGGCCCGGGGGCGGCCCATTTGGGAGGTGTTCCGCGTCGTCGACGAGGTTACGCGGAAGTCCGTCGACGATCCGGCGCTCAAGGCCCTGCGCGAGCGCACGGTCACGCGCCTGGAATCGGGCGCCATGCTCCTCACTCGGGACGACAAGGAACTGCCGGTAGAGCATTCCGGCGCGCCCATCATCGGCTATGACGGCACGCTGGCCGGCGCCGTGCTCGTGTTCCGCGACGTGACCGAGCGGCGGCGCACGGCGCAGCGCCAGACCATGCTCGTGGGCGAGCTCAACCACCGCGTCAAGAACGCTCTGGCAATCGTGCAGTCGCTGGTCCAGGCGAGCCTGCGCCAGGCGTCCAACCAATCCGCGCAAGCCATGGCTCAGACCCTTGCCGAGCGGCTTCAGGCCCTGCACCGGGCCCATGACCTTCTGCTGGAGTCGCAATGGTCGGGCGCCAGCCTCAAAGCCATGGTCGACCGCGAATTGCAGCCCTATCAGCGCGATGACGGGCCGAAGATCACCATCAAGGGGCCGGACGTGCTCCTGCCGCCGCAATGCACCTCGATCCTTGCCATGACGTTGCACGAGCTGGCGACCAACGCGGTGAAATACGGCGCGCTGTCGCAGCACGCCGGTGAGCTCAACGTGAGCTGGAAGACCGCGCGCGGCAATCGGCTGCTGCTGACCTGGGAGGAACGCGGCGTGCTCTCCGTCCCAAAGAAGCGCGGGCGGACGGGCTTCGGCTCGCAGCTTATCGACAAGGGCATCCGTCACAATCTCGGCGGCGAGACCAAGATGGAGTTCCGCCCGACGGGCCTCTATGCGGAGCTGAACGTGCCGTTGACCCCGTCGAACGAGCCGCGCGCCAGGAGCGAGGTGGCCGAAGCGCCCGCCGCCTAAGCCTATTCGAGGACGCTGATCTCTTCGTTGGCGTGGCGCAGCCGCTCGGAGAACTCCCGCGTCAGATTGCTCAAAATGGTGATCATGACGTTCGGATGGTCGGCGGACAGCTCATGCAGTTCCTCGACGCCGAGCCCGTAGCAAATCACCCTCTCATTGGCGATGACGTCGGCGGAGCGTTTTCCGCCGTCGAGCAGCGCCATCTCTCCGAAGGTGAGGCCGGGGCCGATCGAGGCCACGCGCTTGCGCCGCTCGCCTTTGCCGTGGACCTTGATCTCGACGCTGACCGTGCCCCGCGCCAGCACGAAGAACAGCTTGGCGGGGTCGCCTTCGCGCATGATGACGTCGCCCTTGTCGAACACGAGCGGCCTGATGATGGATTCGACCAGCCGGCATTCCTCCGGCGTCAGGCCCTTGAACAAATTGATCTCCGACACCGAGAACTTCGTGCCGACGCTTGAGCCGGAGCCCGCGAGCAGCTGATCCTCGCACCACTCCAGAGCCGCATCCGCGTCGCGGAATTGGCGCAGATGGTGGCCTTCCTCCGTCTCGGCGAGCGCGCGGGTCAGCCGCTCCAGCGGCCCGTCGCCGGCGATCGAGGCGAACACCAGCTCCGCGCTGCTTCTCGCCATAGAACGCACCGCCCGCACGATCAGTTTGCACGCCGACGCATCGGCCAGATGCACGCGCTTGAAGTCGATGATGACGTATCTCGAGTCCTGGGCGAGCTGGGCGAGCCGGCGCAAAAGCTGCTCGGTCGAACCGAAAAACAGCGCGCCTTGCGCTTCGAGCACCGAGATCTTCCGGCCTTCCTCCGTCAGGATGGTGCGCTCTTCCAGCGTGCGCAGACGGTTCGAGCGCACCAGGTCCGCCCGGTAGTCGCGTCTGAGCACGCTGCGTACATTGGTGCGGTTGTTGAAGGCATGGAGCTGGAATTCGTTCGAGATCTCCTGGCACACGCGGATGCCGCGCACGCTGTTGCCCTGCGTGTCGAT
>CAYWIA010000034.1:2198-15988 GCA_964458245.1 uncultured Methyloceanibacter sp. | reverse complement strand
AAGACCTGTTCGAGGCGGTCGGGGAATATTCCGTCGGCAAGATGTCGTCGGAGGACCTGGACGAGCTGGAGCAGGTCGCGTGCCCGTCCGCCGGGGCCTGCGGCGCCCAGTTCACCGCCAACACCATGGCCACGGTGTCCGAGGCCATCGGCCTCGCGCT
The DNA here is from genome assembly GCA_964458245.1 of uncultured Methyloceanibacter sp. Taxonomy (GTDB): domain Bacteria; phylum Pseudomonadota; class Alphaproteobacteria; order Rhizobiales; family Methyloligellaceae; genus Methyloceanibacter. Next base: position 15,828 of record CAYWIA010000034.1, on the reverse strand, counting down.
GCCGTACTCGGCCGGCGCGCCCGCGCCTTATGAGATCCGGGACCGTTTCTGCATGGCGGCGGGCGAGAAGATCATGGATCTGATCGCGCTGAATATCCGCCCGCGCGACATCGTCACTCAGAAGGCGCTGGAGAACGCGGCAGCCGTCGTCGCGGCGTCCGGCGGCTCGACCAACGCGGCTCTTCATCTGCCGGCGATCGCGCATGAATGCGGGATCGCGTTCGATCTGTTCGACGTGGCCGAAATCTTCAAAAAGACACCTTACATCGCAGATTTGAAACCTGGTGGCCGTTATGTCGCCAAGGATTTGTTCGAGGTTGGCGGGGTGCCGCTCCTCATGAAAACCCTCCTCGACCATGGCTATTTACACGGCGACTGCCTGACCGTGACCGGGCGCACGATCGCGGAAAATCTTTCCAAGGTTGCATGGAACCCGGACCAGGACGTCGTGCGTTCTGCCGATGCACCGCTGACGCCGACAGGCGGCGTGGTGGGCTTGAGGGGGACGCTGGCGCCCGATGGGGCCATCGTCAAGGTCGCAGGTTTGAAGAACCTGAAATTCCGGGGACCCGCTCGTTGCTTCGATAACGAGGAGGCGGCTTTCGCAGCCGTCAGCGCCAAGAAGTACAACGAGGGCGACGTCATCGTCATTCGCTATGAGGGCCCCAAAGGCGGCCCCGGCATGCGCGAGATGCTGTCCACCACCGCGGCCATCTACGGCCAGGGCATGGGCGACAAGGTGGCGCTGATCACCGATGGGCGCTTCTCCGGCGCCACGCGCGGCTTCTGCATCGGCCATGTCGGGCCGGAAGCGGCCGTGTGCGGACCGATCGCGCTCGTGCGCGACGGCGACATCATCGTGCTCGATGCCGAAGACGGCATCATCGATCTCGAGGTGAGCGAGGAAGAGCTCGCGCGCCGCGCCGAGGACTGGAAGACGCCGCCGTCCACGTTCAAGAGCGGCTATCTTTGGAAATACGCCCAAGAGGTTGGAGCCGCGCGCACCGGCGCCGTGACTCATCCGGGCGGCGCCGAAGGGACGAGCTATGCCGATATTTAGCGCATCCCAGATCGGCGGCGCGCTCGCCGCCTTCATCGTGTTGACGCCCGCCACCGTCGGTGCCGCGGATCAGCCGCCGCCTTATCCCTCGGCCACCGAGGCTTACCGTCAGGGCGCCACCTTCATGAAGTCGGGCGAGATGGCCTCGGCCGTACCCGCGCTCGAATATGCGGCCACCCGCGGCGTGCTCGGCGCGCAGCTGAAGCTCGCCCGCCTTTACGCCAAGGGCCAAGACGTGCCGAAGGACGACGCCAAGGCGTTCTATTATTATCAGCACATCGCCGATCAATACGCGGACATCCAGCCCTCGAGCCCGATTGCGCCATATGTCGGCGAGGCCTTCTGTGCCCTCGGCCGGTACTATGTCGGCGGTATCCCCGCCGTGCCGCTCCATCCCGACCCGGTCTATGCCGTAGGCCTGTTCCGCCACGCGGGCGCTTATTTCGGCGATGCCGACGCGCAATATCAGCTCGGCCGCCTCTATCTGGCCGGCTCTGGCGTCGAGAAGAACGAGACCATCGCCGCCAATTGGCTGGCCATGGCCGCGCGCAAGCAGCACCCCGGGGCCCAGGCGGTTCTCGGCGATATGCTGTGGCGCGGCGAGGGCGTGAGCCAGCGCCAGGTGAGGGGCCTCGCTTTGCTCATGCTCGCCAACGAGAACGCCAAGACGAGCGCGGATGACGCCGAGTGGATCGGGCAGCGCTATCAAGAAACGGTCGCGCTGGCCGACAAGTCTACGCGTAAGCAGGCGGAAGCTCTGTTGCCGACGCTCGGGGGTCCGCGGACCGCCGCGACGGCCGTGAAGATTCCGTCGGCCACGCGCGCCGCGCCGGCGCCGACCCGCACTCTGGCAAAGCCCGCGCAGGAATCGTCTCTCTCCGCCATGGAGGAGCCGCGGCTCGGTCCGGTCGATGTGATCCCGCCCGCCGCCATGGGTTTGTCCGTCGGCTTCGGCGCCTCGGACAGCGGGCTCGGCGGGCTCCAGCCTTAACCGCTTAAGCCCTTACAGCGACAGTTCCACGACAATCGGCACGTGATCGGACGGCTTCTCCCAGCTGCGGGGGTCGGCGTCGATCTCGCACGCCACCAGCCGGTCGGCCGCTTGCGGCGACAGCAGCAGATGATCGATGCGCAGGCCGTGGTTCTTCTGCCAGGCGCCCGCCTGATAGTCCCAGAAGGTGAACTGGTGCGGCTCGTCGTGGCAGGCTCTGAACGCGTCCGTGAGCCCCAGATTGAGCAGCGCCTGGAAATGGGCGCGGGTCTCTGGGCGGAACAGTGCATCGTCCATCCAAGCCGCCGGATTGTAGACGTCCTCCGGCGCCGGGATGACGTTGTAGTCTCCGGCGATGACGAAGGGCTCTTCGTAGGTCAGCAGCTCCTTTACCCGCTCTCTGAGCCGGCTCATCCAGGCGAGCTTGTAGACGAATTTCTCCGGCGCGCCGTTGCCGTTGGGGAGATAGATGTTCACCACCCGCAAGACCCCGGACGGGATCGAGATCACGCCCTCGATATAGCGGGCCTGCACGTCTTCCGGATCGCCGGCGAGCCCGGGCGTGACGTCGTCGAGCGGCATCTTGGAGAGGAGCGCGACCCCGTTGAAGCCCTTCTGCCCGTGCACCGCCACGTTGTAGCCGAGATCCTCGAAGGCGCTTAACGGGAACGCCTCGTCAATGCATTTGATCTCTTGCAGGCAGGCGATGTCCGGCGAGGCCGATCGGAGCCAGGTGGTGGCGGCATCGATGCGCGCCTTCACGCCGTTGATGTTCCAGGTGGCGATCTTCATGGGGCAGTGTCGTACACCACCGCGCAGCGGGTGGAAATGCCAGCGGTGTTGGATCGCCGGGTCAAGCCCGCGATGACGAGGAAAGACAAATGTGGGAAGTCGCTAAATCGAGAAGCTGGTGCCGCAGCCGCAGGACGCGGTGGCGTTCGGATTGTGGATCTTGAATTGCGCGCCGATCAGCTCGTCCACGAAGTCGATCTCCGAGCCCTTCACGAAATCCGCGGACACCGGATCGATGGCGACCGTGGCGCCGTCCCGCTCGATGAGAATGTCGTCGTCGGCCGTTTCGTTCGCCAGCTCGAAGCGGTACTGGAATCCGGAGCAGCCGCCGCCCTCGACGCTGACGCGGAACAGGCTCGCGGCCCGGTCGGCGCTCACGAGCTCGACGATGCGCTTGGCGGCGCGCGGGCTTATGGTGATGGACGGTTCGGTCATCTTCGGTGTAGCCACATGTTGTTGCACTAAAGATGAGAACGGCCAAGGGAGTTGTCAATCGGCCAGCCCGGCAAGCCTGTAAGGGACTTTGAGGCCTTGGCGGGCGACGATGCCCCGTCGGGCAGGGGCGTCTTTGCTCCTTTTGCCGTCGATCGGCGGCTGAGCCGGGGCCGCCGCATCGCGGAAGCGCCGAGCCCGACCCGCACGCCTTACGCCCGCGACCGGGACCGCATCCTGCATTCCACCGCCTTCCGAAGGCTGAACTACAAGACGCAAGTTTTCATCTATCACGAGGGCGACCACTACCGCTCGCGGCTCACCCACAGTCTCGAAGTGGCGCAGATCGCCCGCTCGATCGCACGCGCGCTGAAGGTCGACGAGGATCTCACCGAGGCGATAGCTCTCGCCCATGATCTCGGCCATCCGCCTTTCGGCCACGCCGGCGAGCGCGCGCTGGATGCCGCCATGACGGACGCGGGCGGCTTCGACCACAACGCCCAGTCCTTGCGCGTGGTCACCAAGCTCGAACGGAAATATGGCGGCTTCGACGGGCTCAATCTCACTTGGGAGACGCTGGAAGGCCTGGTGAAGCACAACGGCCCGCTGCTTGGCGGCGACAGGCCCGTGCCCGAGCCTATCCTCGACTATTGCGTCACCCAGGATCTCGAGCTCGACACATATCCCTCATTGGAAGCGCAGATCGCCGCGCTCGCCGACGACATCGCCTATAACGCCCACGACATCGACGACGGCTATCGCGCCAGCTGCTTCGGCTTCACCGCGCTCGCCGGCGTGCCGATCGCCGGCCGGCTCCTCGCCGAGGTCGATGCGGCCTATCCGGAGCTTGAGGACACGCGGCGTCTTTACGAGCTGAACCGCCGCTTGATCACCGCGATGGTCGACGACGCCATCGCCGAGACGCACACCCGGCTCGCGCGTCTCAAGCCCGGCAGCGCCGGCGCCATACGGCAAGCGGGAAGCGCGACGGCGGCGTTCTCCGAAAGCATGCTGCGCGAGCTCGCGGGCCTTCGCGCGTTCCTCTTCGCCTCCGTCTATCGTCATCCGCGCGTGATGCGCGTCATGGGCGAGGCCGAGGATCTGGTCGTCGAGCTGTTTCAGCGTTACGCGTGCGATCCGGACGCGCTGCCGCCCGAATGGCGCGAGGAAGCGCGCGCCCACGACGATCGCGCCTATGCCCGGCATGTGGCGGACTTCATCGCCGGCCAGACCGACCGCTACGCGCTCGCCGAGCATCGCCGCTTGTTTGACGCGACCCCTGATATGCGATAGTCGCGCGCCACAGCATGATCCGGAAAAGTGGTCACCGGTTTTCCGACAAGATCATGCGCAAAAACGTTTTCTCCGGAGTTTCCATGGACGTTTTCGCAGGGTTCCACGGCCACGTTCTCGCGGCCGTCCAGCAGCTCAAGCATGACGGTGTCATACCCCATGAGGCGAGCGTCGACGGCATCACGCTGGAATCGCCCAAGGACCCGACCCATGGCGATCTCGCCACCAATGCGGCCATGGTGCTGGCCAAGACCGCCGGCGCTGCGCCGCGCGCTCTGGCCGAGCGCATCGTGCCGCTGATCGCGTCCGACCCGAACGTCGAGAAGGTCGAGATCGCCGGCCCCGGCTTCATCAACTTGACACTCGCCCGTGCATTCTGGCCGAGCGTGTTGCGCATGGTTCTGGAGCAGGGCGATGCGTATGGGCGAAGCGCCGTCGGCAAGGGTCAGGCCGTGAACGTCGAGTATGTGTCCGCCAATCCGACCGGGCCCATGCATGTGGGCCATTGCCGGGGCGCCGTGTTCGGCGACGCGCTCGCCAATCTGCTTGATTTCGCCGGGTATGACGTGACGCGCGAATACTACGTCAACGACGCGGGCGCCCAGGTCGACGTGCTCGCCCGCTCTGCGTTCCTGCGCTACCGCGAGGCGCTCGGCGAGGACATCGGCGACATTCCCGAAGGCCTTTACCCGGGCGACTATCTGAAGCCGGTCGGCGAGAACCTCGCGAGCAATCACGGCCGGGACCTGCTCGACATGCCGGAATCCGAATGGCTGCCGCTCGTGCGCGCCACGGCTCTGAAAGCCATGCTCGGTATGATCGAGGAGGATCTCGACCAGCTCGGCATCCGCCACGACGTGTTCTTCTCGGAGCGGTCGCTCATCGAGGGCCGGGACGAGGTGGCCGAGACCATCGCCGATCTCCGGGCGAAAGGTCTCGTCTACGAGGGCCGCCTGCCGCCGCCCAAGGGCAAGATCGACGAGGAGTGGGAGGACCGCGAGCAGCTTCTGTTCCGCGCCACCGCGTTCGGCGACGATCAGGATCGGCCGCTCGTCAAGTCCGATGGCGGATACACATATTTCGCTTCCGATATCGCCTATCACTACGACAAGTTCAGACGCGGCTTTAAGTCGATGATCGACGTCTGGGGCGCCGATCATTCGGGCCACATCAAGCGCATGCGGGCGGCCCTGACCGCGCTCACGGACGGCCAAGGCGACCTCGACGTCAAGATTTGTCAATTGGTCCGCTTGTTTCGCGCCGGTGAGCCTGTCAAAATGTCCAAGCGTGCCGGGACCTTCGTGACCCTGAGGGACGTCGTGGACGAGGTGGGCGCAGGCCCGGTCCGGTTCATGATGCTCTATCGGAAGAACGACGCGCCGCTCGATTTCGACTTCGCCAAAGTCACCGAGCAGTCGCGGGACAACCCGGTGTTTTATGTTCAGTACGCCCATGCCCGGGCGAGTTCCGTTCTGCGTAATGTGCGTGAGGGGTTCCCAGACCTCGATTTGGGGGAGGATGAATTGGCGCGGGCCGATCTAGAACGGCTGAATGACGACGGCGAAATCGCTTTGATCCGTCGTCTTGCCCAATTTCCCCGTATTGTGGAGGGTGCGGCCCAAGCACATGAGCCGCACCGACTCGGTTTCTATCTTTACGATCTTGCCGGAGACTTCCATGGTCTTTGGAACAGAGGCAAAGACTTGCCACAATTACGTTTTATTTACGAAAGTGACCGAGAGTTAACACGTGCTCGTGTGGCGCTTGTGGCCGCCACGAAGCGTGTTCTGGCGATGGGTTTGGGGATCCTCGGCGTTCATGCCTTGCACGAGTTGCACTAGCCGGACAACGGGCACGGGGGTGGTCGAGGGAAGTAGCCATGTCCACGCACGATAGCGGGTTCGGCGGCAATGGCGGCCGATCCCTAGAGTTTGAATCGGATTTTGCCGATAGGCAGAACGCCGTAGCCGCGCCGGGGGATAATTCCTGGGGCGCGAGCGCGGCCAACACCCAAAAGAGTGAGGTATCTCCCATGGCTCAAGGAGCGGGTCGGCCCGGTCAGCCAAACTTCGGACAAAACTCGATTTTCGGGAACGGCGGCAGCGCCTTTACGCAGATGCCGACCTACACCCCGACAACGCGCGGGGCCGAGCAGCCACAGACCGCTCCTCAGACGTCCTATCCGCCTCAGGCCCAGCCTCGGCAGCCCGCCGCGCCGGCCCAGCAGGCGGCGCCGCAGCCCCGCCAGCCCCAGCCCCGGCAGCCCGAGCCGCAAGCCTATGGCGGCAACCAGCACTTTCAGCCCCAGGCTTACGACACGCCGAGCTATGCTCCGAAACCGGCTTACGGCGAGCAGGACTTGCCCGATCTCAGCAATGCCGACCCCGCTTTTCCGGATTCGATCTTCGGCGACTTCAAGCCGGATTCGAGCTTCGAGTCCGACTTCGCCGGTCACGATCAAGCGTCGGCCGATGCCAGTTTCCAAGATGCGAGTTTCCCCGAGATCGGTATCGAGGATCACGCATATAAGACGCCACCCGCGCAGCCGCATTTCGAGCAGAGCCGGAGCACGCCCCAGCAGCATCCTCATATGCAGCAGCCGCAGAACTATCAGCCCCAGGCCTATGCGCCGCAGCCGCAGGCCCCGCAATACGCGGCCTCGCATGGTCAGGTGCCGCAGGGCGACCCGAGCCGTCAGCTCCAGGCCTACGATTCCGTCTACGACCAGCCGCCGCAGATCGCTCTTGGTGGTGCGCCAAGCCCGATGCCTCGCCAGTCCCAGGACTATTTCGAGGCCGATCGCGGCGACGCCGATTTCATAGACGAGAGCCAGCTCGCTCTGCCGGCCAGCACCCGTTCGAAGCTGGCCAACTCGCTCAAAGGGCGCAGCGCCTTTATGGTTGGCAGCGCGCTTCTCGGCGCCATCGCTCTCGGCGGCGCGCTTGCCTTCGCTTACAAGCAGAGCGGCGGTAGCGGCGGCGAAACGCCCATCATCACGGCCGACGCGACGCCCGTGAAGGAAGCTCCGGACCAGCCTGGCGGCAAGGAGTTCCCCCACAAGAACAAGCTCATCTACGACCGGTTGACCAACGGCGCGACGCCTGAGTCCGAGCGTCTCGTGCCGCGGCAAGAAGATGTCGCGGTCCCGGCGATGCCGCCGGCCACGGCGACCGCCGGACTGCCGGCGCCGGTTGCCACCACCGATCTGGCCAATCCGGCGACCACCCAATCTGTTGACGGCGAGGAGGGCGGACCGCGCAAGGTGAAGACCCTGGTCGTCCGTCCCGATGGCTCCGTCGAGGCGCCTGCCGTCGCCGATGCCGCCGAAGCGGCGGCTGGCGCGGTGAATGCGACCGCCGACGCCGCCGCGCAAGCGGCCCAAGCCGCGGCGCAGCCTGCCAATATGATGCCGGTGCCGATTCCGGATGGTCCGGTGCCGATGGCCGCTCCGGCCGCCCCGGCGGCTGCCCCGCAGCAAGTGGCCGCGGCCGATCCGGCGCCTGCGCCTGCGGAGTCGAAATATTTGGTTCAGGTAGGCGCGCATAAGAGCCAGACCGAGGCTCTCGCGATTTACGCCGACATCCAGCAGAAGAACCCGCAATTGCTCGGCAACTATCCGCCGCTTGTGCAGAAGACCACGACCGGCGGGGGCACCCTGTATCGCCTGCGCGTCGGTCCGATCGCCAGCAAGTCGGAAGCCTACAAGCTCTGCGGCGATTTGAAGACGCAAGGCACCGATTGCTTCGTCGCCGTCCAGTAGGGATTTGACAGGACGCTTGACCGCAAGACCCGCCGGGGCTAGCCCCCGATGGTGACCTTCAAAGCTTTCATCTCAGGCTGCGCCGGCACGGCGCTGACCGCGGACGAGCGCGCGCTGTTCGCCGAGGCGCGGCCGTGCGGGCTCATCCTGTTCGCCCGGAACGTGGAGAGCCCGGCGCAAATTCGCGCTCTCGTCGCCGACTTCAAAACGGCCGTCGGCAGCGAGGATGTCCTTATTCTCGTCGACCAGGAAGGCGGCCGGGTCCAGCGTTTGCGCCCCCCGTATTGGCGCGCCATGCCGCCTCAGCACTGTTATGGCGACCTCTACCGCTCCGATCCGGAAGCCGCCAAGCGGGCCGCTTTCGCCGGTGCGCGGCTGATGGCCGCCGAGCTCCATGACGTCGGTATCAACGTGAACTGCACGCCCTGCATCGACGTGCCCCAGGAGGGGGCGCACGACATCATCGGCGACCGCGCCTTCTCCCCGGACCCGGACGTCGTGAGCGTGCTGGGCCGCGCGGTGATGGACGGGACGCTCGCAGGCGGCGTTCTGCCCGTCATCAAGCATGTGCCGGGCCACGGCCGGGCGCTGGCCGACAGCCACAAATCGCTGCCGCGTATCGATGCCCCCAGAGCGGCGCTGGAGGCGGTCGATTTCCGCCCCTTCGAGGCGCTCCATGACGCGCCGCTCGCCATGACGGCCCATGTTTTGCTGCCGGAATTCGATGAGCGGCGCCCCGCAACGCTCTCGCCCGTTATAATGGGGAAAGTGATTCGAGATCAGATGGGGTTGACCGGCCTGATCATGAGCGACGACATCGGGATGAAGGCGCTGCGGGGCTCGTTCGCGGATTTGACTCGGGACGTGATCGCCGGCGGCTGCGACGTGGTGCTTCATTGCAGCGGCAAGTTCTCCGAGATGGCCGAGGTGGCGGGAGCCGCGCCGGCTCTCGAGGGCAAGGCGCTTGAGCGGTTCGAGCAGGCCCGCGCTTGTCTGCATGAGCCGGAACCTTTCGACGAGGCTGAGGCCTTGGCGCGTGTGACCGAGGCGGCCGCCACCCGTGTGGCGAGCGTCGGTCAAGACCCGACGGTGCAGGTATGAGCGACGAAGACGGCGAAGACATCAAAGCGGATCAAGCCCCGCGCGCGGCAGACGCCTGGGAGCATGAGGACGAGCGCGACCCGGCCGATCCGCAGCTCAGGGTCGATGTCGGCGGCTTCGAGGGGCCGCTCGATCTTCTGCTGGCGCTGGCCCGCACGCAGAAGGTCGATATCACCAAGATCTCCGTGCTGGCGCTGGCCCAGCAATATCTCGACTTCATCGCCGAGGCCCGGGCCTTGCGCCTTGAGATCGCCGCCGACTATCTGGTCATGGCGGCTTGGCTCGCCTTCCTCAAGTCGAAGCTCCTGCTGCCGGCCGAGCCTTCCGAAGAGGGCGAGCCGAGCGGCGAGGAGCTTGCCGCGCTGCTGGCCTTCCGGCTGAAACGCCTCGACGCCATGCGCGACGCTGCGGCCCGGCTCATGACGCGCAAGCGGCTTGGCCGCGACGTGTTCGGCCGCGGTCTGCCGGAGCCCATCCGGGTGAAGCGGACATCCGTCTACGAGGCCAATGTCTACGACTTGCTGAAAGCCTATTCGCAGCAGCGTCAGCGCAACGCCACCCGCACGCTCCACATGGAGAAGCGCACCGTCTGGTCGCTGAAAGAGGCGCGCGACGAGTTGGAGCGGCTGCTCGGCATGGCGTGCGACTGGGCGCCGCTCGATCAGTTGCTGGCGGAGTTTCTGGTGGAGCCGGAGATGCGCCGCACGGCGCTCGCCTCGAGCTTCACCGCGACCTTGGAGATGACCCGGGAAGGGGCGCTGGAACTTCGCCAGGCGAAGTCCTTCGCGCCGCTCCTGGTCCGTCGCCGGGGGGAGGCCGCGTGAGTTTTGTACATGAACCAGGAGTGGGACAGTCGGTAACGGGTGCCAGCGTCAAAGGGGCTTGAAACGCCAAGGGCACATCAAGGGGCAAATCATGCCGAGACCCAAAATTTCGCCATCGAAGCTTGATCGGGATATGCGGGATGCGCCCGAGGCCAAGGAAGAGGCGAGGACCAAGCCGACCCTGAAAGAGGTCCTCTCCGACATCTCGAAGCTGTCGGACGAAGAAGGCGAGGGGGATGCATCGGCCGGCGGCGGGTCGGCGCTGGTGAAACTCGATCGAGCGATGCGGGCCGCGGTCGCGGAACATACAAAGACAAGAAATGCGGGGATGCAAATGACAGTGAATCAGGCGGAAAGGGTCGTGGACATGACGGTGGAAGAGGACAAGCAGAGCGCCGCGGCGCCGATGCTGCCGCTGCCGTCCAATGTGATGGCGTTGCCCTCCGCCGACCGGCGCGAGAAATTGCGCATCGTCGAGGCCCTGCTGTTCGCGGCCTCCGAGCCCCTCAAGGAGGCCGAGCTCGCCCAGCATTTCGCCCAAGGCGAGGACGTGAAGGCGCTGCTCGAGGAGCTGCAAGGCCTGTATGCCGGCCGTGGCGTCAATCTCAGGCGCGTGGCGGGTAAGTGGTCCTTCCGTACCGCCGACGATCTGTCCTTCCTCTTGGAGCGTCAGGCCATCGCCCAGCGCCGCCTGTCGCGGGCCGCGCTCGAGACGCTTGCCATCATCGCCTACCACCAGCCGGTGACCCGCGCCGAGATCGAAGAGATCCGCGGCGTGTCCACCTCGAAGGGCACCATCGACGTGCTGCTGGAGACGGGCTGGATCAAGCTCAGGGGCCGCCGCCGCGCGCCCGGCCGTCCCGTGACCTACGGCACCACGGAAGCCTTCCTGGAGCATTTCGGCTTCGAGCAGATCCAGGATCTGCCCGGTCTCTCCGAGCTCAAGGGGGCGGGTCTGCTGGACTCCAACCTGCCGCCCGGCTTCTCCATGCCGAACCCGGACGATGCGCCGGATCTGCGCGAGGACGAGGATCCGCTGGAGGACGAGGACGAGCCGCTCGGGGCCGGCGAGGACGACGGTTTCGAGGACGATGGCTTCGACGACGACGCGGCGCGCGAGGACGAGTAGGAACCGGCTAACCCCCGCGTCTTCGGAGGAGTTGCGCTTGAGGCCACGGGTCGCGTAGACCAGCGCCATGCTCGAGTTCCTGAAGGCGCGGCCCCGGACCGACCCCGCGGCAGGCAAGGCCGCTCCGGCCAAACCGGACCGCGGCAAGACCGCCCGCGGCAAGACCGCCGTCACCTTCGCCGCGCATCTCTGCTTCGAGCATGTCTTCCGCCGCTACGGCGACGCCTACGCGCTCCAAGACGTCACTCTGGACATCGCCCCGGGCAAGGTGCTGTGTCTGCTCGGCCCGTCCGGGTGCGGCAAGACGACCTTGCTCAGGATCGCCGCCGGCGTCGAGCGCCCGTCCGCCGGCCGCGTGCTCATCGACGGCGAGGAGGTCGCCGGGCCCAATCGCTTCGTGCCGCCGGAGAAGCGGGGCGTCGGCCTCATGTTCCAGGACTTCGCGCTCTTTCCGCATCTCAGCATCCTCGACAACGTGGCCTTCGGCCTGCGTTTTCTCAGCAAGACCGAGGCGCGGGCCGAGGCGCAAGCCGCGCTCGACCGCGTCGGGCTCGGTCATTACGCGCGCGAATACCCGCATATCCTGTCCGGCGGCGAGCAGCAGCGTGTGGCCCTGGCCCGCGCCATCGCGCCGCGCCCGGGCGTGCTGCTCATGGACGAGCCGTTCTCCGGTCTCGACTCGCAATTGCGCGAGAGCATGCGCGAGGACACGCTCGCCATTCTGCACGAGGCGCGCGCCACCTGCATCGTCGTGACCCACGACGCCGAGGAGGCCATGCGCATGGGCGACAGCGTGGTCCTGATGCGCGCAGGGCGCATCGTGCAGACCGGCACGGCGCCGGAGCTCTACCGCGCCCCGAAGGACATCTTCGCCGCGCGCACCTTCTCCGACCTGAACGAGATGCCCACGCGCGTCGCAAACGGCCGCGCCGAAACGCCGCTCGGGACCTTTGGCGCGGGCGGGCTGGCCGACGGCACGCAAGCCATCGTCTGCGTGCGCCAGGGCGGCGTGCGGCTTCTGGTGGCGGGGCAGGGCACCCCGGGCCGCGTCCTGGATACGCGCTTTCTCGGCGACGTGGGCCTCGTCGAGCTCGCGGTCGAGGGGCTCGACAGCCCCGTCTTCTCGCGGGTGCGCGAGGCCGACGTGCCTGCAACCGGCGCCGAGGTCGGCGTCGCCGTCGATGAGGGCGCGGTGCTCGTGTTTGCGGCCGAGAACGGCGCGGAGACGCCTACTCCCTAAGGGGAGGTCGGCTTGCGAGCCGGCCGCCTTTACTGTCATAGTGCCGTCGAACAATGACACGCGTGGCCCGGGGCCCGCGTTGGAGGCCATTCATGGGACCGAGTTGGTGGCAAATTCTGATCGTGCTGGTGCTTTTCGTGCTCCTGTTCGGGCGCGGCAAGATCTCGGATTTGATGGGCGACGTTGCCAAGGGCATCAAGAGCTTCAAGACGGGCCTTGCCGACGACGGTGAGGAGAAGGCCGAGGCCGGGGCGCCTGCCGCCAAGGCGTCCGAGCCGAAGGTCATCGAGCACGAAACGCCCGCGCCGAAGCCCCGCGCGAAGCCGCGCGCCCGCGCGCCGCGCAAGCAGAAGACAAGCTAGGCGCGGGGCTCAAACCTTAGTCCCTTGCGCGCGAGTCTCATCGCGTAACGCCTGAACCACGCTCATGCTCGACATCGGATGGTCGGAACTTTTGGTGGTCGCCATTGTGGCCATCGTCGTGGTGGGCCCGAAGGACCTGCCCAAGCTGATGCGCACCTTCGGCTTCTATGCCGGCAAGGTCCGGCGCATGGCGGGCGACTTCCAGCGCCAGTTCAATGACGCCATGGCCGAGAGCGAGGCCGACGAGGTGCGCAAGAACCTCGAGGCCATCCGCGCCAATATGGGCACCACGGAAGATTTCGCCGCGCTCTCCGACAAGCCGCTGATGACGGGCGAGCCCCCGCGGACCGCGCTCGGCGCCCCGCCGCTCAACACCCAACCGGCCGAGGAGCCTTTGCAGCCGAAGCGCGCGCCGGCCAAGAAAACCGCCAAGAAGGCCTCCAAGAGCGCCGGCACCAAGGCCGCCGAGCCCAAGAACGCCAAGCCCAAGAACTCCGGGCCCAAGAACGCCGAACCTAAGAGTCCGGCGCCGCGCAAGACGGCGAAAGCCAAAACCGCGGCGAAAGCCGAAACCGCTCCGAAAGCCAAAACCGCTCCGAAAGCAAAGACGAAGGCGAAGCGGTGACGGACGAGGAGGACATCGACG
>CAYWIA010000034.1:0-2098 GCA_964458245.1 uncultured Methyloceanibacter sp. | reverse complement strand
ATTCCGATCTGACGGGAAACGAGTCTGAACAATGGCTCGAGCACGTCTTGTTCGCGACTTTCATCAACGATGCAGAAGATTTGCACGACAGCGCCGACGCGCCCGATCTGTCCATCGCGATGCCAGGCCCCATCCTTTCCGCGGCCGGAAAGTGCGGGAAGAACAGTGTAGCCCGAGACGTTTTGCTCATCGAGAATTGCGATGACCCTGTCCATGAGGGGAGCCTCGACCATGATGTCGATGCGCTTCTTGAGGAAGGTTTCCATGGCGACCCTACGAGAAGGCGTTACTGAAAGGCGGCGGCAAAATAGATATAGAGCGGAATGCCGATCGCGAGATTGAAGGGAAAAGTGACTCCAAGAGATAGCGGCAAGTAGAGCGACGGCCTCGCGTCGGGCAATGCGACACGCATGGCGGCCGGCACGGCGATGTACGACGCACTGGCCGCAAGCGTGGTCATGAGCGCCGTGCCGCCAATCGAGAGCCCGATCAGATTGGCCGTCGCCCAGCCAAGAGCGGCTCCGATCAAAGGCATATAGAGTCCAAAGAGGATAACTGGCGCAGAAAGATTCTTGCCGTCGCGCAAGCCGCGGCCGGCGACGATGCCCATGTCCAACAGGAAGAGGCACAAGATACCTTTGAACGGATCGACGATGAAGGCAGAGATGGATTTCAATCCCTCCTCGCCCGTGATCCAACCGATGATGAATGCACCCACAAGGACGACGATCGAGCCATTGAGGAAGACTTCTCGAAAGGCTGTTCGGTCGAGAGACGGCGTTCCCTTCTTGCTGAGCCAGAGCGCAGCCATGATGGGCGGTGTCTCCATCGCGGCGGCGATGGCGACCATGTAGCCCTCGTAGGAGATGCCGCCAGTGTCCAGGACCTGTGTGGCAGCCAGAAAAGTCACGATGGAAATCGAGCCGTAGCAAGCGGCGATGGCGGCCGCGTCGACCCTCGGTAGGTTGCTCGTTCGAATCAGGGCTTGGAACGCGATGAACGGGAGTATCGCGCTGAGGACGATGCCTGCGAGAAGGGCGAGCAGCAGTGTGCTGTCGGCGCCATGCTGCGCAACGCCGGCTCCGCCTTTGAAGCCAATAGCCAGCATGAGGTAGATGGCCAAGCCTTTGGCGATCGCTTCCGGGATGGTTAGATCGGATTTGGCCCAGGCCGCCAATAACCCCAACACGAAGAAGAGGATCATCGGAGAGGTTAGGTTGGCGATCGCCAGCTCTACTGCCTCTCCCATTGAATTCCTCTCTGGTCTTGTGTCCGGGACGTTACGCCGGCCATGATGGTAACAAACGGTGTCGGCGGCTATCAAAGTCAAATTTTATGCGGGCGGCAGCCATGTGCGCTCATGGCACCGTAACATCGAGAAACTTATCCCCGTCCTCCGCAACGCCCGTACAATGCAATCACCTCGTCCGTTGAAGGGGCGTTTTCGCGAGACGTTCGTGACGGCGGGACGGGGTGCGGCGCCCGAGGTGGCGCGGTACGGAAGGGATGTCTCGGACGCAAAATTCCCGATAGGCCCAAACCCCGGATGCTCTCGCATCGCGGCAACGATCACGTATGCCTGAGCGACGCCCCACACTCCATCCCTCCCCACAAGGGGGGGTAGACGCGGGGGGTCATGACAACAGCCCGGCCGGGCCTTATACGGGGGCCAGGCACTCATCGCCCGAGTCGAAGAAAGAGAAGTTTCCCGTGCTCGACGTCAAATGGATCCGCGAAAACCAGGACGCCTTCGTTAAAGGCCTGAGCGATCGCGGCTTCGGCGATCCCAAGGCCACGTTGACTCAGATCCTCACTTTGGACGAGCAACGCCGCGAAACGATTCAAGCTTTGCAGGAGCAGCAGGCGCGCCGCAACGCCGCGTCCAAGGACATCGGCAAGGCCAAGCAGGCCAAGGACGAAGCGGAAGCCAAGCGCCTGATGGATGAGGTCGCGGGGCTGAAAGCGACCATCCAGGAGGGCGAGGACAAGGAGCGCGCGCAGGACAAGGCGTTGCACGATCTGCTCGCCGGCATTCCCAACATGCCGGCGGACGACGTGCCGGTCGGTCCCGACGAGAGCGCCAATGTGGAGCTGCGCA
>CAYWIA010000033.1:13626-16150 GCA_964458245.1 uncultured Methyloceanibacter sp. | reverse complement strand
GATAGCCGGCGATGGCGAAGGCCTTCTCCATGATTTCCGGCTTGTGATTCCGGATGGCGCCGGATGAGAGCTCAACCCCGTTGCACACGAGGTCGTACTGATAGGCCAGGATCTCGTCGGGCTTCATCGTGTCCAGGGCTTCGAGCCCGCCTTGCGGCATGGAGAA
Organism: uncultured Methyloceanibacter sp.; assembly: GCA_964458245.1. GTDB lineage: Bacteria > Pseudomonadota > Alphaproteobacteria > Rhizobiales > Methyloligellaceae > Methyloceanibacter. Next base: position 15,984 of record CAYWIA010000033.1, on the reverse strand, counting down.
CGGATTGTGCGAGAAGTCGATCTTCTTCTCGTCCTCGTTCCACTCGAACATCGGGAAATCGACGATCCAGCAGAAATCGAAGCGGTCCGTCTTGGAGAGCTCGAGCTCGTTGCCGATCTTGACCCGGGCGCGCGCCGCGAAGTCACAGAACTCCTTGGGCAAGCCAGCGACGAAGAACACCGCATCGCCGTCGCCGAGTCCGAGCTGCTCGCGGATGGCTTGCGTGCGCTCAGGCCCGATATTCTTGGCCACGGGCCCGGCCCCCTCGCCATCCCGCCAGAAGATGTACGCCATGCCCGGCTGGCCTTCGCCCTGCGCCCAGGAGTTCATGCGGTCGCATACGGCGCGAGATCCGCCGCCCTTTCCGGGGATCGCCCAGACGCGAACCTTCTCATCCTTCTCGATCATGCCGGCAAAGATCTTGAAGCCCGAGCCGCGAAAATGCTCGGTCACGTCGGCCATCTCGATGGGATTGCGCAGGTCGGGCTTGTCGGTGCCGTACTTGGCAATTGCCGTGTCGTAGGGAATGCGCGGGAAGGGATCGTTGACGGGCTTGCCCTTCCCGAACTCCTCGAACACGCCGCGCATGACCGGTTCGATCGCCGCGAACACGTCGTCCTGCTCCACGAAGCTCATCTCCACGTCGAGCTGGTAGAACTCGCCGGGCGAGCGGTCGGCGCGCGCATCCTCGTCGCGAAAGCAAGGCGCGATCTGGAAGTAGCGGTCGAACCCAGCCATCATGATGAGCTGCTTGAACTGCTGCGGCGCCTGCGGCAGAGCGTAGAACTTGCCGGGATGCACCCGGGAGGGCACCAGATAATCACGGGCGCCTTCCGGCGACGACGCGGTCAGGATCGGCGTCTGGAACTCGAAGAAGCCGGCGTCGCGCATGCGTTCGCGCAACGACGTGATGATCGCCGCGCGCTTCATGATGTTGTTGTGCAAGCTCTCGCGCCGGAGATCGAGGAAGCGGTATTTGAGGCGCGTCTCTTCCGGATAGTCGGGCTCGCCGAACACCGGCAGCGGCAGTTCCGCCGATTCCGACAGCACTTCGAGCCCGTTCGCCCGCACCTCGACCCGACCGGTCGGCAGGTTCGGGTTGATCGTGTCTTCCGTGCGCGCCACGACCTCGCCGTCGACGCGCACCACCCACTCAGGCTTCAGCTTTTCCGCCGCGGCGAACACCGGCGAATCCGGATCGGCCACGATCTGGGTGATGCCGTAATGGTCGCGCAGATCGACAAACAACAGCCCGCCATGGTCGCGGATGCGGTGCACCCAGCCCGAAAGGCGGACGGTCTGGCCCACGTCGTCGCTGCGGAGCGCGCCGCAAGTATGGGTGCGATAAGCGTGCATGGCTTTGAAAAACGACTCTGGCGGGAGTGGCGGGGGTCTTAGATGCCGCGGAACACCGCACGGGAAGCGCACCCTTGTCAAGACGGGCGGGCGGGTGGCCGCGCCGGACCCGGAACGTTACTGCGCACTTGCGGGTTTTTCTCTCGAGAACTCGCAATGAGGAGCTTTGAGAGGAGTTTGAGACATGACGCCCGCCATGAAAATCGCCCGTAAAGGTCGCGTCCTGCTTGCGGCAGCGGCGCTCGTGATTCCCCTCCCTGCTCTGGCAGACCCTAGCGAGCCGGTTCCGGGGATCGATGAGGATCGAACCCTGAGCGAGCAACTCGACGAGAGCAAAGGCGTCATCGATCCGCCGCCTGTGGGCGACGCAGAGATTCACGCGCCGGCCCCGGAGCCGCTTCCGGGGACCACACCTGTAATTCCGCCGCCCGGAACGCCCGGCGGCGACCCCAGCATCCAGCCCAAATAAGTTACGGTTAGCGGATCGTAAATAAACAGCTCCTTGAAAAATAAGAAAATAATGCTGCCGTAGACTCCTAATCCAAAGTTTCAAGACCTCGTTAGGAACCGGTCTCCGGGCTTCCACGTTAAGTCGGGCAGATTGGGCACACAGACTGAGGGAGACTTGGAATGACGAAGATTCCCGTCAAGACGCGGATTCCCATCGAGGCGTGGACTGTTGCTCTGCTTGTCACGCTATTCTCGCTGATCTCGTCTGCGATCCATGACCCGGCAAAGACCGATGCTTCTACTGTCTTTCAGGCTAAGCTGATTCAGGCGGACCCGGTCATCACCTCCTCGCTCCGCTGAGCAGAGCCTCCGCAAGAGTTGAGACGGCCAATCCGGCCACAATCACGGCTTCCACGGCCCAGTGCAGCTCCGTCTGCCGCTCCGCGGCGGGTTTTTCTAAGCCCTTCTGGGCCGCAGCATCGCCGCCGGCCGCTTCGATTTTTCCCGGCATAGTTTGATTTTGCGACGTTCGTGCTCTTGGCCGCGTGCCAG
>CAYWIA010000033.1:4779-13526 GCA_964458245.1 uncultured Methyloceanibacter sp. | reverse complement strand
ATTTTTCCCGGCATAGTTTGATTTTGCGACGTTCGTGCTCTTGGCCGCGTGCCAGACGTTGGGCTATATCCGGCCCACCATGGAGCTGATTACTCGTACCGAGGACCTCGCGGCGGCCTGCGCCAAACTCGCCACCGCCCCCTTCATCGCCGTCGATACCGAGTTCATGCGCGAGCAGACCTTCTGGCCGCGCCTGTGCCTGGTTCAGATCGCCGGCGGCGAGACCGAGGTCCTGATCGACAGCATGGCGCCGGATATCGACCTCAAGCCCCTCTTCGACCTCATGGTCGACGAGACGGTGCTCAAGGTCTTTCACTCCGCGCGCCAGGACGTCGAGATCGTGCATCATCTGGCGGGCGTGATCCCGCATCCGATTTTCGACACCCAGGTCGCCGCCATGGTCTGCGGCTTCGGCGAAGCGGTCAGCTACTCCATGCTGGTGAAGCGGCTGCTCGGGCGCAATCTGGACAAGAGCTCGCGGTTCACCGACTGGAGCCGCAGGCCTCTCTCGGAGCGGCAACTCACCTACGCGCTGGGCGACGTGACCCATCTGCGCGATCTCTACCCAAAGCTGCGTGCCCAGCTCGACCAGTCCGAGCGCGCAAGCTGGCTCAACGAAGAGATGGCGGTGCTGACGGACCCCGCGACCTACGAGCTGCATCCGGAGCACGCCTGGCGGCGGCTCAAGATGCGCATCAAGACCCCGAAGGCCCTGGCCATTCTCATGGAGCTCGCCGCTTGGCGCGAGCGCGAGGCGCAGACCCAAGACATCCCCCGGTCGCGGGTGCTGAAAGACGAAGCGCTCTACGATATCGCCGGGCAGGCCCCGCGCTCGGTCGAGGACCTCGGCTCGCTGCGGTCCTTGCATAATGGCTTCGCCCGGTCCCAGCGCGGCCGCGCCGTTCTCGAGGCGGTTCAACGCGGCCGTGAGCGCGACCCCGCGACCGTGCCGCCGCTTCAGCGGGGCGAGCCGATGCCGCCCGAAGCCCAGGCGGTGGTGGATCTCCTGCGCGTGTTGTTGAAGGCGACCGCCGGACGCCACGGCGTGGCGCCGAAGCTGATCGCCACCTCCGAAGACTTGGAGCAGATCGCCCGATCCGATGATGCGGACGCGGCCGCGCTCAGAGGCTGGCGCCGCAAGCTGTTCGGCGAAGACGCGCTCGCCCTGAAGCGCGGAGAACTGGCGCTCGCTGTCAAAGAAGGTGCGGTGACGGTACTGTCGCCGGAAGGCTCAGCGGCGGAAGAACCAGAAGACAACGCCTAGCAGCACAGCGACGATGATCGCGGTCGTGAACGGCAGATAGAAATAGAAGTCGCCGAGATCGACGACGATATCGCCCGGCAGCCGTCCGAGCCCGTATTGCACGCTGGCCATCGTCAGCAGGATGACCAGCAGCAAATAGAAGACGACAGTTCCGGCACGCATCGCTCAGCCGCGCCGCCGCTGTTCGATGCGCATGCGGACGGTGGTCCGCACATCCGGCGGCAGATCCTCCATCGCCTCGAGAAGACCGCGCAACTCCGAGCGCAGTCCGTGGATTTGATCGATGAGCGACAGCAGCACGGGCACGTCTTCCTCGTCGAAGCCGAGCTCGTCCTCCAGATTGCAGATCAGCGCCGCTCGGGCGATGTCGGCCTCGGAATAGCTCCGCTCCGCATCGTCCTCCGGCTTGATGAGCCCCTGGCTCACCCAGACCCTGAGCCGCGTCACCGTGAGGCTCTGGACGCGGGCAATGACCTCCTGCTCGCTCGGCATCACGCACGCTCCTTCAATTTGCCGCGCGGATCGTAAGCGTGAGTCTTGCGCCATTCCTCCGCGAAGCTCTTGAGGTCGCCATCGACGGTTTCGGGCATCATCACCGTGAGCTTCACCAGCTGATCGCCCTTGCCCTTCACGCCCCGGCCCTTAAGCCGCAACGTCTGCCCGGTGTTGGACCCCGCCGGCACGGTCGCCGCCACGCGACCGCCGATCGTCGGCACTTCGACCTTGCCGCCGAGCACCGCCTCGTCGAAGCTGATGGGCAGATCGACGACAATATCGTTGCCCTCGCGCTTGAACACAGGATGCGGCTTCACGCCGACCTCCACCAGCGCGTCTCCCGGGGGCCCCTCGCCCAGGCCCGGCATGCCTTTGCCCTTGAGCCGCAGGACCTGGCCCTCGCTCACGCCGGCGGGGATGGTCACGTCGAGCGTGCCCCCGTCGGGCAGCGTAATGCGTTGCTTGGTGCCGTTCACCGCATCGAGAAAGCTGATATCGAGATGATATTGCGCGTCTTGTCCGCGCATGGAAAATTGACCCCTGCCGCGTCTGCCGCCGCGCATGCCTGCCGCCCCGCCGAACATGTCGCCGAACAGATCGCTGAAGGCGCCGATATCCTCGAAACCCGCCGAAGAGTGATAGCGGGCGCCCTCCGGTCCGCCGGCATACTCGCGGTAATATTGCTGCTGCGGCCGCTCCTGCCCGCTCGCATCGATCTCGCCGCGGTCGTATTTCCCCCGCTGCTCGGGGTCCTTGAGGATCGAGTAGGCGTGGGAAATTTGCTTGAACTTGTCCTCGGCCACCGTGTCCCCGGGATTGAGATCCGGGTGCAGCTTCTTGGCGAGCTTACGGTACGCCTTGGTGATATCGCCGGCGCTTGCGGTCTTTTGAACGCCAAGTACGGAGTAAAGATCTTCTGCCATCGACCAATCTTGAATGTAGTGAGACCCAGAATGAACGGCCTAAGACCTTGAAGCGGCGAGGACTAGAATCACTCAAGTCGCGTTGTTATTTGGGAACGGTGAACGCGCCACGCAAGTTGGACATTTGAGTCTCGGACGCCCACTCTGGCCCCGACCAGGTTCGAAGTAGAAGAAGATGATCTAAGATGCAACGCTTTGCCCATAGCCTCGCGGTCTGTCTGACGGGCGCCGTTCTCGGCCTCACCTCGTTAGCGACCGCGGATTCCGCCGATTCCGCCATGCGGGACCGGCCGAATGCCACTGACCTCGGCATTTGGAAGTCCTACGCCCCTACGGATCTCAAAGGCGAGTTCGGCAATTACGACCCGATCGGGCTGATTTCCGGAGCTCTGATCAAGGCCGACTGCTCGATCAACTGGGCGGATCCCGATACCGGCAAGGTCTACTGTTTTGCCTCGGGAACGTCGCTGAATTACTTCCGGGATTGGCCGAAATCATACAGCAGGCGCGCTGCGGATGCCTTCGAGCGCCTCCAGGAAGCGGACGGGCAGCCGGGGTCCTAACCGGCGGCGAGTTGGAAAGGCGTCCCGACCCTGATCTCGGGCTCCCGCTCCAGCAGGTTCGCCAGCGATTTGAAGCGCCGTTCCACCCGCTCGCCTTCGAGATTGGCGTAGGGCTCCGGCAGCTGCCAGATGAGGCGATTGCCCTCATAGCTGAGCGGCGTGTGGGGCAGGACGCCCGGCATGGCGGCGGCGACCATATGAGCGGCCCGGAAAGCCGCACCCAGAATGCGCGCCCGCTTCAACGTCTCCTTGTCGACGAGTTCGATGAGCCGCTGACTGAGGTCGTCCTTTACCAGGCCCTCGTTGCGGTAATAGGCGGTGAGCGCCAAGAAGGCGCGGCCCGGATGGTCCACTCCGATGAAGTCGCCATGGGCGACGAGGTTGAGGCTCTGGGCGCCGCGATAGTCCGGATGCGCCCGCCAGCCGATATCCGACAGGAGGCAGGCGGCGTGCCGCAAGCGCGTCTGTTCCGGTGTTTCCACCGGCCCCGGCACGCGGAACAAGGCGTCCGTCCAATCACAAAGCTCGTAGGAATTCTCGATGGAGCGGGAGCGCTGTTCCGCCAGATGGACGCATGCCTCGAGCAGCGGGTCCTTGGCGCGTTCTTCCTCGCTCAGCAGGCTGTACAGGAGCCCCTCGCGGATCCCGAGCACGGAGATGACGATGGACCGCGGTTTCATCTGCTTGATGAGCCGCTCCAGCACGAGCGCCCCGTAAGGCACCGTCTCGCGCCGGGCGCTGGAGAGATCGCGAATGCCGGCCAGCGAGCTTTGCGACTGATGATCGATCAGCGCGGCGAATTTCAGCGCCTCGTCCGCCTCGATCCGGTAGTTGTGCATCACGCTCAAAGGGTAGTTGGTCTGGGTCATATGCAGCCGCGCCAGCGCCCGCCAGGTGCCGCCGATGGCGTAGAAATCGCGGCCTCTGCCCTTCTCCAGCCAGTCCAACTTGGAGAATTCTGCATCCACGATCTCGCGCGCTTTCTTCAAGCTGCCGCCGGAGGCATCGATGAGCCGCAAGCCTCCAAGCGGCATGGTCAGCGCGTCGGAAAGCCGCCCCCCGCGCACGTCGATCAGTTCGAGGCTGCCGCCGCCGAGGTCGCCGGCAAATCCGTCCGCGGCGTAAATGCCGGAAACGACGCCAAGGGCGGCAAGCTCGGCTTCCATATTGCCGGACAGCACCGTGACTTGGCGTCCAAGCACTTGTTCGGCCTGGGCGATGAAATCGGGCCCGTTCTCCGCCTCGCGCGCCGCAGCCGTGGCGATCACCTCAATGCGGTCGACATGAAGCTGCTCGATCAGCGCGCGGAACCGCCTGAGCGCCCGCAATGCGCGCGATACCCCGGACGCCTCGAGCTTGCCGGTGGAGGCAATAGAGCGGCCCAATCCGCAGAGCACTTTTTCGTTGTAAACGGGGGCAGGCGCACGGGTGGCGTCGTCATAGACGATGAGCCGCACCGAGTTCGAACCGATGTCGACAACGGCAACGGGGGCTCGATCGTAGCGCAAAGCCATACGGAGAGCCTAGACGCTCTCGACCAGGCGCGTAAAGCGCGGCGGCATGCTTTCGGTCAGCGACGTGCCGCGGCCGGAAAGGCTCGGATTGGTCATGAAGTAGTTCTGGGCGCTGAAGGGCTCGTGTCCCTCTTCGGCCGGGATGCGGATCGAGCTTCCATCGGGTAGGACCCGCCAGCTTTGAAGATTGTCCTTGAGATTCGCCACCATGATCTGATCGAGGATCTGCTCGTGCACCGTGGGATTCTTGATGGGAGTCATCGCCTCCACCCGGCGGTCCAGGTTGCGCGGCATCATGTCGGCGGAGCTGATATAGACCACCGCCTTGCGATGCGGAAGACCGTTGCCGGCGCCGAAGCAGTAGATACGCGAGTGCTCCAGAAAGCGGCCGACAATGCTTTTGACGTGGATGTTCTCCGAGAGTCCCGGCACGCCCGGCCGCAGGCAACAGATCCCGCGCACCACGAGGTCGATCTCGACCCCCGCCTGGCTCGCCTCGTAGAGCGCATCGATGATCTCGGCGTCCACGAGCGAGTTCATCTTCATCCAGATGGCGGCGGGGCGTCCGGCCTTGGCGTGATACATCTCCTCACGGATGTGATCGAGGATTCGTGCCCGGATACCCCCGGGCGACACGGCCATGGCTTCCAGCTCCGCCGGCTCCGCGTAGCCCGTCACGTAGTTGAAGATGCGCGACAGGTCGTTGCCGATGGAGCGGTCTCCGGTGAAGAACGACAAATCCGTATAGATCTTGGCCGTCACCGAGTGATAGTTGCCGGTGCCAACGTGGCAATAGGTGGCAAGCGCGCCGCGCTCGCGCCGCACGATCAGACTGAGCTTTGCGTGTGTCTTGAGCTCGAGGAAGCCGTAGACCACCTGCACGCCCGCGCTTTCCAGGTCGCGCGCCCATTTGATGTTGGCTTCTTCGTCGAAGCGCGCCTTTAACTCGACCACGGCGGTGACCGACTTGCCGGCCTCGGCCGCGTCCTTCAACGCCTCGATGATGGGCGAGGTCTTGCCCGTGCGGTAGAGCGTCCACTTGATCGCCACCACGTCCGGATCGGCGGCCGCCTGCTTCAGGAATTGGAGCACGACGTCGAAAGATTCATAGGGATGGTGGACGACGATGTCCTTCTTGGCGATGGCCGCGAAGCAATCGCCCTGATGCTCGCGGATCCGCTCGGGGAACCGGCTGACAAAGGGTTGGAACTTGAGGTCAGGCCGGTCCGACACGATGAGCTGGTTGATATCGGCAAGGCCGATCTGCCCCTTTTGCACGAAGCTCTCGCGCTCGGAGACTTTCAGCTCCTGCATGACGAAGCGCTGGAGCCGCGACGGCATCGTGGCCTCCATCTCAAGACGAATGACTGAGCCGCGCTTGCGACGCTTCAGCGCCGATTCGAACACGCGCACCAGATCTTCGGCCTCTTCCTGGACCTCGATATCGCTGTCGCGCACCACCCGGAAAGCGCCCTGGCTTCTGACCCGATAGCCCGGGAACAGCCGCGCCACGAAGATGCCGACCACGGTCTCCAGCCTGATGAAGCGGATATCGTCCTTTGCCCCCTCCTGGTTCGGCAGCCGGATGAAGCGATCGAGCTGCGGCGGGATCGGCAAAAGCGCGTGCATGGTGCGGAACGAGCCTTCGCGCACGAGTTCGAGACCAAGGGTAAAGCCGAAATTCGGAATGAACGGAAACGGGTGCGCCGGATCGACGGCGATCGGCGTCAGCACCGGGAAGATGTGATTGAGGAAGTGATCCTCGAGCCAGTTACGCTCTTCGTCGGAAAGCTGATCGGCGATGAGCAGGTGGAGGCCCGCCTCGCCGAGAAGCGCCTCGAGCGTGACCCAGGCTTCTTGCTGCTGGGCGGTCAGGTCCGCCACAGATTGGTTGATGCGGTCGAGCTGCTCGGACGGCGTTAGCCCGTCCTGGCTCGGCGTCTCAATCCCGGCGACGACCTGGGCGCGCAGACCCGCCACGCGCACCATGTAGAACTCGTCGAGGTTGGTCGCCGAAATGGAGAGAAAGCGTAGGCGCTCCAACAGGGGATGGCGCTCGTTCTCGGCCTCTTCCATCACCCGCTTGTTGAAGTTGAGCCAGGAAAGCTCGCGGTTGAAAAATCGGCTGGGGCCGAACGCCGAGATGCGTGCGGTGGCGCTATCCGGCTCGACCATTTCCGGCACATTCATCGATAACCTCATGAAACTCGGCGCTTTGCGCGCTCTGCAAATCGTCCGACGGGGCTGTCATGTTACCCCCCTAAATGTATCACTAGCGTTACGGAAAACGCCAATTTCGGGGCGCTATTCCGCCGAGGCCGTGCCCTGGAGCGCCTCCGCCACGAGCTGACGGCTAATCTTGCGGCCCGAACGGAGCGCGGCGCGGTCCACGGCCTCCACGGCCGCCGCCGCCGCCTCCAGCGAGCGATCGATGCGCAGCGCCAGGAACGCGAGCACCTTCGGGTCGATATCGAGCTGCCGGTCGGCGAACTGCTTCAGCATCACCGTGCGCAACAGCGCCTCGTCCGGGGTGCCGATCTCCGTCACCGGCACCGCGCTCAACCGAGAGGTCAGGTCCGCCAGCGTGGTGCCCCAGCGGTTCGGGCTGACGCGGGCGGTGAGCAGCACGGAGAGGCGTCTCTCGCGCGCCAGGTTCAGCAGATGGAACAGCGTCTTCTCGTCATAGCCGGCACGGTCGGCGTCCTCCACCACGATCGACGAGCCCGAGACCAGCCTGTCCAGCAAGGCGATCCCGAGATGGGCCGGATCGAGCGCCACCGCGCCCGAGCGGCCCTGCCACACGCGCACGAGATGGGTCTTGCCGCTCGCTGGCGGCCCGATCAGAAGTTGCACCGGGGCCTGCCAATCGGGCCAGGCATCGACCAGTTTCACCACGGCGACATTGCAGTCGCTGACGAGGAAATCTTCCGCGCCGAGGGCCGCCCGATGCGGCAAGTCGAAGGTGAGCTGATCGACGCTCACGACGCCCTGACCCCTGATCGTGGCGCCTCGGCCCCGCGCGCCTTACGGCGGTTCGGCCGCGGCGCGGGGGCGGGCTCGTAGCGCGCCATGTGCCGGAGCCACGCCCAGAAATACGCGAAGGCCGACAGGATGGTGAGGGTCCCCGTCACCCAGATCAGAACCCAGACGAGGGTGTCGAGGCCGAGACCGAGCCCAAGCTCGCCCAGCACCACGCCGGCCAGCGCGATCTGCGAACACGTATTCGCCTTGCTGATAAGCAACGGCTTCACCGTGATCGGGCGCGACATCATCCAGGCGAGGAGCACCGCGCCGACAATGAGAATGTCGCGGCTGACCACGGCGATGACCAGCCACACCGGCAGGTGTCCGGCGAGGCCCAGCGTCACATAAATGGTGACGAGCAAGGCCTTGTCGGCGATGGGGTCGAGATACGCGCCAAGCTCCGTGTTCCAGCCATAGCGCTTGGCGAGGTAGCCGTCCGCCGCGTCGGACAGCCCGGCGAGCACGAACACCATGAACGCAGCGAACATCTCTTGATCGATGATCAGCCACACCAGAAGCGGCACGGCGATGATCCGCGCGAGCGTGAGCGTGTTTGGGATGTTCACCGGCGCTTCTCCCAAAGCCCGGCGCGAACCGGGCTTTTCGCGAACCTTAGCAGAGTCCGCGTGCGAAACGGCCAGGTTCGGCTTGCCTCCGGCCTATTGGGAGCGCAGCACAAGGGTGCCATTCCTCTCATCCAGCGCAAATCCGTTCTGCCCGAGCGCCGCCTGGAGGCTGTCAAGCGAGCCTGCAAAATCGAACGTCACCGCGGCGGCGCGGGCCGACATGGAATTGACCTCCAATGTGTTGAGGCCGGCGATCCGGGTCAGGCGAGATCGAATCTCCTGCCAATCCCTTAGTCCCGAGAATTCAACCAAGGCGACAACATTGCGCGGCACTTCCCGGGGCGATGCCGGGTCCGGATCAGCACCCATGGGCGGCGATCCCTCCCGATAGGCGGCCT
>CAYWIA010000033.1:0-4679 GCA_964458245.1 uncultured Methyloceanibacter sp. | reverse complement strand
GCGTCGAGATCGGCGCGCGGGCGAACGAGCGTCGCGGGCGTAATGCTGTTGGCGAGATCGAGGTCCTCCCAGGCTTTTGCCCAGCCATCGGCAGCGCCGTCCGTCACTCTTTCGCCGGACAACATCACCGGCAGGATGGAGATGGACGGTGCCTGATCCTCGCGCATGGGTATGGCGTAATCGGCAAAGAATTGCCGCACCGAGTATGGATTGAAGCGCACATCGAGCAGGCCGATATAGCGCGTGGTCGAGGTCTGCTCTTTGCGCACGGCCACGCCCGTGACCAGCTCCTGAATCTCGTCGCGGGAGAACTCCGGCAGTTGCGGCTGGACGCTCAAGGGCACCAGCCGCCCGATCAGGACCTTCATGGCCTGCATCTCGGCCTGGGCCATGCCGTTGGTCCGCGCCGCCACCGCGTTCTTGGCGGTGGTATCCACCGAGATCTTGGCGACATCGTAGAGGCTGCCCGCGGCCGCTTCGCGTGCGGTCTGCATAAGCGCCGCCACGCCGAGCAGCGCAAAGAGACTCAACTTCACAGTAAACGATGCCAAGCGACTGAAACGCATGTCTAACTTTGCCGCCATTATCAGTCCCGCGCCCTCACCCGGGGGCGTTTCCTCCTAAACCCCTGGAATATGGCGGGCTCGGGACCTTTCCGCCTTGACGGCCCTCGCCCGGCACGATTGTTATGCCAAATCTTTCGAACTTGCACCCCGAGTGGCCCGGTGCCCCCCAAATCCCAAGCTCCAGAAACGCAAGACGCGGCGAAAGGCGCCAAGCCTTTGACCTATCGGGACGCCGGCGTCGATATCGATGCCGGCAACGCGCTGGTGAAGGCGATCGGACCGCTGGCCGCCAAAACCATGCGTGCGGGCGTGCTGGGCGGCATCGGAGGCTTCGGGGGCTTGTTCGACCTCAAGGCCTGCGGCTTCCAGGACCCGCTTCTCGTGGCCGCCACTGACGGTGTCGGCACCAAACTCAAGCTCGCCATCGAGACCGGGTTGCATGAGGGGATTGGCATCGATCTCGTGGCCATGAACGTCAACGACCTCATCGTCCAAGGCGCCGAGCCCCTGTTCTTTCTCGACTACTTCGCCACCGGCAAGCTCGAAGTGGGCGTGGCCGCGACCGTTGTCGCCTCCGTCGCGGAAGGCTGCGCCGAAGCCGGCTGCGCCCTGATCGGCGGCGAGACCGCCGAGATGCCCGGGCTGTACGAGGCGGGCGATTATGACCTTGCGGGCTTCGCCGTAGGCGCGGTGGAACGCCATGCGCTCCTGCCACGCGGCGATCTCGCCGACGGCGACGTGTTGATCGGCCTCCCCTCCTCCGGCGTTCACGCCAACGGATTTTCGCTGGTGCGCCGTGTCGTCGCCGAGAGCGGTCTCGATTGGGACGATCCGGCGCCCTTCGCGCCGGAGAAGCCGCTGGGTCGAGCGCTCCTCACCCCGACGCGCATCTATGTGCGCCAGCTCCTTGATTCGATTCGCGCAACCGGCGCCGTGAAGGCGCTCTGCCACATCACCGGTGGCGGGTTGATCGACAATCTGCCGCGCATTCTTCCCGATTCGCTGGCAGCCGCCATTGACCTGCGCGCGTCGCCCCTGCCCCCCGTGTTCGAATGGTTGCAAACCGAGGCGCGCCTCGATGCACATGAGATGTACCGCACCTTCAATTGCGGGATCGGCATGGTGGTGGTGGTCTCGCCCGCCGACGTGGATCGCGTGTCCAAGAGCCTTGGAGCGGAAGCCGTCGTGATCGGCGCGCTTCAGTCCCGCGACGGAGGTGAACCCGTGCGCCTCGACGGGAAGGCGTCATGAGCGCGAAGAAGCGCGTCGGCGTTCTCATCTCGGGGCGCGGCAGCAACCTCCAAGCCCTGATCGACGCGGCAAGAGCTCCCGACTATCCGGCCGAGATCGCGCTTGTGATCTCCAACGTGCCGGACGTCCAGGGGCTCGAGCGCGCCGAACAGGCGGGTATTGCCACAACCGTGGTCAATCACCGGGATTTCCCCACGCGTCAGGCCTTCGAAGCCGTGCTTGACGAAGCGCTCACCGGCGCCGGGGTGGAACTCCTGTGCAATGCGGGCTTCATGCGTCTTCTCACCGAGAGCTTCGTTTCAAGCTGGCTCAACCGGCACCTCAACATCCACCCCTCGCTGTTGCCAGCTTTCCAGGGTCTGCACACCCACACGCGCGTCCTCGAAGCGGGCGCCACCATCACCGGCTGCACCGTCCATTTCGTGCGTGCGGCCGTGGATAACGGGCCCATCGTGGCCCAAGCCGCAGTGCCTGTTGACCCCGAAGACACCGAGGACACCCTGGCCGCCCGCGTCCTTCAGGCCGAGCACCAGCTCTACCCTCACGCGCTCCGCCTGGTCGCCTCCGGTCAGGTGCACGTGGAAGGCGAACATGTGGTCGGATTGCCACAGGCGGAGGGCCAAACTGCCCTCTTTTCGCCGCCGCTTCCCGGCACGTTTTGATTGAAACCGTTAACGGCCGTAAAATTGCGGATTGGACGGCGGACCTTGAAACGCCTCAATATGCGGCGCTTGCGCCCATGGACAATGCTGACAGCCGGATGCTAGGAACGAAGACTATTCGGGATCATCTCCGCAGTTGCTTCTCGCGGCCTACCAGCGCGGCCGCGAGCGCTGCCAGAGACCGTTTTCTGGCCTGGCGGCGCGGCCCCGGGTCCCATCCGGCACCCAAGGCCCAACGACCAGGCGCAGGGGGAAGGCATCAATGGCGGACATGACGGTCGCCTACTCTCCGTCACACGGGCTCGGCGAAGAGCAAAGCGTCTGGTTCAAGCTCACACCGCTTCTGAACCAGGAGAACCCCATGCAGGTTCTCATGGCGCTGAGCGACAAATATAACGGCGTCATCCCGATCAATCTGAAGAACCAGCGCATCGTGCTCCTGAGCGAGCCGGCGCATGCCGAGCGCGTGCTGGTGTCCAACGCCGACAATTACACGAAGTATTTTGACGGGCTCCGGCCCATCTTCGGCCGCAGCATGATCACCATCGACGGCGCGCTGTGGCAGAAGATCCGCACGCCTCAGCAGGCGGCGTTCCACCCGAACATGTTCGAGGAATACTTCCCCTATTTGATGTCGGCCATCGACTCCAAGATGGCGCGCTGGGCGAAGTTCGCCTCGACAGGCGAAACCATCGAGATGGTGGAAGAGACCTGGACGCTTGCCGCCGAGATGGTGTGCAAGGCGCTGTTCGACCGCGAGATGCCGTTCAACCCGCATTTCGTGTTCAAGCAGGTCAAGACCTACACCGATGTGATGAACCACAAATCGGTCCGCCTGAAGAACGTACGCGGCGAGCTGGTCGAGATCACCGGCGAGGACACTGCCAAGGCGATGGAGATCTGGCACTCGGTCCCTGACATGGTCATGGGCGCCAACATCCTCGAGCATCGCGAGAAGACCCTGCTCACCATGCTGCAGGAGGCCGAGGCCGATCCGGAGTTCCCGGAGTTCGACCACCGCCAGGTCATCGACGAGATGAAGCAGTATCTCTGGGCCGGCACCGAGACCACGGCGCTGACGCTCGCCTGGTCACTCTATCTTTTGTCGCAGCATCCCGAAGCCATGGAGCGCATCCGCCAAGAAGCGCGCAATGTCTGCGGCGATGCCGATCCGCAATGGAACCAGGTGCAGCAGCTCGCCTACACGCGACAGGTGATCCAGGAGACCATGCGCCTGTTCCCGCCGATCTGGGGCCTAATCCGGATCGCAGCCGGCGACGACGACATCCAGGGCCACAAGATCAAGGCCGGCGACAAGGTGGTGATCCTCTCCTACATCGCCCATCACAGCCCGAAATACTGGGACGATCCGGAGAAGTTCGAGCCGGAGCGCTTCGCGCCCGAGCGCGCCAAGAAGCGGGTGAAATACTCCTACCTGCCGTTCGCGGCCGGCAAGCGCTCCTGTATCGGCGGCGCGCTGTCGCAGATCGAGAACACGCTTGCGCTGGTCCAGCTCCTGCGCCGCTTCACGCCCGAATATGTCGGGCCGAGCCCCGCGAAGATCCACGCCACGGTGACGCTGTGCCCGAAGGGCGGCCTGCCCTTCCGCATCCGCGCGCTCAGCTAGCGCGGCTCAATCGATATCGCGGGTCTTGCGATCCGGCTCGTCTGTCGTGGCTGCGCCTGGGCCGCCTTCCGTCCCCACCGGCGGCTCATCCTCTAGATCGGGGAACCCGGCGCGCAAATAGGCGACGATCTGGAAGATCTGCTCTTGCGAGAGCCGGTTCTTGAATGCGGGCATGGCAGTGCCGAACTGCTTGCCGCCCTCGGCGATGCTCCACAGCAAATACTGATCGACCGCAATCGGCTGCTGCACCATGTAGGCGAGGAGCGCCGGCGAGGGCTTCAGAGAATAGGCGAGATCCCCGTTGCCGAGCCCCATGACGCCATGACATTTCTGACAATGTGCGTGGTAGAGCGGGCCGCCTTCGGCGATTGCGCGCACCGTGTAGCCGACCGTGTTCTCCGCCGCCGAGTATTGGCGCGGAATGTCGCCATTCACGAAGGTGGAGAAGCGCAGCATGCGCTGCTGCTGCTCAGGGTCGAGGTTCTGCAAGCTCCAGCCAATCGCCGGCTCTCGCTGAGCGGGAGCCTCCTTCGGGGTGCCGTTCGCCTCGGGCGGCACATCCTGCGCGCGGGC
>CAYWIA010000032.1:7718-16546 GCA_964458245.1 uncultured Methyloceanibacter sp. | reverse complement strand
CATCCGATATATTCATCTGCTGGCGGCCCCATTCCTGAGCCGCGAGGAGTTCAATATGAAGCCGCGTCCGAACCCCGCCTTTCATCTTGCTCTTGGCCTGGTCCCGGCAATCCTCTTGCTGTGTCCCGACTCGGCCCTGGCCAACCGCCGGGCCTGCCAAAATCTCGAGCAGCACTACGCGCAGATCCAACGCGGCGCGGGGACTGTGCAGATCAACAACACGTTGTTTGACGCCACCGATAAAGGCTGCCCCGAGCTGGCGGCCTTGGCTCTGAAGGACGGCGCATCTCTTGAGGCGCGCGACAGGTTCGGCGCGAAGCCTTTGGCGCACGCAGCCGCCTCGGGCCAACCGGACTTGGTGGCCTTGTATCTGGATCACGGCGCTCCGATCGACGCGCGAAATCTCGACGGCTCGACCGCGCTTCTGAAGGCTGCTGAGGCCGGACGCCTGGAAATCGTGAAGCTCCTGGTCGAACGGGGCGCCAAAGTGGACCTTCCGGGCCGCAGCGGCCTAACGCCGCTCGAAGCCGCAGCCTATATGGGCAGCGAACCGATCGTCGCCTATCTCATCGAGAAGGGAGCCGACCCGAACTGGGTCGACGCGACGGACAAGACGGCCATCGTTTACGCGGCAGGGCGTGGATTCCTGCCGGTGACCCGGCTGCTTTTGGACAAGGGTGTCGATGTCAACGCCCGCTACGGCAACGATCTCACGGTGCTGATGTGGACCGCCGGGCATTCGAGCGAGGCAGGCGTCCTGGATATCGTCGATGTGATGAAACTGCTTCTAGACCGCGGTGCCAACATCGACGATCGGGATAACCGCGGCCGCACGGCACTCATGATCGCCGCCGAGCTGAATCATTCCGCCGCCGTCGATCTCCTTCTGGAACGCGGCGCCGATAAGAGCCTGCGCGACGACCAAGGCAAGTCGGCCGCCGATCTCACTTCGCTGACGGCGCTCCGCGAAAAGCTGGCGGCGGCACGCTAGCCGTCAGCGGCCTCCGCGGCCGATATACTGATCCACCTGCAAGCCCGCCAGGTATTTCGAGAGCGACTCGAGATCCTCTTTCGGCGTCGCCTTCATAAGATCCGACATGCCTGGATTGTTGGCGCGCGAGCCGTCGCGGAATGCCAGCATCTGGCTCAAGAGATATTCCTGCCATTGACCCGCGAGACGCGCCGTCGTGCCGTCGCCTTGGAAGTGATCGAGATGACAGCCGCGGCAGCCGATCGACTTTGCCGCAGACTCAGCCTTGGCGGCAACGTCGGCCGGCGCCGAGGGCTGGCCGAGATTGGGCCACTTCTTATTCGTGAAGTAGGCGGCAAGATCGTACATGTCCTGTTTCTCGAGGCCCGCGACGATGGGCTCCATCAGAGGGCTCTTGCGCGTGCCCTTCTGGAAATCACGCAGCTGCAAATAGAGATAGCCTTCGTCCTGGCCCCAGATTACGGGCGTCGTGTTGTTGATCGGCACGCCGTCGGCACCGTGGCAGGTGGCGCAGATCTGTGCCTTCTGCTCGATGTCGTCGGCGGCGCGGGCGCTGCCCCCTATGATCAACAGAGCGGAAGCGAAGAGCACGACAGTCAAGGCCCAGCCTGAAATTCGAGACATTCTTGTTACTCCCCGCAGGGTAGATATGGAAAAGGACGGGGCACGATCATGCCCCGTCCTCTCGTCTTAGCTCAAACGGAAACGCGATCAGTCGGCCGTGAAGGCGATGATGTTGTTTCCGCGCTTGAAGTCGATCTGGGTGTTACCACCCGCACCGACCACGATGTACTCCTTGCCGTCCACTGAGTAGGCGGCAGGCGGTGCGTTGACGCCGGCGCCGGCGAAGAACGACCACAGCACGTCGCCGCTCTCGGCATCATAGGCCCGGAACCAACCGTCGCCTTCACCCGTGAACACGAGCCCACCGGCCGTGGCCAACGCGCCGCCCATCATCGGCAGCGGCGTCTTCTTCTGCCACTTGATCTTGCCGGTGTTGTAGTCGACGGCGGTGACGTTGCCGAAGCTCTCCAGGTCCGGGATCACCTTGAAGGCGCCGCCGAGCCACAGCTTGCCGTCGGGATAGGGCGAGCTCTCGACCTGGTAGGTCATGGGCTGGTGCAGGTTGACGGCATAGGTCAGCGCCAGCTCAGGGTTGACCGCCATCACCGACCACTCCACGCCGCCATTGGCGCCGGGAAGCATCTTGGCACCTTCCGGCGTCGGCAAGGTCCACATGCCGGTTTGGTCCACCATCGCTTCGGAGAAGCGGATGAGGCTGCAGTCGTCGCGATTGTGGACATAGACGTTGCCGGTCTTGCCCGCGTGGATCACGCCGGGGACCGTCTCGCCGTCCTTGTTCTTCACGTCGACCAGGATCGGCGGGCTGACGGAGTCCAGATCCCAGACGTCATGAGCGATGTATTGGAAGTGGCACACATACTCGCCTGTGTTGAGATCGACCGACACGAGCGAGTCCGTATAGAGGTTGTCACCCGGACGGATGGAACCGTCGAGATCGGGCGACGGGTTGCCGACCACGAAGTAGATTCGCTTCTTCTCGAGATCGACAGCCGGATTCTGCCACACACCGCCGCCGAGGGTCTTGTAGGGGTCGCCCAGCTTCTTGAGCGCCGCCTTCTCGGCTTCGATATCGCGATGCATGTCCTTGCCCGTGGCGTCATGGGTCGCCCAGACGCCAACGGAGTTCTCCGGAATTGTGTGGAAGTTCCACACTTGCTTGCCCGTCTCGGCATCGTAAGCGCGGACGAAGCCGCGAATACCATACTCACCGCCGTTGGTGCCGATCAGGATCTTGCCGTCGACTGCGGTCGGCGCCATCGTCTCCGAGTAGCCCAGCTCCGGATCAGCGATCTGCGTTTCCCAAACTAGGCTGCCGGTCTTGGCGTCGAGCGCGACGAGCTTGGCGTCAAGCGTGCCCATATAGACCTTGTCTTTATGGATGGCGACGCCGCGATTGTTGGGACCGCAGCAATAGGTCGTAACGGGACCCATCTTGTGCTTGTAGTGCCAGAACTGCTCGCCGGTCTTGGCATCGATCGCGTAGACGTGGTTGAACGACGTGGTGACATACATCACCCCGTCGACCACGATCGGCGTCGTTTCCAGCGACTCGACGACCTCGGTTTGGAAAATCCAGGCGGGGCGCAGCTTGCCGACATTCGACTTGTTGATCTGCTTGCCCTGATAGTACCGGGTCTGCTCGTAGTTCAGATTGGTGTGAAGGTTGTTCTTCGTGTCCGTCGCCGCCCCACTCAGCATGTCCTGCGTCACGGATGGCACAGGCGCTTCCCGGGTCGTGGTCGTCGCGACGTTTTCAGTTTCATCTCCAGCCAAAGCCAGAGTCGTTCCGGCTAGGCTCAACGCTAGCGCGCCAACAATCGTGACGGCTGTCTTACAGCTCCCCATGTTTTCCTCCTTGGGTGCACCCGATTCAACCGGCCTGACTAGTCGGTCGCTCCAGACGGGTTCGCACCGGAAGCCTGCGCGCGGCTCGGGAAGTTGTCAATAAATCCATGCCAAAAGTCCAAGAGATGACGGCACGTACGTAGCAATGTGTACCTGTTATTCCCGTTGAAGTTGCTACGTACACCACGTCAGAACAGGTAGACTTCCCGGCCGCATCCTCGCTCGGCGAGAGATCTTTGGTGTCTCAGCAGGTTATCGTATGGCGTTCCACGTTCCCGCCGGTATTTCCGGAACACAGAGGCAGACTTGGAGAAGTCTGCTTATTGCGGGATTTCTGGGCTTTTGTCTCTCCGGCACACTCCCCGCGGTTGCGGTGGAGGATGGGCCAAAAGCAGCAGCGGACGAGCCCACTTTGGTTCCTATCGGCTACCTCAAACAGGAGGTGGAAGAACTCATTCCCCTGTCGCGCCTGAACGTGAAGCCCCAAGACTTGGGCATCGCCGGCGCGGAGATCGCGCTCAAGGACAACAACACGACCGGGAAATTTACCGGCCAGAAGTTCACGCTCGACATCGAACGTGTCCCGGTCGGCGGAGACGCCGTCGCCGCGCTTCAAAAGCTCGTCGCGAGCGGCCACCAGTTCGTGCTCGTGGACGCGCCGGCCGACGTGCTCCTGCGCCTCTCGGACTCGGTCAAAGGCCAAGACGTCGTGCTCTTCAACGTCAGCGCGCCGGAGGTAGGACTGCGACAGGAGAATTGCCGTGCAAACATCCTGCACACCGCGCCCGACCTCGCCATGCTTGCCGACGCGTTGGCCCAATATCTGGTTTGGAAGAAGTGGCAGCGCTGGCTCGTGGCGAAAGGCGACTCGCCGGAGGATAAGGAGTATCTCGAAGCAATCCGGCGTTCCGCCAAGCGCTTCGGCGCAACCATCGTCGAGGAGCGCCCTTATGAGGTAACGCCGGGTGCGCGCCGCTCCGATACCGGCCAGCAACTGATCCAACTGCAGATGCCGGTCTTCACCCAAGGCGCACCCGACTACGATGTGCTGATCGTGGCCGATCGCCGAGGGAGTTTTGGACCTTATTTGCCGTTCCGCACTTGGGACCCGCGCCCCGTTGCCGGCACCGCAGGCCTCGAGGCCATGAGCTGGCATCCTGCGCACGAGCAATGGGGCGCCACCCAGATGCAGAACAGGTTTCAACGTTTCGCCCACCGTTTCATGCTGCCCTTGGATCACCAGGCCTGGATCGCGGTTCGCGCCGTGGGCGAAGCCGCATCGCGAACCCAGTCGGGAGACTACGCGCCCATCAATGCCTATATCCGCGGGGACAAGTTCGATCTCGCGGCGTTCAAAGGACAGAAGGTCACCTTCCGCAAATGGGACGGCCAACTTCGCCAGCCCATCATTATCGCAGGGCCCGAGTTGCCCGTGTCGACCTCGCCGCAAACCGGCTTCCTGCACGAGCATGAAGAGGTCGATACGCTCGGCATCGACGCGCCGGAGAGCAAATGCAAACTTCAATAAGAACGAGCCGGCACCGCGCCTTGCTCATAATGTCCCGGGGAGGGAAACGTGACAGCATCACGCCTTGCAGTATTTCTCATCGCAGCGGCCTGGCTGGGCTGGAGCGCCGTCCCGGCGCACGCCTACACCGTCTATGTCTCCAACGAAAAAGGTAACTCCCTCACTGTCATCGACAGCGAAACGCTCCAAGTCCTAACGACGATTCCCGTAGGCCAGCGTCCGCGCGGCATCATGCTGTCCAAGGACGACAAGACAGTGCTCATCTGCGCAAGCGACTCCAACACCGTCCAGGTTCTTGACGTCGGCACGCGGCAGATCGTGGCCGAACTCCCCTCCGGACCCGACCCGGAGCTTCTGAATATTCATCCCTCCGGCAGCCCGATCTACGTGGCCAATGAGGACGACAATCTGCTCACCGTCATCGATCTCAACACGAAGGAGGTGCTGGCGGAGGTCGAGGTTGGCGTTGAGCCGGAAGGCGTTGGCGTCAGCCCTGACGGAAAGACCGTGGTGGTGACCTCGGAGACCACCAATATGGCCCACTTCATCGATACGGAGACTTATGAGATCACCGACAACGTTCTCGTTGGGACGCGGCCGCGCTTCGCCGAGTTCACTGCAGACGGCGAGCAATTATGGGTGAGCTCGGAAGTGGCCGGGACGGTCTCGGTGATCGACGCCAAGACCCGAAAGATCATCAAGGTCATCGATTTCGAAGTTCCGGGGGTGCAGCAGATCTATATCCAGCCTGTCGGCGTGCGCGTGACCAAGGACGGGACGAAAGCCTTCGTGGCTCTAGGTCCCGCCAATCGCGTCGCGGTCATTGACGCCAAGACATTCGAGGTCGAGGACTATCTTCTTGTGGGAAAACGTGTCTGGCAGCTCGCCTTCACACCAGACCAGAAGTTCCTATTCGCGACGAACGGGAACAGCAACGACGTATCTGTGATCGACGTGGACCGCCAGAAAGTGACCAAGTCGATCCCGACGGGCACCGCACCCTGGGGCGTGACGGTATCGCGACAATGAGCCGGTCTACGACATCATATGGGCTGATGGCCGGCTGCCTCGGGGCAGCGTTCATGACACTGTTCGGGGGGAGCGCCGTGAGCCAGGAACCCGTAGCCCCGCCGGAGGTCACCGCGACCTCCGTGTTCGTGATGAATGCCGACACGGGGCAAGTTCTCTACGCCAAGAACCCGGACAAGGTTTTCCGGATCCTGAGCCTCACCAAGCTCGTCACGGCCTTTATCCTGGTGGACCAGATGGGCGACCGGCTGTCGGAGACGGTGGAGATCGAGCGGCCGCATCTGACCGGAGGTTCTTCCGCCGGTCTCAAGCAGAACGATGTCTGGACCTTGCAGGATCTGCTCTACGGCATGGTGCTGGTGTCCGGCAACGACGCCTCGCTCGCCATCGCCGACCATGTGGGACGTGATCTGCTGGCCCGAGAGGACAGGCGCGGCGATGCCAGGAAGCGCTTCGTCGAGGAGATGCGGGCCACGGCGAAGGCGCTGGGCGCCGAGAATGCCCAGTTTGCCGATCCCTACGGCCTTTCTCCGGCCAACGTGGCCACGGCCCGCGATATGGGCCTCATTGCGGCGGAGGTCTTCACCGATGCCAGGCTCTTGCCCGCTTGGGCCTGCACCGAGCGCACGCTCCAGATCGGCGGAAAAGCGCCGCGCAGGGTCACCCTCAAGACCAGCCTCGAAATCCTCGGCGAAGGCAGCGTGCTCGGCGCCAAGACCGGCTCTCATGTCACGAATGGCATCTTCAATCTGGTGACTGCTTGGCGCGCCCCGAACGGCCAGACCATTGTCGGCGTGGTCTTGGGAAGCACGAGCAACCCCGCCCGTTACAACGAGATGCGGGCGATCATGGCGGCCCTGCCGCTAGAGTTCCCGGCCCTCGCCGAGCCTGCTACGGGTGCGACACCGCAAAACCCGACGCGGTGTGTCGATAATTGAATACAATCCGCCATCGCCCCGCCGCAAACATGAGACAGCGTGGGAAGAGTAGGCCGGGAACAGAAGGGGGCGCAGATGATACCATTCCATACAGGACCGCTGACCGCGCTTGCCGCGATGGCATGTCTCGCGCTCGCGAGCCCCTCGGCCGCCTGGGCCCAGGCCGGCACGGTCACCAAGGACATGCAAACCTTCTGCGTGAACGACTATAAGAGGTTCTGCGGCGACTGGGGCCTGAACTCCAGCGGTCTCAACCTTTGCATGCGCAAGGCAGGCCCAAGCCTCTCGCCGGCCTGCGTGCAGGCCCTGGTCAAGGCCGGGAAGGTCTCGCAGGCCGAGGTCGACAAGGTCAAGGCCCAGGCCAAGGGGCGGTGATGACCGCGTTCGATCCGGCGACCCGCCGGGCGCATCTGAGAAATCCTAAACCGGGAACAAGGACGAAGACGATGAACCGATCTCTCTGCCTGAGCGTGCTTGTTGCCCTGGCCCTTTCCAGTCCCCCTGCCCTGGCCGCGGACACCTGCACCCAGATCGTTTCGACGGGGCACCCTCAATATCCGGCCATCGCCTTCAAACAAGGCGACCGCATCGTCGGCGCAGCGCCGACCCTGGTCGAGACCATTGCCAAGGATCTCGATGTCCCGCTCAGTTCCAAATACGAAGGCACGTGGGCCGAAGCTCAAGAGGCCGCCCGCGAAGGCAAGGCGGACATGATCGTCGGCATTTATTACAACGACGACCGCGCGCAATATCTCGACTATGTCCGGCCGGCGTTTATCTATGATCCGGTCGTGGTCTTCGTCGCCAAGGACCGCAAGTTCTCCTTCAAGGACCAGCAGGACCTCATCGGCAAGAAAGGCGCGACCAATAAAGGCGAGAGCTACGGCACCGCTTTCGACGCCTTCATGAAGGACAAATTGACGGTCACCCGGACGGACGGCATCGACGCGGCTTTCGAAGCCCTCCTTAAGGGCGACGTGGACTATGTGATCGCCGGCTTCTACCCAGGCGACGCCGAGGCCGAGAAGAGCGGGATCGAGGATAAGGTCGAGGCCTTGGAACCCGCGCTTCTGTCAGCCGAGATGTTCGTTGCGTTCTCCAAGAAATCGCCTTGCGCAGCCATGGCGTCGAAGTTTGGCGAGGACGTCACCAAGCTGACCACCGACGGCAGCTTCCATAAAATGCTGACCGACGCCCGGGCTGAGTGGGATGCGAAATATGAGCCAAAGGGCGGCGCCGAGTAATCGGCCGCGGACTGTCAGATCGGGTTTCCGCGGAACCGACCCGGTGGATTGGGGTGCCGGGCCGTGCCATAATCTCCCGGAGGGAGTAGCATAAATGGCCGAGCACAAGATTCTCGGGATTATTCTTTCCGTTGGCCTGCTGATCGTCGCTGGCATTTTTTGGATGCTCGACGACTCGGACAAGGCCCCAAGCGATCCCGGGGCGGAGACCGTTGCGGTAGCCCCTCCCGACACGTCAACAGGCAACGAGGCCGCCGCGCCGGAAATCGTCGGTGAGCCGCTGGACGAGGCGATGGCCGGGAAGGTCCTGGTCTCCAATCGGCCCGTCCAGGTTCTGGCCGAGCCCTCGGCGTCCGCATCGGCGATGTTTGGCTTCCCCGCGGGACGGCCGTTCCGCCCAATCAGCCGCAAGGACGGCTTTATCCGCATCCAAGACGTGCGAAGCGGGGCAAGCGGCTGGATCGAGGAAGCGGCGCTTGCGCCGGCGCCAACCGTGCCGGTCGAAGCGGCCCCGAGTTCCGCGCCGACACAAAGGTCCGCCACCTCCGGAAGCCAGCCTTCCAACAAGCGGTCCTCCGAGCCGGCGACGGCCGCCGCGGAGCCGGAGCCGGCTCCCCAGCGCCGTGGCCTCTTTGGCGGCGGCGGGATTCTGGGCGGTCTGTTCGGCG
>CAYWIA010000032.1:0-7618 GCA_964458245.1 uncultured Methyloceanibacter sp. | reverse complement strand
CCCCAGCGCCGTGGCCTCTTTGGCGGCGGCGGGATTCTGGGCGGTCTGTTCGGCGGCCGCTAACCCGGCACGACGCCCCAGCAAAGAGCGCTGTCCGGCTGACCTTCATCAGAGCTTTAAGTATCAAGAGGGGAACGCGGGTTCAGAATGGGGCGTTTTACGTCCATGGATCCCACCTCGGACCTCTCAACCCGATCACGAATCGGGTTCGTAATTTATGGCATGACGAATGCGGTGCTGTTCGGCATCGGCATCGTTCTCGTTCTTTCGATCGAAGCCTTGTCGCAGCACGCGTGGGTGTTGATTCCGCTCGTGGTAGCGGTGAGCTTGATCCTCGCTTGGCCGGTCGCCTGGTGGGTGGCGCCGCGCTTGCGAAAGCCCTTGTGGCGCCGACGTGAGCTTGCTTCCGAAGGAGAGCCCGTCGGGACCCCGGAGGAGCGACGGGTGCTTGCTGCTAAAGCGGCCGGCCCGTCCCGACCGGAACACCGATAATCAGGTCGACGCTGGCGGACTCCACGCCCGCCGGTTCGGGCGCTGCCCAGGTATTGCGCTCATTGTCGAGATGCGCGCCGAGCCACACGAGGACGATCGCACCGGTAAAAGCGAGCAACTCCAGGAGCTGGTAGCGGCGAACGGCGCCCCAGACGTTCCTCCGCCGGCGGGGCCTAAAGAAGCTCTTGCGCTGATAATGGGGTGTGATCAGGTGGACCATCGGTTTCTGCTTGGCACGGTTTCCGGCGGGGGTTCCGCGCCGGGGCTCATCGGTATACGAGTGATCTCCAAAAAATCCGTTCACTGCGGGCCCAAACGGCCATCCGTCGCCGGGCAAAGCGACTCAAGGTGAGCAAATCGTTGACGGTGGAAACGCTATGCGCCTGCTTCTCGTCTCCGATCTCCATTATTCGCTGCCGCTGTTCGATTGGGTCGCGGAGGTAGCCGGCGATTTCGACATCGTCGTCATGGCCGGCGACCATCTCGACCTCGCCTCGCTGGTGGACGGGCGCGCTCAGGCGGCGGTCGTGAAGAAGTATTTCAGCCGGATCGAGGCCAAGACCCGCCTTCTGATCTGCTCCGGCAATCACGACCTCGATTCCAAGAACGCCGCCGGCGAGAAGACGGCCAAATGGCTTCTGGGCGCCCGCAATAAGGGCGTGCTGTCGGACGGGGAGTCGGTCGCGATCGGTGACACATTGTTTACCATGTGCCCCTGGTGGGACGGCCCCGTGTCGCAAGCCGAGATCGGCGCGCAACTCGCCGAGACCGCGAAGGAGCGGCGCAGCCGGTGGATTTGGATCTACCACGCGCCACCGGCGGCCTCTCCGGTCGCTTGGGGCGGCCAGCGCTACTTTGGCGACGATGCCTTGCGAAAATGGATCGAAAAATATCAGCCGGACATCGTCATGTCGGGCCACGTCCATGAGGCGCCCTACGTGCAGAACGGCTCATGGGTCGACCGCATCGGTGGCACCTGGATCTTCAACACCGGCCACTATCTGGGCGCGCCGCCGGCCCATATCGTCATGGATACGAATGTTGGCGAAGCGCTGTGGTTCTCCGCCGCCGGCAATCAATACATCCGATTCGAAGACGAGCTTACGCGCCCCGTGCCGAAACTGACGGCATTGCCGGATTGGCTCACAGCCGTGGATCCGCCTCCCGCTCCGAGCCAAGGCTGAAATCCTCATCCTGCTGATGGATCAGCACGTCCAGCACCTCTCCGACCATGCCGAGATGATTGCTCTGATGCTCGAATTGCCGCTTGAGATCGGCCAGATAGGTCGTGGCCGCATTCAGCCGTCCGGCAAGGAGACGGCCCACATGAAAGGCGATCTCGGGATTTGAGCGGAGAAAGCTCCCAGCGTCGTCGAAAGCGTGGACCTCGATCGGCGTCAGCGCGCGCACCGTCGCCGTATGCGGCCGGTTGAGCAGGACGGACATTTCGCCGAACACAGCGCCCGGCTCCTCGACGACGGCGACCTGCATTTCGCCGCGCAGCACCTCTATGGAGCCCGACTTGAGCACATAGAGGTGACCCGACGTCTGGCCTTCGGGCAATAGCACCGAGCCGGGCGCCAATTTCAGCAGCGGCGCGTCCCGGCACATGTCGAGAATTGAGCCCATCGGGCGAGCGTATCGCGCACGCGAGACTTGTCAAACGGACGAATTCTCGCCCTGCGGGCGGCGCCCTACTGGCCGGTGAGGAAATTATCCAGGAGCTGCTTGGCCGCGTCCTCGGCGTCGAGCTTTTGGGTCTGCTGCTTGTTTTTCTTTTTCTTGGCCGACTTTTTCTTGTCGGATTTATCCGATTTTGGCTGTGCGTCCGGCGCGGCCGCCGCGTCCGTCTCCGGCGTGGGCGCCGCCTGGGTGCCGCCGAGCAAGCCGCCGATGCCTCCGATCAGCGCATCCTTGTCGACCTTGCCGTCTTTGATCACGTTCGAAAGCGCGCCTGCGCCAGTGCCATCGAGGCCCGGAAGATTCTTCACGCCCTTGCTGAATTCCTTGTAGCGCTGATAGGCCTCGGCTGGATTCTCGAGAATGCCCTTGATGTCCGGGTAGAACTTCGGGTGCGACCACGGACCGGTAATCATCACCGGAACCCCAAGACCGGCCATATCCTTCTTCCCGCCCTGCCCTTCGAGCGAAGCGACGAGCTGCGGATCGACGCGGAATTTGAGCGTCTGCCCGGGAAGATCGACCGTGCCGGCGCCGTTCATGCGCACGAGGGGGCCGACCAGATGCAAGTCCTTGGTGGTGGCCTGCCCCTTGGCGACCTTAAAGGTCGCGCCGAGCGAGGCGAAATCCGTCTTCTCGGCTTCATTGCCTTGCCATCCCTCGACAACGCCCGTGCCGAGACTGCGGATCATCTTCGCAATATTGACTCCGCGTATGGCGCCGTTGGCAAACTCGAGATTGGCGTTCCCGCTCAGCGCAGACACGATGGCCCGCTGACTTGCCCCGTAGCCGCTGAGATCCATCGACATCGTTCCGCGGCCTTGCAACCGCTCGAAGCCGGCTGTGTCGCGCAGGAACGGATAGGCATCGAACTTGTTGAGCGAAAGCTTGACGCGTTGCGCCGGCGTGTTTCCGCTGGCGTCGATCGCGATGGCTATGTCCCCGGTACCGTCATAGAGCTTGAACTTCGACAGAGTGGCATTCAGCTTGCCGCCATTGAGCGCCGCCTGCAGCGTCACCGGCGCAACCACGATTTGATCGTAAATGAGCTGCTCGGCGGAAATGCTGAATTTGCCGTTGACCGCCTTGAGCGGCGAGAAGTCGATCTTGTCGTTGCTCCAACCCGCGGCTGCTTTCTTTCCGCCGCCGCTTGAGCCGCCGCCGCCGCCGCCGGTCGACGGCTTCGACTTCGCGGTTCCCGTCATCGCATTGACGTCGAGGGTCTTGGCAGCCAGCGCCGCGACGACGTAGGGAACCTGATTGGCGAGATTGGCGGAGACCTGCCCGGCCAGCACCGTGCCGCGCACATTGGCGCGCAGCGGATTGACGGTGACGGTGTTGTCTTTGTAGACCGCGTTGCCCGCGAAGGTGTCCCGGCCCATGGTGGCCGTGAACTGGCTCAAGGTTGCGGTGTCATCTTTATAGACCGCGGTTCCGGACAAGGTCTTGTCGCCGGACTTCGCGCTGAATTGAGTGAGCGTCACCGTATCGTTCTTGTAGGACGCCGTGCCGCTCACGCTCACCGGTGCATCAAGCATACCCGGCACCGAGGCCGTGATCCGTACAGGGGCGGGCGCACCTTCGAGGAACTGGCCGAAGGCTCCAATAGACCCGTTGGCCTCCATCGCCTTGCCGTCGAAGACGGCGCTCGTCTCGAACGACAGTGGCGCGTCGTATCCTGGAAGCGACGCATCGAGATTGAGTTTCTCGATGCGCTTGCCCGCTTCGCCGCCGGAGGCCGGCAGGATCACCGTACCGTTCTCGATGACGAGCTTGTCGAGCGTGAGGTTCCTGAGCTTCTCGGCGACACCCGCCGTCCCGCCCGTACCGCCCGCGGGCGAACCTTGGCTGGCATCGGACGCGGCACCTCCCGAAACAGCCGATGTCTTCTGCGGTACGGCGATGACCGGATCGACGAGTGTGACCTCGGTCACCCGCATCTTGCCGTCAAGCAGGCCGCGCAGCATCAAGCCGAACTTGAGCTTTTGGGCCGTGGCGAACTCGGCATCGCTGCCGGTTGCGGGCTGCGCGACCCCGACATCCTCCGCGACGAGATCGAGCGAGGGGAAAAAAGTAATGTCGACAGGGCCGCTGACCCGGAGCCGGTAGCCGGTGTTCGCCTCGACCTGCGCGAAGAGCTGATTTCGCAGTTCCTCGGTGGAGATGAACATGGGGCCGATGAAGACGACGGCCGCGATGAGGACGACGATGGCCGTCAGAATAGAGAAAATGAGCCGCAAAGCGCCCCTCCGCACGTCGAATGCAAGCTGATTCACGAATTACAACCGATTCCCAGGGTAGGGAAAAGGCGTTTTAAGACGGCCGCTAGTCGTGGGCGTCATTCAGCGCAATAGCCCCGAAATACGGGCAAATGACGGCCAAGACCAACAGCGGCTGTCGGCGCGGATAGGCTTGCTCTGGAGCGCCGAGGCTCATACACCAAGGGGTCGCACCCTGCGACGGAGACTGTGCTATGCCGCGACTAATACTCCTGCGACACGGCCAAAGCGTCTGGAACCGGGACGCCATCTTCACCGGCTGGACGGATGTCGACCTTTGCGACAACGGCATCGACGAAGCCAAGCGGGCGGCGGCGCTCCTCAAGGAAAGCGACATCAAGTTCGATCAGTGCTTTGCCTCGTATCTTCAGCGCTCAGTGCATACGCTTTGGCTCGTCCTGGATGCGCTCGATCTTACCTGGCTGCCGGTGCGCCGGAGCTGGCGTCTCAACGAGCGTCATTACGGCGCGCTGCAAGGGCGCAAACGGGACGAGGTCATGGAGGAGGTCGGCCAGGAGCAATTGCACATCTGGCGCCGCAGCTACGCGGTCCGGCCGCCGGCGCTTACCGAGACCGACCCGCGCTTTCCGGGCAATCAGTCGAAATATGCCCGCGTTCCACGCCGACACCTGCCGCTGACCGAAAGCCTGAGAGACACCGTGTCACGCGTCTTGCCGTTCTGGCAGGAACGCGTCGAACCTCTTCTGATGGACGGACGCACGCCGCTCATCTCGGCCCACGGCAACAGCCTGCGCGGACTCGTGAAATATCTCGACGGCATTTCGGATGAGGATATTCCCCATCTCGAAATCCCGACCGGCAAACCACTCGTTTACGTGCTCGACGACGGCTTACGTACGATCCGTAGCTTCTACCTGGAGGACGGGCGGGAGGCGCACGCCCTGCCGAAAGCAAAAGTCGCAGCCTCCACCGCGTGAGCGAGACCAGCCGGGTGAACGGGGATTAGCGATACAGGTCGCGTGAATATGCGCCGCACGCGCCCGTCAGGCGCGTATCGCCACCGAGCGCTTGGCAGATTTGGACCTTCTTCAAGGGATCGTTGCGGACCTGAGCGTCGGTGACTTTCCAGCCGTAGCTGCGCGCCACCCGCGCAATCTCCAAATCCTGACAATAGGGCGTCGCGATCGGCCCGTCCTTCATAACCTGGAAGATGCCTTGGCATTTGATTTTTGCCTGGGCGGATTGAGGTATCGCGGCGAGAAACAGGAATCCGGTACCGACAGCGGCCGTCACGATTGCAAGCGTAGGACGTTCACGCATCTTCGCCTCCTTCCACAAGCCCACAGCTTGTTTTGCGTCAGCGCTCGGCACGTCTGACGCTACCATTCCACCGATTGTAGAACGGGAATAAGGCCTTCGTCCCCATTGGCGTAAGCCTCGCCATTCGGCCAGACGGCGGCGGGACTGCCGTCGCTGACAAGCGCCCCGCTTTCAAGGGCCAGGCGCGGCAGAGGTAAGCAGACGAACCGCTCACCGACGATCCAGAAAGAGCCGAGACCCGCCATGAAAGCGTCCGCGAAGGGCAGATAGGCATCGTTCAGATCTTCGAGAGCCTCGCTCTCCACGCTCGCGCCGGCGATGACGTCCCGCAAGGCGGCAGAAACCAGAGAAGCCACGTTGTGGCCTTGCTGGCCCGCCTCACCCGACAGCAGATTGAAGAGCGTCAAGCGGAAGAGCTCAAGGTGCAGCGCCTGAGCGATCCGCTCCTCCGCCGCGCGTTGAGCCTCTTGATAGGCTTGCCACACAGCCTCGTCACGCTGGAGTTCGGCCACGGCCTGATCTTGCATGGCCTGCATGGTCAAGGGCCAGCGGGAGGCCTCCGGACTCTCGAAGTCGACCCCTTCGAGCTCGCCATTGGCTTGCCGAGGTCCCATCGCCCAGGTGAAGGACACGTCGCGAAAGCCGATCAGCCTCGCATGCCGGCGCAGGGCTTCCTCGACCGCGAGAGGATCGAAATAGGGCCGCTCCGGGTCCACCCCATTCAGCCGTGAGATAATCTTCTCTACTTCATCCACGGCGTTGCCCTCCCGTGAAGCGCCCTCCCAGGGACGCGGCCAATAGAACGCCCAGCCCTTTTTTGGGTCTTGGTCTTGAGACAGTCAGCCTAGTTGTCGCTGTCCGCCTCGACGATGATTTTGCCCACCATGCCCCGCTCTTTCATATTCTGGACACCGAACTCGTAGGTCCCGGGCCGGATGGCGACAAATACCAGTTCCACCTCGCCGACATCCTCGAACGAAATTTTTTCGAGCGTCTGCGTGCTGATTTCGATCTCTTCCGCTTCGAGCTTGCGGATGAAGATATTGCGAAAGAACTCAGGGGCTATGACACCGTACTCAAAATCCGTTTCCGCCATTATTTCCCAGCGATAGCCCTGGCCGACCTTCAGCCGGTACTCCTTAGGCTCCATGTGAAAATTGTTGTCTTCCGAACCGAGGACGAGGGGTTCCATGTCCTCCAGATGATGGACGGCAGGATCGAACATGAATTGAGCCTGGGTCAGGCCGAACGATCCCATCAGGGACACCGCACCGGCAGCCAACACGATACCGAATTTCCGCATTAAGACGCTTCTCCTTGGTTGAGCGCTTTCACCGAAACGTCTCCTTCCCGGGGCGGACTATAGGCCCACGGGACGCCGCTGTGAAACGCCTTGCGGACCCTGCTCGCCGACATAATCGGAGGGTGACAAACACGGGAGGCCGCGCCGGAGCGTCCAACGTCCGAGACTGCGCTAATTTCCGGTGCTTACGGGATCTTCCGCCAAGCCGAGGGCGATAAGCGCAATACGGTCCGGACGCCTCGTCTCGTCGGGGGACATCAGGCTCATACCGTGCGGATTTGCGTACTCCCAGTAGGCCCATGCCGCACCGAGCGCATCCGCCTCGCGCCGCACCGCATCGAGCCAGAGGAACCGGTGCGCATCGAGTGCGCCGCCGTGCCAGCCGCTCTCCGCCATGGCGCCAAACTCGCCGAGGATGAGTCGGTTGCCGGCCACGCCATGCTTCTTGGCCCAGGCACGGACTTGGTCGAAGCGGGCTCTGAGAGCGTCTTCGTCCAGCCTCCCGCCGGCAGGCTCCGGCAAAAATATATCAAGGACGCCAAGGTCACCGTCGAAGTGGCCACCTACCGCCCCTTCTTCATCC
>CAYWIA010000031.1:0-16882 GCA_964458245.1 uncultured Methyloceanibacter sp. | reverse complement strand
GAATATGTCGAGAAGGCTGCGCTTGAGTTCCTCGACGAGGCGTCCAAGTCCGACAAGCCGTTCTTCATCAACGTCAACTTCATGAAGAACCACCAGCCGAACATGCCGGCGCCGGAGTTCGAGCATAAGTCGATCTCGAAATCGAAATATGCCGATGCCGTCGTGGAGCTCGATACGCGGGTCGGCAATCTCCTGAAGAAGCTCGACGAGCTGGGCTTGGCCGAGAACACCATCGTCTTCTACACGGTGGACAATGGCGCCTGGCAGGACGTCTATCCCGACGCCGGCTACACGCCGTTCCGGGGCACCAAGGGCACGGTCCGCGAAGGCGGCAATCGTGTTCCCACCATGGTGCGCTGGCCCGGCAAGGTCGAAGGCGGTTCCAGGAGCGACGATGTCCTCGGCACGCTCGATTTGATGGCGACCTTCGCCTCCGTGGCCGGCGTCGACCTGCCGAAGGAGGACCGCGACGGTCAGCCGATCATCTTCGACAGCTACGACATGACGCCGGTCTGGACTGGGAAGGGCAAGTCGGATCGTCCGGCCTGGTTCTACTTCACGGAGGATGAGCTGTCGCCGGGCGCGGTGCGTGTGGACCAGTTCAAGTACGTCTTCAATCTCCGCGGCGCCGACGGCGCGGCAACGGGCGGTCTCGCGGTCGACACCAATCTCGGCTGGAAAGGTGCCAGCGAGTATGTGGCCACCGTGCCGCAGGTGTTCGATCTGTTGGCCGACCCGCAGGAGCGCTACGACATCTTCATGACCACGTTCACGGAGAGTACCTGGGCGGTCGTCCCGGCCAACGAGTCCGTGGCGAAGCTGATGAAGACCTACGTGAAATATCCGCCGCGCAAGCTACAGAGCGAGACCTATACGGGTCCGATCACCATCTCGAAGTACCAGCTGTTCAAGTCTCTCCAAGAGCAACTTGCGAAGGACGGGTTCAGCATCGGGCTGCCCACAGGCAACTAGGCCATTCAGCGGGCGGTTCAGCATTGAGCCGCCCGCTTCGTTTTGAGCTAGTATCTCCACGCTCATCAAGGAGAGGAACCCCAATGAAGCGAATGAGTCATCTATTATGTTGCTGCGCGCTCGCCGTGTTGGCGGCCGGGGCAACCGCGTCTTACGTGCAGGCCCAGCTGGGAAGTGGCCGGGCTCTGTTGATCTACAAGGAAGGCGTGACCCCGGAACAGGAGAACAAGGATCGCGCGGCTTGCAACGAATGGGCAATCCAGCAAAGCGGCTTCGATCCGTCGGCCATCTTCGCGGCCCAACAGGCCGGCGTCAGAACCAGGACGATCTTCGAGGTCGCGGGCGCGATGGACGTCGCGGCCGGCGGCTCGGATCCGCGCTGGGGATCCGGCGCGTTCGGAGGTGCGACCACGCGCGCCGACAGGCGTCGTCTCGCCGAGCTTTACGATAGTTACCTCCGGGCCGGGGCGCTTTGCCTTGAAGGCCGCGGTTACGCCGTTGCTAGATAGGAGCCAAACCATGCGATCGATGATTTCTAAAGCGGGGCTTGGGCTCCTCTGCCTGTTCGCCGTGCCGGCTTCCGTCTCGGCGGCCGAGGGCACCTTTATGTGCGCCTTCACCGATATTTTCGAATGCGTCGATGTCGAGGGGTGCCAACGCGTCACCAACGACTCCGTCAACCTCCCGCCCGTGCTCAAACTCGACTTCGACAAGAAAGTCATGACCTCGGACGATCTGGAGAAGGACCCGACTGACATCGATATCAAGGAGATGGTGGAGACCGGCGACATCGTTCTGTTGCACGGCATCGGCCGCAACGAAATCTCGCCTCGGTCTTTCAGTGCAGCCATCTCAATGAAGACGGGCAAGTTCCACGCCGGCATCACGACCGGGGACGCGACGCTCGCCCTGACCGGCGACTGTGTGGACGGTCTCTAAGCGGAATACGGGTAACGGCGGGCGGGTCTTCCAACTGCCCGCCGTTCCAAGCCTCAGCTGGCGCGTTGGAGCCCAATCAAATCGGCGAGGGGTATCCGGGGCCGGGCCTTGGGCGGCTTAGGTTGCTCGGCCTTCGGGGCCTGCGGTTGCGGCTGCGCTTTGGGCACGTCCGCCGTGTTGCCGAGGCGCTTTGCCTCGGCGCCGATGAGCCGATTCACGGCCTCAAGCGTGGCCTTCAAACCCTTGAGTTTGCTCTCATGCTCCTTCTCGATCTGTTCGACCTCACGATCGAACGCGGCGCGCGCGGAGCTCATCTGGTTGGTGAGGAAATTGATGCGCTCTTGTAAGTCTTCCCGGATGTCACGCATTGACGGTCCCCCTCTGAGTTGGATTCGGCAGGGCCTAAACGATCATGCCGATCGTTGGGTTCCCGTGAGGGCCGCATCAAGGCGACAGGACGACGACTTTGGGGTGTGGACTTGCCGGCGCCTTCGCGCTTCCCTGCGAGCCCCAACGGAAGCTTGAGAGAGACGGTGGCGCGCCGCAGATCCAAATCCTCGCCGCGGGCAAAGGCTTCGAAGCCGCTCGCAGCCCAGTCCAAGGCGCCCGAGAACGAAGGCGCCGTCGCGCCGCCACGCCATAAGTTCAGGTTGTGGATCGCCGCCGGGCTCGCGGCCGTCGTGGTCGTCGCGGCGGGGCTCGGGCTGGACTATCTCGCGCGCGCGCCCTCGAAGCCCGTGGAATTGGCTCCTGAGAACCTTGCCTTCGTCGGCACCGAGACCTGCGTCTCCTGCCACCAGGACCAAGCCGCCTTGTGGGGCCCGTCGCAGCATGCCCACGCCATGGCCCACGCGAACGACGAGACCGTGTTCGGTGATTTCGACGATGCCACCTTCGATTATTACGGCACGAAATCGCGTTTCTTCAAAAAGGACGGCAAGTTCTATGTGGAGACCGACGGGCCGGACGGGACGCTCGCTACGTTCGAGGTCAAGTACACCTTTGGGCTCGAGCCCTTGCAGCAATATCTCATCGAGTTTCCGGACGGACGCGTTCAGGCGCTGACCATTGCCTGGGACAGCCGGACCAAGGAGGAGGGCGGCCAGCGCTGGTTCCACCTCTATCCTGACGAGCATATCGGCCATGACGATCCGCTCCACTGGACCAAGCTGAACCAGAACTGGAACTTCATGTGCGCCGAGTGCCACTCGACCGGCGTCGCCAAGAACTACGACCCGAAGACGGACAGCTTCCACACGACCTGGAAGGAGATCAGCATCGGCTGCGAGGCCTGTCACGGCGAGGGCTCGGCTCACGTGGCTTGGGCGAAAGCGTGGTCGCCGTTCGGCAAGGACGACAACGCGATGGGCCTGTTGGCGCGCTTCGATGAGCGGAGCGGCGTCACCTGGACGCGCGATGGGCCGACCGGTCAGCCCCAGCGCAGCACGCAGCCCGAGCGGTTGCGCAAAGAAGTCGAGATGTGCGGCCGCTGCCATGCGCGGCGCGGCATCATCTCCGAAGCCTTCGCGCCGGGCAGGCCGCTGTCGGACAGCCATCAGGTTTCACTCCTGGCGCGCGGGCTCTATCAGCCGGACGGGCAGATGCTGGACGAGGTCTATAATTACGGCTCATTCAAGCAGTCCAAGATGTTTGCCGCGGGCGTCACCTGTAGCGACTGTCACGACCCGCACAGCGCCAAGCTTCGTGCCAAGGGTGACCAGGTGTGCTTGCAATGCCATGCCGGCAGCTACGCGGAAGTCAGTCACACGCATCACGAGGGCGCCGACGCGCCGACTTGCGTTGCCTGCCACATGCCGGCGCGGAAATTCATGGTCATCGACGTACGCCACGATCATGCCTTTCGCGTGCCGCGCCCGGACCTGTCCGAGAGCCTCGGCGTCGACAATGCCTGCACCGATTGCCACACGGACAAGTCTGCCGGTTGGGCGGCTGCGGCCATCGAGGAGTGGTACGGTCCGGAGCGCAAGGGCTTCCAAGACTTCGGTCCGGCCTTTCATGCGGCCTGGTCCGGTGCCCCGGACGCGGCGACGCTTCTCGCAAACGTGGCCGCCGACAAGGGCACACCGGCCTTCGCCCGCGCCAGCGCCCTTCAGGAGCTCGCGGCCTATCCGTCCAGGGAAACGGCAAACGTGGTGCGCGAGGGGCTTGCAGACCCCGATCCTCTGGTGCGTCTCGCCGCCCTCGATCATTTGGA
This sequence comes from uncultured Methyloceanibacter sp., assembly GCA_964458245.1. Lineage (GTDB taxonomy): Bacteria > Pseudomonadota > Alphaproteobacteria > Rhizobiales > Methyloligellaceae > Methyloceanibacter. Next base: position 12,756 of record CAYWIA010000031.1, on the reverse strand, counting down.
GACGGCGCCGCCCAACCAGCTCTGGCCTCTGATCGCGCCGCTCCTCGACGATCCCGTGCGGGGTGTGCGCATTGAGACCGCGTTGCTGCTCGCCGGCACGCCTAGTCAAGGCCTCTCAGAACGCGACCGGGCGCGGCTCGCGAAAGCGGAAGAGGAATTCGTCGCGGCCCAAACCCTCAATGCCGACCGGCCGGAATCGCGCGCGCTGCTCGCCCACTACTATGCCCGCAAAGGCGAGGTCGCCGAGGCAGAAGCCGAATACCGCGCGGCGCTGCGTCTGAGCCCCCATTTCGCCCCGGCCGCCGTCAACCTCGCCGATCTCTACCGCCAGAGCGGCCGCGATGAAGACGGCGTCGCGGTTCTGCGCGAGGCGCTCGAGGTGTCCCCGGACGATGGCGGGCTGCACTACGCGCTTGGCCTGGCGCTGGTGCGTCTCAAGAAGCCCGACGAGGCCGTCGAAGAGCTCCGCATGGCCGCATCGTTGGAGCCCGACCGCGCCCGCTATGCCTATGTCTATGCGGTTGGGCTCGAATCGATCGGCAAGCGGGCCGAGGCGATGGCGGTGTTGGAGGAGAGCCTGAAGCGGCATCCCGGCGACCGCGACACGTTGCTGGCGCTGATCAACTTCTCGCGCGCGGACGGCGATCCGGCCGCCGCGCTGCGCTATGCCGAAAAGCTCGCGGCGATCGAGCCGGACAACGAGGGTCTTAAACGAATGATCGCGACGCTGAAACAAGAGCTCGCGCAATAAGCCAGGCGCCGCAACTCACGCGCATAGCCGCACGCTCCGACAATCCGGCAATTTATGAGATGGAAACGGCCTAGCGGAAAAACGGGCTCGACTGCCACGCCGGGGTCGGTTGGCTCAGACCGGGCGCGGGGATCGCGATCGAATTGCCGTAATCCGACACGAAACCGGTGTCGTTAGGGCTGCTCGCATAGGGCATGGCCAGCGAGCTGCCCTCGAACTGCGGCAGCGTATAGACCGGGTTCAGGCCAAGGGCCTCGGCCGGGCTCTGCGGCAACTCCGCATCCTCGCCTTGAATTTCGAAAGCCTGCGCGCCCGCCGGCAGCAAAGCCAGACCAGCGGCGCCGCAAAGCGCTAGGACAAGAGCTCGTATTCTCATTGTTCCCTCTAAGCCGCGTTTTTCGCTCAATTGGCGCAATCCTAGCGTGATTTGCCGCTCTATGCCAGACGTGGATCGGCGTTCTCCCGGTGCAGCCAAAGAGGCGTTGCCTGACCGCAACACCCTGCTTTCCGCCCCAAAAGCCTTGACGACGCACCAAAAATTGCCGCGGCGGTCGCATGCGGATAAAAGCGATCCGTCATGGCCCCGCGAATCCTCTACGTCGTCACCGAAGACTGGTACTTCCTGTCCCACCGTCTGCCCATGGCGCGGGCCGCCAAGGCCGCCGGGTTCGAGGTCCATGTGGCCGCGCGGATCCGGGAGGGCAAGGCTGGGATCGAGGCCGAAGGCTTCGTGCCCCATCCGCTCGCCTGGAGCCGGGGCAGCCTTTCGCTACGCGACAGCTTCGCCGCCGTGCGTCAGCTCAGAGCGCTCTACGGGGAGCTGAAGCCGGACATCGTCCACAACGTCGCGCTCAAGCCGGTCCTGCTCGGCAGCATCGCCGGTCTGGGCTTCGGCGAGACGGCGGTGGTCAACAGCCTGACCGGCCTCGGGGCGCTGTTCGTGGACGGCAGCGGATCGAGCGCCTTCACCCGCAAGATCGTCGAGTTCGCCCTCGGACGTCTGCTGCGGCGGTCGCAGAGCTGCACCGTCGTGCAGAACCCGGAAGACCGCGACTTCGTGCACGCGCTCGGCGTGCCCTCCGGTCAGATCGTCATCATTGCTGGCTCCGGGGTCGACATCGAGAAGTACCGGGCGCTTCCCGAGCCGCCGCCGCCGGTCACCGCCGCGTTTGTCGGGCGTATGCTTCAGCATAAAGGTGTCATGACGCTCATCGAGGCTTACCGGCGCGCGACCGAAGACGGCACGAAGCTCCGCCTGCTGCTCGCCGGCGATTGCGATCCGGAGAACCCGGGCTCGCTCGTGCCCGAGCAGCTGCGCGAGTTTGCGAGCCTCTATGGCATTATCTGGCTCGGCCACGTGGCGGACGTGCGTGAGGTCTGGAGCCAAGCGCACTTCGCCGTCCAGCCCTCGCGCGGCGGCGAAGGGCTGCCCAAGAGCCTGCTGGAGGCGGCCGCCTGCGGCCGCGCCATGGTGGCGACCGACGTGCCCGGCTGCCGCGAGATCGCGATTCCCGATCAGACCGGCATACTCGTGCCGGTCGACGATGCGGACGCGCTGGCAAAAGCGATGCTGCGCCTCGCCGAGGACGAGGGCTTGCGCGAACGTTTCGGCAAGGCCGCCCGCCACCTCACGGAGACGAAATTCTCGTCCCGTGCCATCGGCCAGGAGACCGTCGCGCTCTATGATCGTTTGATCGGGCGCTAATGTGCGGCGCCGTTTTCCGCGCGCATCATGCGCACGATGCCGTCACGGGTCTCGACGCTTGGCTGCCAGCCGGTCGCCATGAGTTTCGAGGCGTCGATTACGAAGCGGCCGGAGACCCGCTCCCAATCGGCTTCGCGGCCGAACGATTTCATCAGGCGCTTGACCGCGCCTTGCGGCACGCTGACGAGGTGCGGCGGCTTGCCGAGGCCCTCGCGCATGGCGGCAACCATGTCGGCCACGCTGATCGGCCTCGCGTCGGCCACGAGATAGGTCTCGCCTTCCGTTTGCGGCGTCTCCAGCACATGCGCCACCGCCGAGACCAGGTTCTCCAGCGCCAGCAGGGAACGCTCGTTGTCGAGCCCGCCGAAGGGCAGCGGCATCGGCGTCTTGGCGATGGTGGCGAGCGCGGCGATGTTGCCCTTCACGCCTTTGCCGTAGACCACGGCCGGGCGCAGCACCGTGTAGCCCACGCCGCTCGCCGTCAGCAGCCGCTCGGCCTCGAGCTTGGAGCGGCCATAGGTGTCGGTGGGCTCGGGCCTGTCCGCCTCGGTGATGGTGTGCTCCGCCGAAATCCCCACTTGCGCGCGCACCGACGACATCAGCACGAGCCGCTCGACCCTTCCCTTGGCTTGCTTCGCCAGTGTGCCGACGGCTTCGGCATTGATCTGCGTGTAGACGTCGTCGGGCAGGGTGCCCGGCGCGTGGGCGATGCCGGCGAGATGGACGACATGGGTCACGCCGGCCAGAAGGGGCGACCAGTCCAGCGAGCCCACGAGATCGGGGATCGCCACGCGTTCCACGTCGCTCGCGGCGCTGATGCGCGCGGGATCGCGCGCCGCCGCCCGCACCGCGTGGCCTTGTCTGGCTAGCGCGGTGACGAGCGCCTTACCGATGAAGCCGGAGGCCCCGGTGATGAGAACGCGCTTCGTCATCAGCGTCCTTTCGTAAAATTGAACAGCACAAACCACACGCCGGCGAGACCCATCAAGAACGCGCTGATATCCACGGCGATCGTCCGCGCCAGGGCCGCCGTTATGGCCAGCGTCATCAGCCACAGTCCGAGCCAGAAAACCCGCGCCGTGACTTGCGGCACGCGCAAGCCTTGCGTCACCGCACGCTGATAGAAATGCGAGCGATGCGCCGAGAACACCCGCTCGCCGTTCCGTAAGCGGCGAAAAAAGGTCAGCGCGGCGTCGGCGAGCGTATAGAGCGCGAGCAGGATGGCGGAAACGATATGCGCCTCCGCCACGTAGATGAGCATGTAGGCGAGCACCAGGCCGATCGGCAGACTGCCCGCGTCGCCGAGGAAGATCCGCGCCGGGTGCTTGTTGAACGCCGCGAAGCCGAGCATCGCGCCGAGCAGGGCCAGCGCCAGGACCCCGATGCTGACCGGCACGACCCCGAGCCCGCACAAGATCGATACGCCGAGCGTCATGGGCACGACCTGGGCGACGGTCATCCAGTCGAGGCCGTCCAGAAAGTTGATGGCGTTCACGAAGCCGACCACGCCGATCACCAGAAGCGCGCGTTCCACGCCAAGCGGCAACAGATCCGGCAGCAGGCGGAAGTCTTGCGGCAGGAGCAGCACGACACCGAGGGCAACGAGCGCTTGTACCAGCAGGCGCCACGACACGGCGAGCGCATGGGCATCGTCCAGTCCGCCGACCACGGTCAGCACGGCCGCACCCGCCAGCACGGGGACCAGGCTCGGTGGCGGCAGCGTGGCAAACAGCAGGAGACCCGCGCAGACCGCAAGCAGCGCCCCCATCACCCCGTAGCCGGCGCCTTCCGGCGTGGCGGTGGCGTGCGAGGAGCGCTCGTTGGGATGCGCCAGCAAATGGCGGGAGAGCAGGGGCTTCAGCAGAAAGATCAGCCCCGCGCTGAGGACGGCGCTGGCGGCCACGACGGCGACGCAGGAAGCGAAATCGGCCTCGAACATAGGCTCAGTGCAGCGTCCGCGATGCCGGCTGCCACTCGTCCTTGCCGGCCGCGACCGCGTGAACCGCGCCTGCCGGCACGTAGCCTTCAACGGTGGTGCGTAGCATGTCCTGGAGCTCGGCGAGGTCCACCTGCTGGATGGCGTCCTCGACACGCTCCAACGCCGCGAGCAGTTCCTCGTAGGGCAGGATCGGCTCGGAGGTCTTGAAGATGCGCGGGTGGTTCGTGCCGGTGGCGTTCTCGCCGATGAGCAGCTCCTCGAAGAGCTTCTCGCCGGGCCTCAAGCCCACATATTCGATATCCACGTCGCCGTCGGGATGGCCTTCGTCCCGCACGTCGAGCCCGGAGAGACGGATCATGGTGCGGGCGAGGTCGTCGATTTTCACCGGGGTGCCCATCTCCAGCACGAAGACCTCGCCGCCGGTCGCCATGGCGCCGGCCTGGATGACAAGCTGCGCGGCTTCCGGGATCGACATGAAATAGCGGATCACCTCCGGGTGGGTCACCGTCACCGGGCCGCCGGCTCGGATTTGATTGCGGAACAACCGGACCACGGAGCCCGACGAGTCGAGCACATTGCCGAACCGCACCATGGTGAAGATGGTGCTCCCGTTATCCAGGGCGAGCGCCTGCAGGATCAGCTCGGCGAGGCGCTTGCTCGCGCCCATGATGTTGGTCGGCCGCACCGCCTTGTCGCTCGACACCAGCACGAAGCGCTCGACGCCGAGCTCCTTGGCGGCTTCCGCGACCACCAGCGTGCCGAACGTGTTGTTCTGCAATCCGGCGAACGGGTTCACCTCGACGATCGGGACGTGCTTGTAGGCTGCGGCGTGATAGATCACCTCGACCCCGTAGGTTTCGATGGTGCGCGTCACGAGCTTGCGGTCGAGCACCGAGCCGAGGATTTGCACCACGGTCGTCACGGCTCCGGCGCCATCGCCCTCTTTTTGCAGGCGCCGCTGGATGCCCTCGATCTCCAGCGAGATTTCGTACAGGGCCGCTTCCGAGACGTCGAACAGCACGAGCGTCTTCGGCCCGAGCCGCAGCAACTGGCGGGTAAGCTCCGAGCCGATGGACCCGCCCGCGCCGGTGATCATCACGGCCTTGCCGTGCACTTGCGAGGTCAGCAGCTCCAAGTCGGGGGCCACCGGATCGCGGCCGAGAAGATCCTCGACGTCGATCGGGCGCAGATCGCTCACCTCCACCCGGCCCGAGGCGATCTCCTCCAGCGCCGGCAGCGTCTTGACCGTCACCGGGAAGGCTTCGAGCGCCTTCAAGGCAAGGCGGCGTTCGCCGCGCAACGCCGAGGGCGTCGCGAGCAGAACCTCATCCACGTTTTCGTCGGCGATGACTTTGCCGATCTTCTCGGGCCGCAGCACCTTCACGCCGTGCACCACCTGGCCGGCCAGCGACGTGTTGGAGTCGATAAAGGCGACGGCGCGATAGCCGCCGGTCTCGTTCAGCGCGCGAAGCAGTTGGATGCCGATCGGGCCCGCGCCGTAGATGATGACGTTCTTCCGCTGATCGGACCGGATGGGCTTGAACTGGGGCGCGGCCTTGAGCAGCAGCGAGGCAGCCCATTGCCGGCTGAGGCGAATGAGGCCGGCGGCGATCAAGGCATAAATGACGACGACGGACCGCGGCTGCCCTTTGATGCCGCTCATCAGGACGATGAGCGCCCAAAGCACCGCGGCGATGAACACCGCCGTATAGATCTGCGTGGTGCCTTCGGGACCGATGAACCGGGTCACGAGTTTGTAGAGCCCGCGCCAATAGAACACGAGGACGCCGACCACGGGCGCGGCCAGCATGAGCAGGAAGATCTGCCAGGTCTCGGGCACGTAAAACTGGCTGAGGCGCAAGGAATAGGCGCCCCACAACGCGATGGCGAGCATCGCGAAGTCGTTGATGATCAGCAGCGTCCGCTTGAACCAGCGGTGGCGCTCGATCAGCCAAACGGCGAGATTCATACGGCCGACCCCGTACTAGGCCCTGGCCTAGACTAAGAACTTCATGCACATCGGGAAAGTGCGCTGAACCATAGCCGAAGGCTTACCCAAACGGAAGCAAGGGGATGCGGCCGGGCCTCAAGACTTTCCCACACGGGCTTGAGGTCTTTAGGCCTTCCGGTCAAGCTCCGGCCCGAGTTTCCAGGCATGGCGAGGGTATGACAAAGCCGGCAGTCACAAGCATTCTCGTAAGGGTTCAGGCCGCGCTGCTCGCCCTCTTCCTTCAAGGGGGCGCAGCCGCGGCCGACACGGTCACGCTAGTCACGCCCATGGTCTATGGCACGCACCTCCCGGGCCTGGGCGCGCCCGCGCGGCAGCTTGCCAAAGCGTTGGAGGAGGGGTCGAAAGGCACCCTGAAGCTCGATCTCAAGGAGCCTGGCGACGGCACGGTGCCCCACGAGATCCTCGACAAGGTCTCGGACGGCAAGGTCGATGCCGGCTTCGCCACGGCGGGCTTCTGGGCCGCGAAAGTGCCGGCGGCGAGCCTCTTCGGGGGCTATCCCTTCGGCCCGGACGCCAAGGGCTACCTCGCCTGGTTCAATCGGGGCAACGGCCGGGCGCTTTATCAAGAGATGTACGACCAGGCGAGGGTGAAGGTGCATGTCATTCCCTGCGGCTTCGGCGGCGCCGAGTCGGGCGGCTGGTTCGCCAAGGAGATCACCTCCAAGGAGGACCTAGAGGGCCTGCGCATGCGCATCTTCGGGCTGGGCGCACGCGTGATGTCGCGGCTCGGCGTGGTGCCCGTGCTCGTGCCCGGAAGCGGCCTGATCGAAGCCTTCAAGGACGGCAAGGTCGATGCCGCCGAAATCTATACGCCCGCGGTCGACCGCACGCTCGGCCTGCAAGAGGTCGTCAAGCACCTGTACATGCCCGGCTGGCACCAGCCCGCCACCGTGTTCGAGCTTCTCATCAATGAGGACCGTTGGGCGAAGCTCGGGCCCGAGCGCCAGGCGTTGATCGAGACCACCTGCGGCGAGAGGCTGCAGACCACGCTCTCCCAAAGCGCCACCTTGCAAGCCTCGGCGCTTGCCGCCCTGACCAACCAGGACGGGGTGCGCGTGCTGCCCTGGCCGGGCGGCGTGCTCGAAGCCTTGCGCGAGGCTTGGGGCCAGATCGCCCGCGAGGAGGGCGTGCGGGACTACTTCTTCAAGGAAGTGCTGGAAGACATCGAGAGGTTCGAGGCGGGCGCCGAACAAACCCGGCTGGGGCCCGCGCCTCAAGCCGCGCAGCCGGCGGCGGCGGGGCAACAGCCCGCCGCGCGCTGACTCCGCCTATTTCTGCGTTTTCAGATAGGCGATGATGTTCGCCCGCTCGTCCGCGTCGGCAATTCCCTGAAATGCGAGGGCCATGGGCGAATCCGGCAGGAGCGCCTTCGGATCCTCGATCCAAGGATCGATATGCGCCTCCGTCCAGGTGTAACCCTCCTCGCCGAGCTTCTTCATCCCAGGCGAGTAGGCAAAGCCTTCGACGCTCGCGGCCTTGCGGCCGACGACGCCGTTGAGTTCGGGACCGACCAGGTTTTGGGCGTCAGGCCCCACTTGATGGCAAATGCCGCATTTGTTGGCGAAGGCGGCCTTGCCCGCCTCGGCGTCGCCTGCGGCGGATGCGGGGCCGGCGAGGGCGATCAAAGCGGTCGCGAACCCGAGCCAACACAACCCAAGTTTCCTCATCTCCGTTCTCCTTGATAAGCTGCCCAGACTGGAGTTTTCGCCCCTTTGGGGCCCGTTCTTGTGAGCGTACCGGGAGCCAAAAGGGCCGCCTGGCATCACCGTAACATGGAGCGCCCTGAAGCGTTCCACATTGAGCCCTATTTGGGCGCGGTCGGCATGCCCGTATTGCCCGCATCCCGCGCCCATGCGAAAGACTAGCCGGAGCTCTTTGACCCAAATGGCCACTCTCGACGGCTTGGAGCCGCACACATGTCCCCACTGATCCTTCCCGATCCGGACCGCGGGGTGACCTCCCGGCGGAACGATATCGTGAAGCAGCTCAAAAGGTTGGTGCCGGAGGCGACTCTCATCGCCGACGAGGAGGGATGCCGCACATTCGAATCCGACGCGCTGACCGCCTATCGCTGCCTGCCGCTTGCCGTCGTCTTGCCGAGCAGCACCGAGGAAGTCTCCGCGATCTTGCGCTTCTGTCACGAGAACCACGTCAAGGTTGTGCCGCGCGGAGCGGGGACCTCGCTCGCCGGCGGCGCTCTGCCGCTGGAAGACGCGGTCGTGCTCTGCCTGTCGCGCATGAACAAGGTGATCGAGATCGACCCCTCGAACCGTGTGGCGCGGGTCGAGGCGGGCCTGACCAACATCGCCATCACCGAGGCCGCCTCGAAGCACGGCTTCTTCTACGCGCCCGACCCGTCGAGCCAGATCGCATGCACCGTGGGCGGCAACATCGCCACCAATTCCGGCGGCGCCCATTGCCTGAAATACGGCGTCACCGTCAACAACCTGCTCGGTGTGCGCATGGTCATGATGGACGGCGAGATCGTCGAGTTCGGCGGCAAGCATCTGGACGCGCCGGGCTACGACTTCTTGCCGCTGATCACCGGCTCCGAAGGCCAGCTTGGCGTCGTCACCGAGGCGACGGTGCGGTTGCTCGCCGCTCCCGAAGGCTCGAAGCCCATCCTGATCGGCTTCGACTCGACAGAGGCCGCCGCGTCCTGCGTCGCCGCCATCATCGCCGCCGGCATCGTGCCCGTGGCCATCGAGTTCATGGACCGTCCCGCGATCCATGTCTGCGAGCATTTCGTGCCCGCCGGCTATCCGCTCGACGCCGAGGCCGCGCTGATCGTCGAGGTCGAAGGCTCCGAGGACGAGATCGAGTATCTCCTGGAGAAGATCGAGGACATCGCCCGCGACTTCCTGCCGACGAGCCTGCGCCGCAGCCAGAGCCCGGAAGAGACCGCGCTGATCTGGAAGGGCCGCAAGGCGGCGTTCGGCGCCATCGGCCAGATCTCCGACTATATCTGCATGGACGGCGTCATCCCGCTGTCCCAATTGCCCAAGGCGCTGGACGAGATCGGCTGGATCTGCCGCAAATACCGTTTCGACGTGGCCAACATCTTCCACGCGGGCGACGGCAATCTCCATCCGCTCATCCTCTATAACGCCAACGATTCCGTGCAGCTCGAACGCGTGGAGCTGTGCGGCGGCGAGATCTTGAAGCTCTGCGTCGAGCTTGGCGGCTGCCTGACCGGCGAGCACGGCGTCGGCATCGAAAAGCGCGAACTGATGTACGAGCAGTTCACCGACGAGGACATCGACCAGCAAGTTCGCATCAAGGAGGAGTTCGACCCCTCCTGGCTGCTCAACCCGGGCAAGGTCTTTCCGATCGAAGGCCGGGACGCCCAGAGAATGCGCAGCATCGAGCTGACCGATCTCGGCCCCGAGGTGGAAGCCGGCGTCGAGGTCGCGATCGAGGCCGAGCTGGCGGAAGGACACGAAGTCCCGTGACCGGTTCCATGCGCCTCGGCTTCCATGCTCCCGAGACGGAAGAGGAGCTTGCCGCTCTCGTCTTCGAGGCGGCCGAGACGCGCACCCCGTTGGAGATCATGGGCAAGGGCACCAAGCGCGAGCTGGGACATCCGGTGGGGGCGGGCGCCGTGGTGAGCAGCGAGGGCATGTCGGGCATATCGCTCTACGAGCCGACGGAGCTGGTGATGGTCGCCAAGGCCGGCACGCCGCTTGCCGAGATCGAGGCCAAGCTCGCCGAGAACGAGCAGGAGCTTCCCTTCGAGCCCGTCGATCTCGCCCCGATCCTGGGTTATGCGCCCGGCGACGGCACCATCGGCGGCGTGATCGCCACCAATATTTCCGGCAGCCGCCGCATCCTCAAAGGCGCCGCGCGCGACCATGTGCTGGGCATCCGCGCCGTCAACGGCCGCGGTGAGGTGATCAAGGCGGGCGGCCGCGTCATGAAGAATGTCACGGGCTACGACATCGGCCGCACGCTGGCCGGCTCCTGGGGCACGCTCGCCATGATGACCGAGATCTCGCTCAAAGTGTTGCCGGCGCAGCGCGAGACCCGCACGATTCTCTGCTTCGGCCTGACCGACCAGACGGCGGTCGAGGCCCTGTGCATCGCCATGGGCACGCCCTACGAGGTGTCGGGCGCCCTGCACATCCATGCGGACCTCGCCGCGCGCCTCTCCGATGAGGAGATTGCCGGAGCCGAGAACCCGGTCACCGCGGTCCGGGTCGAGAATTTCCCGTCTTCGGCGCGCTATCGGGCCAACAGCCTGCGCCAGGCGCTGCTCGCCTATAGCCCGGCGCTGGAACTCGACGGCGAACGCAGCGAGGCGTTCTGGAACGACATCCGCACGCTGAAGATGTTTCAGGACAAGCCGAACCCGCTGTGGCGCGTCTCCACCGCGCCGACCCAAGCCGCGAAGCTCGTCGGCAATCTGTCGCGCAAGATCGACGCCCGGGTGGTCTATGACTGGTCGGGCGGCCTGATTTGGATCGAGACGCCGCCCTTGACCGATGCTGGAGCGGTCGACATCCGCCGCCAGCTTGCCGAGCTCGGCGGTCACGCCACCTTGATCCGCGCCGACGACGCGACCCGCGCCGGCATCGACGTGTTCCAGCCGCTCGAACCGCAACACGCGATTCTCTCGGCCAAGCTGAAGCACGCCTTCGATCCGCTCGGCATCTTCAATCCGGGCCGTATGTATCGGGATATGTGAGCCAAGCGTCATGCAGACCAGCTTTAACGCCCTTCAGCTTGGCGATCCGACCATTGCGCGCGTCGATGAGATTTTGCGCCGCTGCGTCCCATGCGAACTCATCGCCGCGCCCTGTCCGACCTACGTGCTGACGCGCGATGAGCGGGACAGTACGCGCGGACGCGTCAATTTGATCAAGCAGATGTTCGAGAGCGGCAAGGTGACCGGCACGATGGTTCACCATATCGACCGATGCCCTTCATGCCTTGGGCGCGCGGCGTCTCCCAGCGGTGTTGACTATATGCATCTCGTCAACCTGGCGCGGGTTCGGATCGAGCAACGCGGACATCGTGCCGCGAGCCAGCGCATGATGCGTTGGTTTGTAAGCCGCGTGCTGGCGAACCCCTATAGCTTCAAGACGCTGCTGGCCTTGGGCTGGTTCGCTAGGCCGTTCCGTCATGTCTTCGCCAAGATGGGTCTTCCGCGCGTGGCGGCGGCGTTGGAGCTGGTTCCGGCGAACGCGCTCAAGCTCAAGATTTTGAAGCCCAAGTCGGCCTTCAACCCGAAAGCGCCCCATACGAAGCGCGTGGCGATCATGCTGGGCTGCGTGCAGGAGGTTCTGGCGCCGCAGATCAATCAGGCGGCGATTAGGTTGCTACGCCGCCATGGCATCGATGTCATGGTGGTCAAGGACGAGGGCAGCAGCGGCGCGGTTGCCCATAGCTTGGGGCACGAGGAGGAGGCGCAGGGTCATGCGCGCCACAATATCGACGCCTTGACCGCCCTGATGCGCGAACGCCTGCTGGACGCGATCATCGTCACCGACGGCGGCCGCGGTGCGATGCTCAAAGACTATGGAAACCTCTTGGCGCGGGACCGCGGTTATGCGGAGCGCGCGGAGTACGTGTCGGGCCTCGCCCGCGACATCACGGAGTACCTCGACGAGATCGGTCTCAACCCGCCCGTCATGTGGACCGGCCTGAAGGTGGCGTACCACTCTGCTTGTTCGTTGCGGCATGGCGAAAGGCTCGAGGCGTTGCCGCGGACTCTTCTCGAGCAGGCTGGCTACACGCTGACCGACATCCCGGAGGGGCATTTGTGCTGCGGTTCCGCCGGCGTTTACAACATCCTCCAGCCGGAACTCGCGGGGCAGTTGCGCGACCGGATGCTGAAAAACATCGAGAGCATTGCTCCCGACGTTATCGTGGTCGGCAATATTGGCTGTATGGCGCTGCTCCAGGGCGGCACCGACGTGCCCATCGTCCACACCGTGGAGCTGCTGGACTGGGCCACAGGCGGCCCGTGCCCGCCGACGCTCTCCAAGCTGCGCCACCGCGCCAATCCCATCGAGGCGCTGGTCGAGATGGCCAAGGCCACGGCGAAGGAGCGCGAGCTCGTCGACTAGATCCCTCCTCCAGAAAGGGGGAGGGTGGCGAGACGCGCGGGCTTTCTCGGGGAGGGAGAGCAACGCCGCGCATCGGGGAACGATGGGCTGGAACGCGGCGGCTGGCGGGTGATACGATACGGACCCGCGAGACGGCGTTGATTTCGGAGCAACCGGAACGCGCCTTCGATTCGCTAGGACTTTTCCACTCCGGCCGGTCGCCGGAGACTGTAGCTGGGCCATGCAAACCAATTTCAACGCCCTTCAGCTTGGGGACCCGACGGTCGCGCGCGCCGACGAGAT
>CAYWIA010000030.1:13745-16883 GCA_964458245.1 uncultured Methyloceanibacter sp. | reverse complement strand
AGAAGCCGGACGCGTCACGCGCCGCGGTGACAAACTCGCACGCCTCTCAACGATGCGGACAGCCGGGCCAGCAGCAGGGGCGCCGCTTCCCGTCCTGGAGGTTCTCGCAGCCCCAGGCGATCCGGCGCGTTCTGGTCTCCGCCTTCTTGGCCGACGAGATCCAGCAGATCCATTCGTTGCGCGCGAGCGGCGTGATGTCCTCCCATGTCGCCAGCGCCTTGGCGTTGGCAATGAGGGCCTTTTTCAGGTCCGCGGGCAGGTCGTGGACCACGCCGCCTGGGATCTTTCTTGCGCTCTGGACCGTCATTCCGTTCGTTCTACCATCGTCGTCTCGCAGCGGATTATCGAGCGAAGGTGACGGTTTTGCGGACGATCCGGATGGGTGCCAGACTTGCATGCTGCAGTGCAACATAGGCTTTGCGGTCTTGACCCCCCACGGCTGCGCCCTATTTAGTCATGAGGGTGCGTCTCCGGTCGCCGGAGCGTCAACAGGGGAGCATTGCCGTGGGGTTCATCCGCATTCCGACCGAGCAGCTTAACGGCGGCCTGCCGTATCCCGCCGCTTCCGAGCCCCCGCGCAATGCGTTGCTTCGCTCGCTTCCTGTGGACGAGTTCGCCCGGCTCTTCCCGGTCCTGGACCGAGTCCCCCTGGTCTCGCGCCGCGTGTTGCAGCATGCGGGGCTTCCCATCGAGCACCTGTTCTTCATCGAGGAAGGCCTCGTCTCCGTGCTGGCCAAGGTCGACGACCGCAACGCCGCCGAGGTGGGTTTGATCGGGCGCGACGGCGTGGTCGGCGGCACCGTCCTGCTTGGCGGCGAGATCTCGGAACTCACCCATTTCGTGCAGATCGGCGGCAGCGCCTTGCGGCTCAGCGTCGAGGATTTGAACCGCTTGGCGCCGGAGCTGCCGTGCCTCGGGCAGGCGCTCAAGGGCTATCTGCATGTCTCCTTGATGCAGAGTTCGCAGTCGGCTGCGTGCAGCCTGCGGCACGCGCTCCTGCCGCGTCTCGCGCGCTGGCTGCTCATGGCCCACGACCGCAGCGATCTGGACCGGCTTCCCGTGACGCAGGATCTGTTGGCGCGCAGCCTCGGCGTGCGCCGCCCCACAGTCTCGTGCGCCTTCAAGGATCTCGAGCAGCGCGGCATCTTCGCCAAGGATCGCGGCGTCATCCGCATCAAGGATCGGCCGAGCCTCGAGCGCATCGCCTGCCGCTGCTACCGCCTGATGTGCGCGCAAGCCGACAAATGGGATATGTCGAAGGTGAAGCGGAAATTGCTCATAGCGCTGTCCGCCTTCTGCGCCGCCGCCGAAGTCGAGATTCTCGCCGGCTGATGGGTGAGACGCCCGGGGTGACCCCGGGCATCTCGAGGGAGAGTCCTTTAGATTGGCGTCAGCCGCCGACCACGACCCCTTCGCACTTCTTCTCGTCCTTCATCTCGGCAAGGGCCGCCTTGGCGTCCTCCATGCTGCCGTAGCCCTCGGCGGCGCCGATCGACTCCTTGCCCGCGCTCAGCTCCGTCCCGGGCGTATCCAGGATCACCGAGCACATGCCCACCGTATCGATGGTCACGAAGTATTTTTCTTCGGCGGCCGAAGCGGGCGCCGTCAGTCCGATGGCCAATAGGCCCGTAGCAAAGACACTCGTCGCCACTAATTTTTTCATGTCTTGCATTTCCTCCATCGTTGTTGAAAGGGGGGCATTAACGCCCTCAGCAACGAAGGATGGGGGCGCTAGCCTCTCGAAGCAAAGGCAGTGGAGGCGGGACTCCGTACGCTAGATGACGGAGTTCAGACCGCGCCCCGCTGAGAGGTCTTCCGGACTGGACCGCGGGCCCACATGTGCGAAAGAGCGCCCGTAAAAGGGCGGTGTGTCAGGAGGAGGGTTTCATGGACTTTGTCGACGAAGCCAAGAAGTTCATCCAGCGGGCCACGGAGGCGGACCATCCCGACGTGGTCAAGGAGAACCTCAAGATGGCCGATTGGTGCCTCGGCCAGGCCATCGAGGAGCGGAGCGGCGGTTCTCTCGCGGCCGCGCCCAACGGCCAGACCATCCGGCCGTCTTAAGCCGCTAATTCGGGGATATTTTCAGGTATCTGACGGGGAAGGGTGCCGGCCTCCGGCGCCCTTCTCCACAGCCAAGAGCCGGCGCTTCCTCCGCGCCCGGGCCGTCCGTGCTATTCTGCCTCGCCACCGCAATAAAGCGGGCTTAAAGGGGAGGAGCGGTCATGGCCGCACATGCAGCCGCGCATACGGCAATTTCCGAGAATCGCACCTGGTTCACGATATTCGGCATTCTCTTGATCGTGCTTGGCGTCATCGCGATCGCGTTTCCGTTCATGGCGACGATCGCCACGAAGATCTTCTTGGGCTGGTTATTCCTCATCGGGGGCATCGTGCAGATCATCCACGCCTTCTCGGTGAAAGGCTGGAGCGAATTCTTCCTCGATCTTTTGATGGGCGTTCTGTTCCTCGTGGGCGGAGGCTGGCTCGCCTTCTTTCCGCTGACGGGCATCGTCACGCTGACCGTCTTCCTGGCGGCGATGTTCGTGATGCAGGGCGTCATCGAGATCGCCATGGCGTTCCGCATGCGGCCGCTTGACGGCTGGGTGTGGATGCTGCTTGCCGGCCTCGTCGCGCTCGCGGTCGGTATTCTCATCCTGTTCGATCTGCCGAGCTCTGCGACCTGGGCCATCGGCCTGCTGGTTGGCATCAATCTACTGATGACCGGATGGGCCTATCTGCTGCTGCCGATGATGGTTCGCCGCGCGATGGAGGCATGAGCATGTCCGTCACTTTGAGCGACTTGATCGTCTGGCTGGTGATCGGCGGGCTCGCCGGCTCTCTGGCCGGGATGCTGGTGACCGCGAAGTGGGAAGGGCTCGGCCGTTGGACCAGCCTCGGGGTCGGCCTCGTCGGCGCGCTGATCGGCGGGGCGATCTTCCGTGTGTTCAATATCGCCTCGGGGCTCGAGTCGGTCTCGATCTCGCTGCGGGATGTGCTCGCGGCCGTCGTCGGATCGCTCATCTTCCTGGGCGTTCTTTGGCTGCTTCGCATGCGCAAAGAGGGCGCCTAGATCACGTGTGGGACGCCGCGGCTGCGGCGTCCCATCGTCATCGCGAGGCCTACCGGAAGGGGTAC
>CAYWIA010000030.1:7622-13645 GCA_964458245.1 uncultured Methyloceanibacter sp. | reverse complement strand
GGACGCCGCGGCTGCGGCGTCCCATCGTCATCGCGAGGCCTACCGGAAGGGGTACTTCACCAAGCCCTTCTTGCATGCCTTCTTGAACTCGCGTTTGGAGATCTGGCCGTCCTGGTCGGGGCCATCGGCGAGCTTGAAATTGACGATGAAAGGCGCTGCGTTGGCGCGGTCGAGATAGCGGCCGTCGGGGACGGCGGCGTTCCACACGGTCTTGCATTGCTCCTTGGTCAAGACGGCGGATGGCCGGCCCGACGACATGGTGGCCGCCGTGGCGGCGCCCGACACGAGCAGCAGGGCCACACCGGCTAGAACGAACAGCTTGGACATGAGGTCTCCTCCATAAGGTGCCGATTCTCCGGCACCGAGCAGTCTCTTAGCCTAGACCGGGGGAGAAATTACGCCCGCGAGGCGCGAGCGCACAGCCCGCAAGCGTCCTTAACCTAAGTCCTTCGTGAACACGATGGAGCCAAGGCGAGGCAAATCAGGCGGCAACGGCGAAAAAAATGTGTAGGCTCCACATCAGGGCGCTATCCGTCGAAACCGTGCGCAGAATGGAGGGCTGAATGAACAATATCATCTATCTCATTGGCTTGGTTGTTGTGATCGCCATTGTCCTGTCGTTCCTTGGGGTGTTCTAGGGGCCAAGATCACCGGCTTGGTCGGCGGCTCTCCTTGGATGCTATGATGGCTTGGCGCCATAAATCGGAGGAGACGTCGGATGACACGGAACGCCGCGGCCGGCATGACCGGGCTCGCCGCCGCTTGCGCCTTGACGCTTGTGCTCGCCGCAAGCCCGGTCGCCGCGGCCGGCGAAGAGGCGCAGAAGGCTTGCGAGGAGAAGGCTGAGAAGCACGACCCGCCGCTCAGCTCCGTCGATTGGGAGGCGTTCATGGCCGACTGCTTGGCCGACGCAACGGCGACGACGGGCAAGGATGAGTAAGTAGCGCGCGCTGGATGGCGCGAATGCTACAAGGCGACCGCAATTCCGATCAGGAGGATCGCATGACAAAGACCATGCCTATCTGCACCGCACTGTTGCTGGCCGCGGGACTCGTTTCCGTCGCTGGTGCCGCCACGGCCCAAGTCACACCAGAGGTGCGGCGGGCTTGCGAGCGGAAGGCGATGGAGGTCCGGCCGATCCTCAACGCCCCGGAACGGGAAGCTTTCATCGCCAATTGCCTGGCCGATGCGACCTGGAGCCCCAATACGAAGAAGGGCACGAACTACTAGGAGCGTGCCGAAGGCGTCAGCCAAAGCCGGCGCTGCTCACCCTGAGAGGCTTGCCGGCGCAGTGGATTGGACGCAGCGCTTGCCAGCGCACTTCAAGACGCGCTGGTCCGATCGGTTGCAACGCCTTCCCGATGCGCTGTTGCGCCAGGTCAACACTCAGATTCTTTTTATGAAATCGGCGTCATGAGCGGGGAACCGCTCTTGCGTGGCGAGGTTCGTTTGATAGGGTTCCGGTGCCGGGGTTCGAGGGGTAATCACACATGAAGACTGTTTTTTCCGGACTGCTGCTTGCGGGTGTCGCCGCTGTTTCTTTCGCCGGTGCGGCGCATGCGGAGTCCTATTCGAAGGCCGTTCAGCAATATTGCCGCGCCGACTACAAGAAGTATTGCGGCGAGTATGGTCTTGAGACCAGCGCGCTCCGCTCGTGCATGGATCGCAACGGCAAGAGCCTGACCAAGAGTTGCGTCAAGGCCCTGGTGCGTGACGGCCAAGTCAGCCAGGCCGAAGTCAATCGCCGCAAGAACTAGGCTTAAGCCACGTTCCGCCATCGCGCGAACGTCGCCGCCACGCCCTGCAATGCGCCATGCGCGTCGCGCAGCTCCCACAGCACGCCGTCGTCGATGCGGAAGCGGCGGCCGGATTTGGCGACGCGCACGCCCGAATATCCGGTAGCGAACCCGTCGCGTGCAACCGCGTCCAGGAGGCGCTGGCGCTCGGCGCGGTTGGGCGCCTCGGCGGAAAAGCGCGAGGGCAGCGCCACAATCTCGTCCCAGCTATACTCCAGCAGGGCTTGCGCGGCTTTGTTGGCATAGATAAAGCGCGGGTCTGGCTCGGTATTGTGGGCCAGCACGCAAGCAGGTGCGTCCTCGTAAAGCCAGCGCGCCGCGTCAGTTTGGGTATTATCGAGGAAGGGCGGATCTTCGCCCAGCAGGCGCCGGTAGCTGCCGGCAAGCAGGTCGAAAAAGGCGGGATCCGTGGCGAGGGTCATGGATTAAGGAGCCGGAATGGGAGATATGGGGCCTTACCATAAAGTGTCTTCCGCAGGTTGCCAGCGATGCTGATTGTCGGCTTTGGTCTCATGCTCGCCGCCGTGACGGCCTTCATTCTCTGGAATGTTTATCTCAAATGCCGGTCGCTTTGGGGCAGACGCCAGACCCGGCGGGTTGAGCAACGCAGCAGGAAATCATGAGCGCAAGCGGACAATCACTAGACGCGCGCCGGTCGGGGACGTTCGTGATCGGCGGCGAGATCACCATCCACCGGCTCGGCTTCGGCGCCATGCGCATCACGGGGCCGGGCGTGTGGGGCGAGCCGGAAGACCGCGCGGAAGCTATTCGCGTGTTGAAGCGGCTGCCTGAACTTCATGTCGACTTCATCGACACAGCCAACTCTTACGGCCCCGACGTCTCGGAGAAGCTGATCCGTGAGGCGCTCTATCCTTACGAAGGTCTCTTGATCGCGACGAAGGCAGGGTTCGAGAGGCCGCGTGCCGGAGTTTGGCAAATGAACGGCGATCCGGTGCATTTGCGCGAGGAGGCGGTCAAGAGCTGCGACAAGCTCGGCGTCTCGCAGATTGCGCTATGGCAACTCCATCGCGTCGATCCCAAAGTGCCGCGGCAAGATCAGTTCGCAGCGGTGCGTGAGCTGATCGACGATGGCATCGTGCGCCATGTGGGTTTGAGCGAGGCGTCGGTGGACGACATCAAGGCGGCGCAAGATGTGTTTCCCGTGGCCACGGTACAGAATCTCTACAATCTCGTGGAGCGCAAGAGCGAGGATGTGCTCGAGTATTGCGAGGCGAATGGGATCGGCTTCATTCCGTGGTATCCGCTCGCGAACGGCGAACTCGCCAAAGAAGGCTCGATCCTCGATGAGATCGCGCGCGCCCATGACGCCTCGCCCGGCCAGATCGCGCTCGCCTGGCTGCTTGCGCGCAGCCCGGTGATGCTGCCCATTCCCGGCACCTCGAAGGTCAAGCATCTGGAGGAGAACGTGGCCGCCTGCGATATCTCACTGTCGGCCGAGGAGTTCGCGGCGCTCGATGCGGCGGGTCGCGCGGCGTAAGCGCAATTTCGCGGCACGCTCCGTGCAAGGAAAGCCCGGCGGCGCCACCGGACCTCGAGCCGCGCCGCCGCAAAATGGCCGCGGGGCCCGTGTCTAATACCCCAATCCGCCTATTTCGGCGGCACGGGGGATGAAGTATTAGGCGTGCACCCTCCAACAGATGCGGGGAAGAGTCATGGCCACCACCGAGCAGAAGAAGCCTCAAGCCAAGACGAAAGCGAAGAAGCCGGCTGGGAAGAAACCCGCCGTCAAGGAGAGCCGTCCCGAGGCGCGGAAAACGGCCCCCGCCAAAGACCCCACCCCGGTCAAGGCGCCCGCTCCGGCGCCGATCGCCGAGGCGCCCGCCGTGCTGGTCAACGCGATCAAGCCCGAGGAAAAGCTCCCTGAGACCGCGCTTGTCGTGCAGGCGATGGAGTCGTTCGAGAAATCCCTGAAGGCTGCCGTCCCTGCGGCCGTGGCGGTCAATTCCAAGCTCGTGGACATTGCCCAGGCCAACATGAATGCCGGCATGGAGCTCGCCCGCGATCTCGCCGGCGCCAAGACGCCGATGGAGTTCATGCGGCTCGGCATGACCTATTGGCAGGAGAACATGGGTGTGTTCCAGGCGCAGGCGGCGGAGCTGCGCACGCTGCAAGCCGCGTTCGTGGCGACGGCGAGCGAGCCGATGCGCGAGCATATCCGCCGCTCCTGAGCGTCACTTCGTCCCCCTCGGGTAATCCCTTCTTTCCGTCCTTGACGTAGACTGGCGCGATCACGAGCGGAGCCGGGACGGTCAATGCTGCGCGAAGAGCTTATTTTCGTTGGGACTTGCGACATTGCCGGACTCGTGCGCGGCAAAGGCTTTCCGGCGACCGAATTGCCCGCGCGGCGCAGGACCGGCATCGGCTGGACCCATTCCAACCTGATGCAGACCTGCTTCGGTCCGATCCTCGATACGCCCTTCGGCACCGGCGGCGATTTGATGATCGTGCCCGACCCTTCCGCCGAAGTGCATGTGGATTTTCGCGACGGCTCCGCCTCCGAGCATTTCTTCCTCGGCGATGTCCGTAACACCGACGGCAGCCCGTGGGAGTGCTGCGTGCGCGCATTCCTGCGCCGCGCCGTTGCCTCGCTCCAGGCCGCAAGCGGTCTCCATCTGATCGCGGCGTTCGAGCAGGAGTTCATCTATACCGGCGTCGAGGATCTGCCGGGCCACGCTTACAGCCTGAGCGCCTTCCGGCGCCAAGGCGTATTCGGCGAGATGCTGATGGCAGCGATCCGCGCCGCGAGCGCCAAGCCGGACTCTTTCCTCGCCGAATACGGCCCCCGTCAATACGAGATGACGGTTAAGCCCGAGACGGCACTTGTCGCCGCCGATCAAGCCGTGATCGCCCGGGAGATGGCGCGCGCCGTCGCCTTCCGGCTCGAAAACCGCGCCATCTTCTCGCCCATGCCCGTGGCCGACGGTGCGGGCAACGGGGTGCATATCCATTTCAGCCTGCACGATGGCGCGGGCGCACCCGTGACCCACGCCGCCGACGGGCCGTTGGGTTTGAGCGAAGCGGCGACGCATTTCACCGCCGGCGTGCTGCATCATCTGCCGGCGCTCTGTGCGATCACCGCGCCGTCGCCGGTCTCTTACTTGCGGCTGACGCCGAACCGCTGGGCGCCGACGGTCGCCGACCTCCAACTCCAAGACCGCGGCGCGGCGTTACGCATATGTCCGACCTTCGCCGTGCACGACGAGAAGGAAAGGGCTTCTCAGTTCAATTTGGAATTCCGCGTGTGCGATGCGGCGGCAAGCCCTTACATGGCGCTCGGTGCGCTGATCTTCGCCGGCGCCGACGGCATCGCACGCAAACTGGCACTTCCGAAGGGAGTGGCAGACCTGCCCCGTTCTTTGGACCAGGCTCTCAACCTCATGGAGACGAGCGATACGCTCAAGAGCTGGTTTGGACCCGTATTCTTCGAAGCTTACCTGCGCCACAAGCGGTCCGAGGCGGCCTATGTCGCCGATCTGTCGAAGGCGGATCTCTGCGCGCGTTACGCCGAGGTCTATTGATACGATAACCCTCCGCTAACAGTGTCGTCCCTAGGTTCCCGCGAAGTGGCACGTCCGTGTTAGATTCACCGTTGCTGGAGCTACCCGATATGCGGAAATCCGTACTGGCGCTCGCATTCATGTCTCTTGGCGTCCTCGCCCTAGGAGGTTGCAGCGACGAGGCGGCGGAGACCCAGAACATCGTGTGCGAAAGTACCTATGCGCTTTGCACCACGGCGAAATGCACGCCCATCGAAGAAGGGCAAGGTACAGTGTTCTGCGGTTGTGAGGTGAAGACGGGGTATTCCGTCGGCGGCACGCCGTGCCACGCACCCATCGACAGTCCCGAAGGCAAGCAGGTCGTTTCCCGCTACTATCCGATCAAGAGTTACGCGTCCTGCAACAACGACCGCCCGTGGGCAAATTGCTACGATCGGCCGTGCATCGTGGACGGTGAAGACCCGACCAAGGCCGTCTGCTCCTGCAACATCGTCACGAACGAAAGCCCTTACGTGGTCGTCACGGACACCTATACCGATCAGACCTGCACCACCGATCTCTATTCATCGGCGAAAGTGAAGGACATGCTGGGGCTGACGGACTCTCTCAAGACCGAGGAGCATCTCAAGCCGTACGATCTCAAAGTCGTCAACGAGTAGGAGCGGCGTTAGCGCAGCGGAACGAGGTCGAGAACGTCCTCGGTGGATAT
>CAYWIA010000030.1:0-7522 GCA_964458245.1 uncultured Methyloceanibacter sp. | reverse complement strand
AGTAGGAGCGGCGTTAGCGCAGCGGAACGAGGTCGAGAACGTCCTCGGTGGATATCATGCGGCAATAGCCTCTGAAGCAGTCGAGAGCGGCCGCGTGGCGCGCTTCGGTTTCCGCCGCGCAAGCATCGTGCACGCAGGTCATGTAGTAGCCGCGATCGGCGCCGTCCTTGATCGCATGATCGATGCATTGATCGGTGAGATAGCCCGTCACGAACACATCTTCGATGCCGATATTGCGCAAGAGGTAATCGAGATTGGTGGAGTTGAAGACCGACGAGGAGGTCTTGGAGAGAACGATCTCGCCGGCGGCCGGCGCAAGTTCGGGAACCACTTGCGCCTCGTGAGACCCCTTGGCGAAGCCCATATTGGAAAGCTTGTAATCGAGGCTGCGGTCGCGACCGTCCGCGGTCAGGTTCTCGATCACCGTATAGATTACTTCGAGCCGCGCGGCGCGGAACGCCTCGATGAGGGCTGCGATGTTCGGAATCACGCGTAGCGCCGTGGCTTTGTGAAACTCGGACCCCATGGTCTCTTCCTTGGGTCCGCAGGTTCCGTTCTGCGCATCGATGACAAGTAGGGCCGCGCGGCCCCTGATAATTGGACGGTCGCGGGGGCTTGCTTCAGGTGCTGTCATGGCATCGGTGGGTTGTTGTGCTCTTGCAGGAGACAGAGTGAAATGCAGCCGGCAGCAAACCGTCAACGACAAACGGAGTTTATCATGCCGAAGCTTCGGGCCGCCTTCTCCGCTGTGATTCTCGTCGCGCTCACGTCATGCACGCAGGACGATGTCGCGAGGGTGGAGACCATCGACAATGTGGTGGCGCAACTGGATGCGGCCTTTGAGGCGCAGAATGTCAATGCGGCCAAGGCTTTGATGACGCCGGACCATTTGTCGGTCACGCCCTATTACGGCACGCCGCAATCGGTCGACGAGGTTCTCGCCTCGTTGCCCGATCTGAAATACGAGCAGACCGACGAAAGCGAGCCCAAAGTGGTTCTGCTCGGCGACGATGCCGCCATGCGCACGCTGACCGCGAAGGTTGACGGAACGTTCAAGGGTGAGCCGTTCTCCTACAAGGTGTTCATCACCGCGATCCTGGTCAGGCAGAACGGCAAGTGGCTGGAGCGGTTCTATCAGGTGACCCGCCTTGCCCCTTAGATCGGACGGCCCGGTAAAGTCTGGCAGCTTGGGCGATGGACTGCCGGCCGCACCGCAGGCCGAAGAGTTGGTCGAGATCTTGATGGAGGCGCCGGGCTTGCGCTTGGAGCGCATCGTCTCGACGGGTCAGGCGACGGCGGAAGGCGATTGGTACGATCAGGCTTGGGACGAGTTCGTGGTCCTCGTGTCGGGCGCCGCGCGCCTGCGGATCGAGGGCGAGGACGAGGACCGCGCACTTGAAGCCGGCGACTGGATCCTGCTCCCGGCGCATTGCCGCCATCGCGTGACCTGGACACAAACGGCGCCGCCGAGCGTCTGGCTGGCGATGCACTTCGAGGATGCGCTCAGCCGCCGCGAAGCAGAAGCAGAATGAACAATGTCAGCGGGGTGAGGATATCCCACCAGAAGATGGGACCTGCATTGTTGATGGCGAAGTTTTTCCGCCGCACCATGTCTGCGACGTGGACGGCCGCCGCGCTCCACAGGAAGCCCGCCGCCATGATCGTCATCGCCCAGGCCGCTTCCGGCCCGAGGGCCGACGCGGCCAGGGCGCCAAGGCCGATGCCGAGATTGGCGCCGGCGATCTCCTTCTGAAACGGGCTCGGCGCCCAGCCGATGGACTTGGCCACGCGCTCCGAGAAGGCCGCGTGCGACAGCGCCGCCCATAAGCTTGGGAGTCCGAGACCGAGTGAAAGCATCCACTGGAGCAAGGGCGACAGCTTGTCGCTGCCGAGCGGCTGACCAACATCAAGGAATCCCAGGACGATCGCCGCAGCATAGCAAAGCGCGGGAAAGGCCGAGATCATCTGTTGCATGAATGGCCCCCAAAATTCCGCGCGCGCATAGACCCCTCAGTGGCCACGCTCGCGTTGTGCGTTGCAGGGGTGTAATTATGACGGATTCACTCAACGAGAGGTGAATGTCCTCGCCCGGAGGGCAAAAAAAGAACCCACATCCTGACAAGAGAGAGGAAGCACATGGCTGGAGATAACATGACAAGGGACAAGCTTGCGAAGCTCCTGAACGAGGATCTGTCGCGGGAATATCAAGCGATCATCGCCTACGTGGTCTATTCGCAGGTGCTGAAGGGCGCGGAATATATGAGCATCGCCGATCAGCTCGAGCAGCATGCTCACGAGGAGCTCCAGCACGCGCTCACCATCTCGCGACAAATCGATTATCTCGGCGCCATGCCGACCGTTACGCCAAAGCCGGTCAAAGTTTCGGAAAAAGCCCGGGATATGCTGAGATTCGACCTGAATAATGAGGCCGAAACCATTCGCGCCTACCGTGAGCGAGTCCGTCAATGCGAGGAGCTGGAGGAATTCGCCATGGCGGAGCAGATCCGGGAAATCCTCGTTCAGGAGCAAGACCATCTCATCGATCTGGCCACGGCTCTCGGCGAGGACGTTCCCGATCTCGGCAAGGCCGGCGCACCCAAGACGCGCAAGCGCTGACGCCCGAACCTTGCAGGAAGCTTGTGCGTTGATCTCATCCCCAAGATCCCCGAGGAGGAAGACGCCATGCAGACGACTTGGCGACCGCATACAGAGCACGGTGACCTCACCACGCGCAGCAATCTGCCGGACAGCGTGTTCGCGTTCCCCGAGCAGCGCAAAGAGCCTTTGACGGACGCCGATCATGTGCGCAACGCGCTGGCGCGCTTCGATCAGGTGGAGAACGTGTCCGATTCGGATCGTGACCTCGCCTTCGCCAACATCAAGAAGGCGGCTCAGCATTACGGAGTCGACGTGCGCGAGAAGAGCTGGCGCGAGCTCGGCAAGTAAAGTCGCCGGAGACACACTGTGAGAAACGGCCCGGGGGAGCACTTCCGGGCCGTTTCTCGTCGTTTCCAGGGCCCTGTTTTTCTGGAAATGCCGGGGTAGAGGGAGCAAGCTCGGCCCATGACTCGCGAACCAGAACCGTCCTATTCCTTGCGCGCGCCGCTGCGTTTCGACTTCGACGGCACCGCAAGCAAGGCGGATCCGTTCGCGTTTTTCGCGAGCTTGCGAGAAGCCGGGCCGGTCATTCCCGTGAAACTTCCGTTCGTGGGCAAAGCCTGGATCACCACGACCCACGAAGCCACGTCGGCTATGGTGAAGGACAACGTCTTGTTCGTGCAGGAGGCGCGCCATGCCGGTAAGACGGGCGTGGCCGGTCTGGCGTGGTGGATGCCGGCTTCGCTGAAGCTCATCACCAACAACATGCTGCTCAAGGACGAGCCGGACCATCGGCGTCTGCGGAAGCTCGTCGATCAGGCCTTCCAGCGCCGCCGGGTGCGGGATATGCGCGGCGAGATCGAGGGCATGGCGGACAAACTTCTCGACGGCTTCGAAGGCCGCGAGGAGGTGGACCTGGCCACCGCGTTCTCGCGCCGCCTGCCGCTCGAGGTGATCTGCTTACTGCTCGGTCTGCCGGATGACAATCGGGAGGCCTTCTCGGCTTGGGCCAAGGCCGCGACCTCGATGCGGAGCAGCTTCGGCATCTTCCGCGCTTTCCTGTCGATGCGGGGGGTGATCGACTATGTGCGCGGCCAGATCGAGGAGTGCCGGCGGCATCCGCGCGAAGGCGTGATCAGCGAGTTGGTACGCGCCGAAGAGGACGGCGACAAGCTCAGCGAGGACGAGCTGATCTCCATGGTCTTCCTCCTGCTCTTTGCCGGGTTCGAGACCACCACGCATCTCATCAGCGACAGCATCATCGCGCTCGAGCAGAACCCGGCGCAGAAGGCTTATCTGTTCGCCGATCCGGACGCCCGCATGGAACGCGCGGTCGAGGAGCTGGCCCGCTACAACACGCCTGTGCAAAGCACGAAGCCCCGCTACGCGTCGCGGGATTGCATATTCTTCGGGCAGGCTCTGAAACGCGGCGACATCGTCATGGGTCAGCTTGCGGCCGCGAATTATGATCCGGCCGTTTTCAGTGAGCCCGACCGGCTGAAGCTCGACCGCCTGCCGAACCCGCATCTCGTGTTCAGCTCGGGCATTCACTTTTGCCTCGGCATGCAGCTTGCCCGCGTGGAGGTGCAAGCGGCACTCGGACGTCTCTACGCGCGCTATCCCGATCTCGCGCTTGCGGCGCCCAACGACATTCAATGGATCAAGCGCTTCGGCCTGCGCGGCGTCACCGCGCTGCCGGTGCGGCTGAACGCCCAGCGCGTCCGCCAGGCCGCGTAGTTTCAGTCGTCCTCGTGACAGCCTTCTTGCGCGTTCCAACCCTGGCCGGGTTTGCAACCTTTTTTGATCGCTTCCAGCTGCCACGTCGGCAGTTGCCGCTGAGGCTTCGGCTTCACGTAGCCCTGCACGCATTTGTTGCCTTCGAGCCGATAGCCGGGGCCGCAATAGGTTGCGGCGTTGCGCTTCAGAATGCACTTGCCGTCGACCAGGACCGAGCGTGACCGGCATTTGGGTGCTGCGGCCTTCTTCGGCGCCGGCGCCGGCGGTGGAGACGCCTTCTTGGCGGGCGGTGGCGGCGGCGCTGCGGCTTTCTCGGAGCCGTCGGGGGCCTTCAACTTCACGACGCGCGTGCCTGCATGCGGCATGAAAATCTCGATGCAGTCGCCTGGCCCGTCGGCGACCATCCAGGGGTGCGTGAGAAACGTGTCGAGCGTCACTTCCTCGCCGTTGTTGAGGCCGGCGTAGTCCTTCGGCTGTCCGCTGAAGTCGAGCCACAGAATGCTGCGGTACATGCCGGATTTGTTGATGAAGGTGATCTTGGCCGGCGCGTCGCTGCCCTTAGATTTCACGCTGAACAGATCCTTGCACGACGGATCGGTGCCGGGACTGGGCGCGGCCACCGGCTGCGGCGACGGCGGAGGGGGCGTCTGCGCGGGTGTTGGCGGCGCTTCGGCTGCCTCGAGCTTGTCGATATAGGCGCGGGCGAGATCGGCATAGAAGCCGCTGGGATAGTTTGCCAGAAACGCCTCGAAGCCCGCGGCCGTGCCGAGCTCCTTGGCGCTGTCAAAGGCCTCTTTCTCCGGGCTCGTGCTCGCCTCCGCGGTCTCGGCCTCTGCGCCCGCACCATCGCCGAGCACGGCTTGCTCGTATGTGCGGCAGGCGTCCACGAATTTCTTGAGGCTGTCGCGGCCCTCCGCGAGATTGAGCGTGGCGGCGCGATAGCCGGGCACGGAATAGTCGAGCGTCTCCTTCTCGGCAAACGCGGCCCAGAGCTGATCGTCGTTCTTGATGTCGAGATTGACGCCGCTCAGGCCTTCACCCTCCGCGCGCTGAATATGGCCCTCGAGCGTCTGTTCGAACCCGCCGCCCGAGAAGCGCAAGGCCGCGTCCGCGCCGTTGGTGAGGCCGCCGATATCGGCGCCGAAGGTCAGGTTGGCAAATTGAGCGCTCGTGCTGGGGCGCGCATCGCATACGCCCATCACCTGGACATTGTCCGTCTCCGGCACGCCATAGACGAGCCGCGCGGTCATCGCGCCCTTGTTGTCCGGGTCGTTGCTCTCGAAGAACTGCCACTGCATGTCGCCGTCTTGGGCTGCCGCCGCTTTGGCCTGACAGCTCAAGGCAGCGGCCAATAGTGCGGCTGCGAGGAAGAAGGCTCTCGGCATTGGCACTCTCTCACTGAATTTGCGCGGAAATGACGACGAAGTGGCCGATGTCTGACCCTTCCGTCTAGGTGGAAGGCCAGCTTAG
Source organism: uncultured Methyloceanibacter sp. (assembly GCA_964458245.1). Classification (GTDB taxonomy): domain Bacteria; phylum Pseudomonadota; class Alphaproteobacteria; order Rhizobiales; family Methyloligellaceae; genus Methyloceanibacter. The sequence goes on along the minus strand of CAYWIA010000030.1, from coordinate 1,717 downwards.
GAGAGCGGCGGCGTGGTGGCAATGGAGGCGTTCCCGAAGCTCAAGCGAGCGTGGTCCACACCACCGCGATGTTTGCCACCAGATAGAGCGCGAGCACGCCTGCGGCCCAACGGCGGTCGGCCTGCTTGATTTCGGCTTCGGAGTACGTATCCGCTCCACGCCACGACGTGGCGACCACGCGGGCAAGGGCGACGATGATGAACAGATAGGCGAGCAGGAAGACCTTATCGAGCATCGTCAGATAGTCCACATCCGGGAGAGATGCGGTTGCCGTGAGTTGCAGCGCGACCAGCGTCAGCAGCGCGGTGATGCCGAGACCGATGCGGCCCTCGACGTAGCGTGGCCGGACGAAAAAGACGAGCGAGGCGCAGACCACGATCAGCAGGATCGGCACGAAGGTCTTCAGCGACATGGCGACGGCCGGGCGCGTCACAGGCACCGAGATGACGATGCGCGAATATGGATCTGCCTTTTCGACGGTCAGATCGCCGAAATTCGTCGGATAGGTGTTGGTGGTGATCGTGAGGGTGGGCTTGCCCACCTTGAAGCCGGGCAGAGTAATGACAGGATCGACGATCACCGCACGCTTTCCGTCGGGCACGTAGACCTGTTCGGACACGCCGGCGAGCGTGTCCTCCATGGCGACCTTCAAGATCTGCTTGTCGAAGGGATAAGCCTCGAGCGGAAACTTCGTGGCGAACAGGCCCTGATAGCGAATGATGGAATAGAAGCTGCCGTCGGGCATCTTCTCGGGCGTGTCGATCAATTCGTCCCGGCGATTGTCGTCCGAGGCATAGCGGTTCATGAACTCCATGGATCTGGAGGGATCGATGGCGGGGTTGGTCCAGCGAAACCACACATAGAGATCGATAACGTAGTTGTTGGTCTTGAAGTCGAGTTGCTGGATGTCGTTAATATAGGCGCCGACGATGACCTGTTCGGGTTTCGGCGAGGGAGACGATTCGATCGCTTCCATCACCGGGCGAGGCGGTGCGTCCTGCGCCAGTGACGGCCAGGGAACGAGCGCGGCAATGACGGCGAAGAGAACGACCGCCAAGCGATAGGCTTTCACTTGCATCGAAGTCCGGTCCCGCGCGGTCCAGCTGCTATAGATTCCGCAAGGGGTCTTGAAGCAGCAGGGCCGTTCCCGGGCAACAATTTTTCTCCGAACAGGCTAACGCGGGCGGCTGCTAGGGTCGGGTGGGGGACGAGCGCATGGGTAAGTCTTCGCGCCGGGCATCGCTTCAGGCCGAGATTGAGAAAGAACTCGAGCCGGGCGAACGGCTGGTGTGGACGGGCCAGCCGGACGCGCGCGCGGTGTTTCGCAAGCTGCGCTGGCTCCTCGGGGCCGGTGGGCTGGTCGTGGCGATCGCCGGCTGGTTCGCGCTCGACTCCATCGCCGCCCAGTTCGCTTTGCTGGCGGGTTTGGCCCTGCTGCTGGGTCCCGCCGTGGCGGCTCTGATGGCACGCGGCACGGTCTATGGGCTGACCAACCGGCGGGCTCTCATCCTCAGCAGGTCGATCGGTCATCGCGCACTCACCAGCGTGGATCTGAGCGCGGCCGACGATGCGGTGGAATTGCTCGAAGGCGAGGGGGGGAGCGGTACGGTCTTGTTCGTCTCGGGCTTGCCCCGCCGCCGGCGCTACACCGATTACACCGGCAAGTTTGGCTTCTGGGACGTGCCCGATGCCGCCGGGGTGGCGGCCATCGTGCAAA
>CAYWIA010000029.1:0-17594 GCA_964458245.1 uncultured Methyloceanibacter sp. | reverse complement strand
GGCGCATTGATGCCGGTGACCTCGAGCAGGGTCGGCACCACGTCGATGACGTGGAGGAACTGCTCGCGCAGGCCGCCTTTGTCCTTGATGCGCGCGGGCCACGACACCACCATGTTCTGGTTGATGCCGCCGAGCCTGGAGGCGTTCTGCTTGAACCAGTCGAAGGGCGTGTCGAAGGCCCACGACCAGCCGGCGGACATGTGGTTATAGGTCTGTTCCGTGCCCCAGACGTCGTAGAACTTCATCTGCACGTCCACCGGGATCTCGTTCAGGCCATTGAAGAACGCAACCTCGTTCGGCGTGCCCAAGGGCCCGCCCTCGGCGCTCGTCCCGTTGTCGCCGTTGATGTAGATGATCAGCGTGTTGTCGAGCCTGCCAAGGTCTTCGAAGGCCTGGATGACGCGGCCGATCTCGTGGTCGCTGTAGGCCGCGTAGGCGGCGAACACCTCGACCTGGCGGATGAAGAGCTTCTTCGCCTCGGGCGTCAGTTCGTCCCATGGCTTGAGAAGGTCTTTCGGCCAAGGCGTCAGCTTCGCATCCTGCGGGACGATGCCGAGTTTCTTCTGGTTTTCGAAAATGCGTTCGCGCAGTTTCTCGTAGCCGTCGTCGAAAAGGTGCATCGCACTAATCTTGTCGACCCATTCCTTGGTGGGGTGGTGCGGCGCATGCGTAGCGCCGGGCGCGTACTTGATGAAGATCGGCTTGTCCGGCTGGGTCTGGTGCATGCGTGAGATGTAGTCGATGGCGTCGTCGGCCATCGCGGTCACGAGGTTCCAAGTCCCCTCCTGGCCGCGGAATGGATAGATCTGCGTGGTATTGCGGAACAGGTTGGGCTGCCACTGGTTGGCGTCGCCGCCGACGAACCCGTAGAAGTACTCGAAACCCATACCGGTCGGCCACTGGTCGAACGGGCCGACCTGGCTCGCGGCGAAAGCCGGCGTGTTGTGGTCCTTGCCGAACCACGACGTCGCGTAACCGTTGTCGAGCAGGATGCGCCCGATCGTTGCCTTGTCCTCGCCGATGATGCTGTTGTAGCCGGGAAAGCCGGTCGACTGCTCGGAGATCACGCCGAAGCCGGCCGAATGATGATTGCGTCCGGTGATGAGCGCCGCCCGCGTCGGCGAGCACAGCGCCGTCGAAAAGACTCTCGTGTAGCGCAGCCCCTCATTGGCGATGTCGTCCATCGTCGGCGTCGGGATCACGCCGCCAAAGGTGCTCGGCACCCCAAAACCCGCGTCGTCCGTGATGATAAGCAAGATGTTCGGGGCGTCCTTCGGCGGCACGATACGCGGTGCCCACCAGGGCGTGGATTGCAGAGCATCGTCTTTGATCACGCCGCCGAACTTGGGATCGGGCGCGGGGAGTTGCTGACCGTCAATGGTCGTCGTTGCGCTGGGCGATCCCATCGTGCCGGTAACTTCGCCGGCAAAAGCTGGCTCTGGGGCCAATCCCCAGGCGGCGACGCCCATGAGCAGGGCGGAGAACACAACTTTCATGACGTTCCTCCAAGGGCTTCGTTCGTGCCGCATGCCGAGCCGACTTAAACCAAGTGCACGGCGAATTTGATGGTCAGTCTATCAGTGTCGCAGGCCGCGTTTCTTGCCATTTCACGCCACGCTCCGTGGACGACCCACGCGGGTTGAACTTCGGCGGGTCTGGAGAGATCATTCCCCTGCGCTACACCGCCGAACAGGCGCACCTCCTCGTGCGAGGTCCTACAAATTCGATTTCGGCGTCCGCGATTGGCGACGTGCAGGGCTGTGGGCAAGGTGGCGCGAAGCGGCTAGTCTAGTTTGTGATTCGCCTTTGCGGTTCGCCAGGGCCGACCGGCTCCAGCGTTCAAGTCTGTGGCAGCGTTCAGCGGCGCGAGGCGAGGCCATAGGCAACGGCGTTGATGCGGCGGCATTCAAGCGGCGGCGTGGAGCGAGGGGGACCATGCGGACCAGCAGAGGCCAGGTGACACCTGATTCAAGGTGGCTCACGGTGCTGTCTCGCGTTCTTGCCTATTCCGTTCCGGCTTGGCTACTGCCTGTCGATGCAGCGCTGGCGCAAGAGGCCGCGAGCGTCGATGCCCAAGCGCTGCTAACGCTCGGCATCAATCTGGGCATCATCGCCTTCGCCATCGGCACGGCCATCGCATGCATGCGCGCGACGAAACGCGCGCATGCGCAAGAGACCAAGGCGGCGAGCGAGGCGGAACGCTATGCCCTGAGCGAGAGCACGCTTGAGACCGTGCTCGCCGCGGAACCGCAGGCGCTCCTCACGCTTACCGAGGGGGGCGAGCCGGAGCTGCTCGTCTCCAACCTGCCGCTGAGCTTCGGCGTGCCCCGCGAACCGGAGCGTCTGCTGACCTTCTCGAGTTGGCTGGACGAAGCGTCCTGCATGGAACTGATTTCCGCCATGCAGGCGCTCGCCGAACACGGCGAGGCGTTCAACTTGATGCTGCGCACCCAGCGGGAGCGTTATGTAGAGGTCGATGGGCGCACCGCCGGGCGATCGCTCGTCGTGAAAGTGCGCAACATCGCCGGCCAGCGGCTCGAACTGGCCGAGCTCTCGGTCAAGCATAAGGAGCTCGAGGGGCAAGTCGCGGCGCTACGTACACTGCTCGACGAAGCCAAGCGCAACGAGCATGCCCGCGCCGAGATCAAGGCCAGTATCGAGACGCATTTCCGCAGCTTCGACCGGCTCGCCACCGCGTTCGCCGTGTTCGATTCCACCCAGCGGCTCGCCCATTACAATCAAGCTTACGTGGACCTATGGCAGCTCGATCCGGAGTGGCTCGACACGCATCCGCGCGACGGCGAGATTCTCGACCGCTTGCGCCAGGCGCGGCGGCTGGAGGAACGCGCCGAGTACCGAGCCTGGAAGCAGAGCTGGCTGTCCGCCTATGGCACCGGCAAGCAGATCGAGGACCGCTGGTATCTGCCGGACGGCCGCTCGCTGCACGTCATCGCCGACGCCGACGCCGATGGCGGCGTGACCTATCTCTATGAGAATGTCACAGAGCAGATCGCGCTGGAAAGCCGCTACAATGCCCTCATTCAAGTTCAGCGCGAGACGTTGGACACGCTGCGCGAGGGCGTCGCGGTGTTCGCGCCCGACGGTCGGCTCCGCCTTTACAACAGTGCCTTTGCCAGAATTTGGGAGCTGAACCCAAGGCTGCTCGACGCCGAGCCGCATGTGGAAGACGTCATCTCTTGGTGCCGTGCGCTTTACGACGCACCCGAGGAGTGGGAGCGCACCAAAGCCGCGGTCACGGCGATCGTTTCGGAGCGCCGGCCCTATGACAGCCAGTTCGACCGCTCCGACGGCGCGGTGCTGGCCTGCGCCGCGCTGCCGCTGCCCGACGGGGGCACGCTGCTCACCTATTCGGACATCACCGACACGACGCGCGCCGAACGCGCGCTGATCGAGAAGAACGAAGCGCTCGAAGCCGCGGACCGCATCAAGAGCGAGTTCGTCTCCCACGTCTCCTACGAACTCCGGACGCCGCTCAATAGCATGTTGGGCTTTGCCCAGATGCTCGCCGAGCCTGCCTTCGGACCGCTCGGCGCCAAGCAGCGTGAATATGTGGACGACATTCTTTCGTCGGGCACGACGTTGCGCGCCATCGTCGACGATATTCTCGATCTCGCGACGATGGACGCGGGCATTTTCGAATTGAAGCTTGAGCCTGTCCACGTGCGCGAGGCCAGCGAGCAGGCGCGCCAGGGCGTCGAGGATCGGCTGAAGCAGAACGATGTGAGGCTCGAAATCGACATCGCGCCCGGCGTCGACGAGGTCGTGGCCGATGCTAGGCGTCTCACCCAGATCCTCTATAATCTCCTGTCAAACGCCATCGGCTTCTCCGCGCCCGGAGAGGCGATCCGCTTGGCTTGCGAGCGGGAAGGCCCCATGATCGCCTTCACCGTGACCGATAAGGGCGTGGGCATTCCGGAGGATTTCCAAGAAGCCGTGTTCGACCGTTTCGAAAGCCGCACTCAAGGATCGCGCCACCGCGGCGCCGGGCTCGGGCTCTCCATCGTCAAGAGCCTGGCCGAGCTTCATGGCGGCACGGTTTCCCTCGACAGCACGCCGGGCGAGGGCACGCGCGTCAAGGTGCTGCTGCCGCTCAAGCAGGGCACGCAACAGCCCGATGTCGAGGCGATGCCCTATCGGGCCAACCGCGCCGGATGAGCGGAAGCTGGCGGCTCGACGGCGTCGATCTCGCCCGGCTCGATCGTCTCGCCAGCCGGATCGCGCTTTCCCTGAAAACAGGCGATGTCCTTGCTCTGAGCGGGCCGCTCGGCGCCGGTAAGACGACCCTGGCGCGAGCTTTGGTCGGACATCTCGACGGCGATACGGAAGTGCCGAGCCCCACCTTCGCGCTCATGCAGCAATACGAAACCCCGCGGCTGAGGCTGAGCCATTGTGATTTCTACCGGCTCCAGGACGACGAGCTCGAGGAGCTTGGCCTCGACGATGCGCTGGCCGACGGCGCGCTCCTTATCGAGTGGCCGGAACGCGCCGCCGGCTGGCTGCCGGCGGACCGGCTCGATATTGCGCTCGAGGAAACGAGCGATCCCGGTACGCGCAGTCTCGTGCTGACCGGGCACGGCGGCTGGGCACCCCGGCTCGACCGCTTACGGGCACTTGCGGAGTTTCTCGATCACACGGCCTATGCCAAGGCGGACGCGCGCTTTCTCCAAGGCGATGCGTCCACGCGGTCCTACGCCCGGCTGGTGCTGCCGGACAGGCGCGCCATCCTGATGAACGCGCCTCGGCAGCCGGACGGCCCGCCGATCCGCGACGGCAAGCCTTATAGCGCGCTCGTGCACCTGGCCGAGGATGTGACGCCCTTCGTGGCGGTGGCGAACGCCTTGCGCGCACGGGGCTTCGCGGCGCCCACAATCGAGGCTTTCGACCTTGAGGACGGTTTCATCGTTCTGGAGGATTTGGGCGACCGCGTCTTCGGGGCAGAGTTGGAGCGCGGCGGCGACCAGGCCGAGCTGTGGGGCGCGGCGGTGAACGTGCTGCTCGCGCTTGCTGCGGCGCCGCCTTCGGAGACGCTACCTATTGCGGGACATCCGCCCTATCGGCTGCCCCGCTTCGATGCGCAGGCGATGCTGATCGAGGCCTCGCTGATCGTGGAATGGCTATGGCCCGCGGTCCACGGCCGGGAAATGCCGGAGGATTTGCGCGCGGAGTTCGAGGCGCTGTGGCGCCCGCATCTCGAAAAGGCGGCCAAGGCCGATCCCGGCTGGGTGCTGCGGGACTATCATTCACCCAATCTGATGTGGCTGCCCGACCGGGAGGGCGTCCGGAATGTGGGCCTCCTCGACTTCCAGGACGCGCTATCCGGGCCGCTCGCCTACGACCTCGTGTCCCTGCTTCAGGATGCCCGGCTAGAGGTGCCCGAAGCGCTTGAACGGGCCGAACTCGACCGGTACTGTTCGGCCCGAAACGCGCAGGGCGAATCCTTTTCGAGCGATGATTTCCGCACCCTCTACGCCACGCTCGGCGCCCAACGAAACTCGAAGATCCTCGGTATTTTTGCACGATTGGCGAAACGTGACGGAAAGCGCGGCTATCTCGCTCACATGCCTCGGGTCGCGCGCTATCTGGAGCGCGACCTCGCCCACCCGGCGCTCGGCGATCTGCGCGACTTCTATGCGCGTGAGTTCCCGTCCGCCGCGGACCTGCCGCCCCCATCGCTTTAGAAGGACGCATTCATGACCACCGCGCGCACGGCGATGGTGCTGGCCGCCGGCTATGGCGAGCGTATGCGCCCTCTGACGAACACGATGCCAAAGCCGCTCGTGCCGCTCGCGGGCCGTGCGCTGCTCGATCATGTGCTGGACCGGCTGGCCGCCGCCGGCGTCGAGACGGCGGTGGTCAACGTGCATTACCTGCCCGAGCAGATCGAAGCCCATGTGAAGGCCCGTGCGGACCGCGCACCGAACACGGTGATCTCCGATGAGCGCGAGCTTTTGCTCGACACGGGCGGCGGAACGACGAAGGCACTGTCTCACCTCGGCGACGGTCCCTTCTTCGTCCACAACTCGGATTCCGCTTGGAGCGAGGGCGTCACGCCGGCGCTCCCCAACATGCTGCGCGTCTGGGATCCGGCGCGCATGGACTGCCTGCTGCTGCTCGCGCCGCTGTCGACCAGCATCGGCTATCATGCGCGCGGCGATTTCGACATGACGCCGGACGGGCGGCTTTCGCGGCGCTGCGAGCGGCAAGTGGTGCCGTTTGCCTTCGCCGGCGTGTCGATGTGCACGGCGGCGCTGTTCGAAGGCGCGCCTCAAGGCCCGTTCTCGCTCAACGTGCTGTGGGACCGGGCACTCGACAAGGAGCGCCTCTACGGCGTGCGGCTCGACGGGCGCTGGATGCATGTGGGAACCCCGGAGGCCCTAAAGGAGGCGGAAGCCTCGTTCGAGCATGAAGGTGCCTGAGCCCCGCGCCCATCCCCGCCTCTACACCATCCCGCCTTCGGCGCCGTTTCTCTCGACCCTGGCGCGGGCGATTCTTGCGGGCGATCTGCCGCTCGCCGGCGGCGCCAAGCCGGATCTACTCACCCTGCCTCAGACCACGATTTATCTGCCGACACGGCGCGCGGCCCGCGCCTTGCGCGAGGCCTTTCTGACGGAGTCCGGGGGCGAGGCGCTCTTGCTGCCGCGCATCCACGCTCTCGGCCACGCCGACGAAGACGCGGCGCTGATCCTGGACGCCGACACATTTGCCGGTGCGGACGGCGCGGACGGCGCCACGTCTATCGGCACCCTGCCCCGGCTCATGGCTTTGATGCGGCTCATTCTTTCTTGGCGCAGCGATCCGGCGGGCGCGGCGACCGAGACAGAGATCGACTCCGTCCGCTTCAGTGTCAGCCCCGGCCAGGCAGCGGACCTCGCCGCCGATCTTGCCCGCCTGATGGACTTCGTGGAATCCGAGGAGGTCGATTTCTCGGCGCTCGATACGCTAGTGCCCGAGGACCTCGCCTCCCATTGGGAAGCTACAATCGACTTTCTCGCGATCGTCACCGAGCATTGGCCGCAATATCTTGAAGACAACGGTCTTGTCTCGCCGGTCACGCGCCGCAATTTTCTCATGGCGCAAGAGACGGAGCGACTGGCCAAGGGGTCGCCCTATCCGGTTATCGCCGCAGGATCTACGGGCACGGTGCCAGCCACCGCGCGACTTCTCGAAACGATCGCTACGATGCCGAACGGTGCGGTGGTGCTGCCCGGGTTGGATCAGACACTCGACGACGACAGCTGGGAGCGTCTTTCGGCCCATCCAGAGCATCCGCAAACCGGGATGGCGGAGCTTTTGCGCAAGCTCGGCGTCGCGCGCAGCGAGGTGGCCGATGTGCCCGGCAGCAAGCCCGACGGCGCGCAGCGCGCGCGACTTCATCTCGTGAGCGAAGCGCTGCGCCCCGCCGAGACCACCGAGCAGTGGCGACGCTATTTGGAGGGCGATGACCTCGCGCCGGACGGCCGCGCCAGCTTCGCCAATGCCCTCGCCGGGATCAGCCTCGTAGAGACGCCGACCGCTCATGACGAGGCCGAGGCCATCGCGCTTATCCTACGGTCGTGTATCGCCGAGCCCGGCAAGACAGCAGCGCTGGTCACCCCAGACCGCGTGCTGGCGCGGCGTGTCGCAGCACGGCTGAAAGGCTTCGACCTCGAGATCGACGATTCCGCCGGCGTGCCGGTGCCACGCACCATGCCGGGCGGGTTTCTCGATCTCGTATTGGCCGCGGCGGAGATGGACTTTGCCCCGGCTGAACTCATGGCGCTGCTAAAGCATCCGCTAGCGCGGCTCGGCCGCCCGCCGGGCGAGATCAGGCGCGTGGCACGCGCCCTCGAACGTGGCGCCTTCCGAGACATCTATCTCGGGCATGGACTTGCCGGCGTGACGCACGCGCTGAGAGCGGCAGGTCCCCGCGCCAAACTCTCCGATAGGGAGCGCGCGGACGCCCTCGCGCTGGTGGAGGATTTGCAGCAGGCCTTCGCGCCGCTTTCCGCGTTGTTCGCAACGTTCTCGTCCCACAGCGTCACGAAGCTCGCGGAGGCTCACGCGGCGACCGCCGAGGCATTGGCGCGCGACGAGAAGAAGCAGATCCCACTGTGGCAGGGCGACGCGGGCGAGGCGCTGACCTTGATGCTGTCCCGGCTGATCGAGGATGGCGGTGGCCTCACCATGTCGGCGCGGGCCTATCCGGCGTTCTACCGCACCCTGCTCGCAGGCGAGGTGGTGCGCCCGCGGGCGCCGGCCCATCCACGGCTGTTCATCTGGGGCCCGCTCGAAGCCCGCCTCCAGCAGCCCGACGTGGTGATCCTTGGAAGCCTGAACGAAGGCTCCTGGCCCCGCCCGCAAGAGGCCGGTCCCTGGCTCAGCCGGCCCATGCGTGAAAAGCTCGGCCTCTCGCCGCCTGAACGGCGCATCGGCCTTTCGGCGCACGATTTCGCGCAAGCCCTCGGCGCCAAGACCGTTTATCTCACCCGCGCGCTCAAGGTTGAGGGCGTGCCGACCGTGCCCTCGCGCTGGGTCCAACGGCTTCAGGCGCTGGTCGCCGCCTCGAAGCTCGACGCAAGGATCGCCCCGGACTTGGCTTGGGTCCCCTGGGCCCGCGAACGCGACGCCATCGAGAAATTCGAGCCGGTCAAGCCGCCCAAGCCCTGTCCGCCGCTCGCGGCGAGGCCGCGCTCATTGAGCGTGACGCAGATCGAGCGCTGGATCGCCAATCCTTACGAGATCTTCGCCAAGCACATACTAAAGCTAGAGCCGCTGAAGCCGCTCGGCACGGAGCCCGATCCCGCAATGCGCGGCACGGCCTTTCACCGCATCATGAACCTTTTCGCCGTCGCCTATCCTGACACGCTGCCTGACGACATCTTTGCGGCGCTTAACGAGATCGCCGGCGCGCATTTCGAAACGCTGGGGGACGCGCCAAGCGTGCGCGCTTTCTGGCGGCCAAGCTTCCTGCGCTTCGCCCGCTGGGTCGCGGCGACGGAACCCGCACGCCGGGCCGATATTGTTCGCACCCATTCCGAGCTCAAAGGCACGCTTTCTTTGCCCACGGGATTTGCGCTCACGGCGCGCGCCGATCGAATCGATCTGACGACAGATGGACAGGTGGTGATCTACGATTACAAGACAGGCACCGTGCCGAACCAGACGCAGGTCAGGGATCTATACGCGCCGCAATTGCCCCTCGAGGCCGCAATAGCCGAGGCAGGCGGTTTTACCGAGCTTGGCCCGTGCACCGTACGCGATCTGATCTACATCCAAGCGACCGGGCGCCAAGAGGGCGGCGAGGAGCAGCAGGCCACCAAAGACGGCCCGGATGGGCTCTCAAGCAAGGCGCTTGAGGTTCTGGAGCGGCTCGTTGCGCATTACGCGGACCCCGCGACCTCTTATGAGGTGAAGCGGCGCGCCGGCGCGGCCTTCACCAGCGCCTACCGGCATGACGACTACGAGCACCTGGCGCGTGTGCAGGAATGGCTAACCCAAGAGGCCGAGGAGGAGTGGCGGTGAGCGACGCTACCGATCTCCTGCATGAGACCGACGCCAATCAGGCGCGCGCCTCGGACCCGGCGGCTTCCGCTTGGGTCTCGGCCAATGCGGGCACGGGCAAGACCGCCGTCCTGGTGAAGCGCGTCTTACGGCTGCTGCTGGCAGGCTCCCGGCCCGAGAGCATTTTGTGCCTGACCTATACCAAGACCGCCGCGGCGGAGATGCAGAACCGCCTGCTGAAGGAACTCGCCAGCTGGGCCACGATGACCGACGACGATCTTCGCAAGGCCTTGTCGAAGCTCAGGAAAGACACACCGCAAGAAAGCGATCTCCGCACCGCGCGGCGGCTGTTCGCCTGCACGCTCGAAGCCCGCGGCGGGCTCAAAATCCATACTATTCACGGCTTCTGCGAGCGGCTGCTCCAGCGCTTTCCGCTGGAGGCAATGGTCACGCCGCATTTCACGGTGCTGGACGAGCAAAGCGCCGTACTCCACAAGCGCGATGCCTTCGATAGCGTGGTGACCCGCGCCGCCGACGCGCCGGACAGCGCGCTGGGACTCGCACTCGCCAAGATCATCGGGCTGACCAGCGAGGATTATTTCCGCCAGGTCGTGAACGTCGTGCTGCTGAAGCGCGCGGAGCTCACCCGCATGATGGCGCTGCACGACAGCCTCGAGGACTGGGCTGCCGCGGAGGCCGAAGCCCTGAAGCAATTCCTCGGCGTGGCCGACAGGGAAGAGGATTCCATTGTCGCGGCACAGGCCGCGATGCTTTCGGACGAGGAGATCGATCGTGCGCTTGCGGCCTTTGCGCGTTGCGGCAGCGAGACCAAGACCGACAAGGATGCGAAGGCCGCGCTGGAGAGTGCGCGAAAGAGTGGGGACGAAGGCCGGGCTGCGGCACTGCGCGGACTGTTTCTCACGCAGAAAGGAACTCCCGCGGCGAAGCTTTGCACAAAAGCCGTGAAGGACTCCGCGCCGGACATCGCCGCCATGCTCGACGAAGCAAAGACCGCCTTCGCCGCACTGGAAACGGATCTGGCGCATCTGCGCGTGGCGGAGGCGAGCGGGGCCGTTATCGCTCTGGCGGATGCGATCCAAGCCGATTACGAGCGCCGCAAGCGCGACGAGGCGGCGCTCGACTACGACGACCTTATCGTGAAGGCCCAGGCGCTGCTGTCGCGCTCGGGCGCGGCCGCCTGGGTGCTCTACAAGATCGACGGCGGCGTTGACCACATCCTCGTGGACGAGGCGCAAGACACGAACCCCGAGCAGTGGTCGATCATCGAGGCGCTGGCGGAGGAGTTCTTCGCCGGGCGCGGGGCTAGCGATCGGCTGCGTACGCTGTTCGCCGTCGGTGACGAAAAGCAATCAATCTACAGCTTCCAAGGGGCGAACCCGGCGCGGTTCGGCGCGGTGGGCGGCAAGTTCCGCAAGCGGGCGCGCGACGCGGGCACGGAGTGGTACGAAGTGCCGCTCAACGTCTCCTTCCGCTCGACCGTGCCAGTGCTGGAGGCCGTAGATCATGTCTTTGCACAAAGCACGGCGGCCCAGGGACTGACCTTCGTCGAGAACGCGATCATCAAGCATCATGCTTTCCGGCAGGGCGAGGCCGGCCTGGTCGAACTGTGGGAGGTGGAGACCACCGACAAGCCGGAGCCCTCGCCGCCGTTCGAGCCCTGGAAAGAGGATGTGACCGGCGCGAGCGCCATCGATGCGGTGTGCAAGCGCATCGCAAAACTCATCAAGGGCTGGCTGGAGAACGATGAGATTCTCGCCTCGCGGGGGCGCCCCATCCACGCCGGCGACATTCTGATCCTGGTGCGCCGGCGCGATCCGTTCACCGCGCCGATGATCCGTGCGCTGAAGCACGCGAAAGTCGCGGTCGCCGGCGCCGACCGCATGCGGCTGATGGACCAGTTGGCGGTGCAAGACCTCGTTGCGTTGGCCGATGTGCTGCTGATGCCCGAGGACGATCTGGCGCTCGCCGTGGTGCTGAAGAGCCCGCTCTTCGGGCTCGACGACGACGCGCTGTTCGACCTCGCTTATGAGCGCGGCAGGACGTCTTTATGGTCCGTGCTGAAGGACAAGGCGCGGGAACACTCGCGCTTCAAAGAGGCGGCTTCGCGCATCGCGGACTGGCTCGGGCAGGCCGACACGCTGCCGCCTTATGAATTCTTCGCGGGCCTGCTCGGCGCCGACGGTCAGAGGATGCGCAAGCGCATGCTCAGGCGGCTCGGACCGGAAGCTGCGGAAGCGATCGATGAGTTTCTCGACACGGCGCTCGCTTTCGACCGGCACGCGACGCCGTCGCTGCAAGGCTTCGTCCACGATTTGCGTAACGGCGTGATCGACATCAAACGCGACATGGACCAGGACCGCGACGAAGTCCGCATCATGACGGTGCACGGCGCCAAAGGCCTGCAGGCGCCGATCGTGATCTTGCCTGATACCTGCGCCAATCCGCGCGGACAAGGCCCGCGCGTCTTCGAAGCGGCGCGGCCGGGCTATCCGCCCGATGCAGTAGGCCATCTGCTTTGGCCTCCGGCCGGACATTCCGGCGTGCCGGGGCTCGCCGATGCGAAGCTCGCCGCCGACACCGCCGAGCGCGAGGAATATCACCGGCTGCTCTACGTCGCGATGACGCGGGCGCGCGACCGGCTCTATGTCTGCGGCTGGCAAGGGGTCCGCCAGCGCGAGAACAATTGCTGGTACGACCTCATCGCACAGGGCCTGAAGCCGCATCTCACGGAAACCGCCGGAGAAGACGGCCCTGTCTGGCGCATGCTCTCCGAACAACAGAAATCCGTGGAGGCGGCGAAGGCCGCGAAGATGTCGCCTGCAGCGCCGCCTTTGCCGGCCTGGGCGCTCGAGCCTGCGCCGTATGAACGCCCACGCACGCGGCTCGCGCCTTCGCGGCTCGCCCTCAATGCCGAAGGCGGCGCGTTCGGCGTGGAGCAACCCCCGCTCGGCCCGAAGGCGCTTGCCGAGGATCTGCGCTTTGCCCGTGGGCGGCTGGTCCATGGGCTGCTCCAGCACTTGCCGGAGGTGTCCTCCGAGGATCGGGAGCGTGCCGCGCGGACATTCGTGGCCGTGCGCGGCGCCGGGCTTCCCGAGACGCTCAAGGAGGAGATCGTCGCCGAATCGCTCGCCATCGTCCGGGACGAAACGTTCGCCCCGCTGTTTGGGCCCGGCAGCCTGGCCGAGGTGCCGGTGGTGGCGCGAATCGGTGAGGGCGAGTCGAGCTTCGACCTCGAGGGTCAGATCGACCGCCTCGCCATTCTCGACGATGGCCTTCTCATCCTCGACTACAAAACCAACCGTCCGCCGCCCTCAACCGAAGCCGACGTGGCGCGCGCTTACATCAATCAGCTCGCGGCCTACCGGCTGGCGCTCCGCAGGATGTTCCCGCAGAAACCCGTGCGCGCGGCGCTGCTGTGGACCGATGGCCCGCGCCTCATGGAGATCTCTTCAACTTTGCTTGATACGGCGACACGCGACATGTTGAGCAGGCAGGCGGCCTTGACGCCTTGAGGGGCCGCACCTAGGTTCCGGGCTAGATCGGCGGTCCTGACAGGCCTTGGCCGGCGACGAGGAGAAAAGCTTATGGCGACTGAGAAGGTTTCCGACGACACATTCGAAGCCGAGGTGCTGAAGTCCTCGACGCCCGTCGTCGTCGATTTTTGGGCCGAATGGTGCGGACCCTGCCGGCAGATTGGACCCGCGCTCGAAGAGATCGCCAAGGAGCTCGACGGCAAGGTGAAGATCACCAAGCTCAATATCGACGAGAGCCCCCGCACGCCGGGCACATACAACGTCCGGGCCATCCCGACGCTGATCCTGTTCAAGGACGGCCAAGTCGTGGATACGCTTCGTGGCGCCTATCCCAAGAACCATCTGGCGGCGTGGATCGGCGGCGCCATCGACGGCACCGCTTAGCCCGTTTCACGCATGCAGCTTGAGGACGTGGCCCGCGAGGTAGAGCGAGCCGCAGATCAGCACGCGCGGCGGCTCACCGCCTGAGGCGGAGCGGAGCATTGCCTCGGGCACGCTATTGACCGCGACGGCGTCGAACCCTTCCGCGCGGGCGATCTCGGCCAACGGTTCGGCTGCAAAGGCATTGGGTTCTCCCGGGATCGGCACGGTGTAGATACGTTCCACCAGCCCCTTGAACGGGGCGATGAAGCGCTGCGCATCCTTGGTTTCCATCATGCCCCAGATGACGTGGACCGGACGCGGCACGCGTTCGTCGAGCGCGGCCAGCGTGTCGGCCACGGCCTGACCGCCCGCCTCGTTGTGGCCGCCGTCCAGCCAAATCTCGGTGCCGTCGGCCGCATAGGCGTGCAGCCCGCCGACGGACAGACGCTCGAGCCGGGCAGGCCAGTGTGCATTCGTTATGCCGTCCTCGAGGGCACGCTCAGTCAGGGCCTCGCCGAAGGCGACACTCGCCGCGGCGATTGCCGTGCCGGCATTATCGATCTGGTGTCGTCCGGCAAGCCGCGGCAGTGGCAGATCGAGCAGACGCGAGGCGGTCTGGAACACCAGACGTCCCTGCTGCTCGAACGCGTCGAAATCGCGTCCGAACACATGGAGCGGTGCGCCGACCTCCGCGGCCCGGCGCGCGATGACATCGAACGCTTCCGCCTCCTGGCGTCCGACGATGCAGGGAACGCCCGGCTTCAGAATGCCCGCCTTCTCCCCCGCGATCGCGGCAAGCGTCTCGCCCAGAAACGACACATGATCGATCGAGATCGGCGTGATGATGGTGAGCAGCGGCTTCTCGACCATGTTGGTGGCGTCGAGCCGACCGCCGAGCCCGGTCTCCAGCAGCAAGAGATCGGCGGGCGCTTCGGCGAAGGCGAGGAAGGCCGCGGCCGTGGTGATCTCGAACAAGGTGATGAGATCGCCGCCATTGGCGGCTTCGGCGCGGGCCAGGCAGTCGACCAAGACGTCTTCGCTGACCGGTGCGGCCCCATGCGGGCCCGCGAGCACGATACGCTCGTGGAAATCGACGAGATGCGGCGAGGTGTAGACATGCACGCCGTTGCCCATCGATTCCGCAATCGCGCGCAAGAAGGCGAGCGTCGACCCCTTGCCGTTGGTGCCGGCGACGTGGACCACGGGCGGCAGCTTGTCTTGCGGATTGCCCAGCGCCGTCAGCAAGCGCTCGATGCGCCCCAGCGAAAGGTCGATCGACTGCGGGTGAAGCTTCTTCAGCCGCTCCAGCAGCGTATCGCTCATAGCCGAGCGTGGGCGGGGAGATGAGCCCCCGGCGCTATAGGGGAGTGTCGTCAAGCCTTGCTAGACCTTAGGCGTTCTGCGGCGGAGATTGATTAGCGCCATTCCCCGGGGCGTCCGTCAAGGGCTCGTCTTCTTCCCCGTCCTCGGCCGGTTCGGTGGGCTCGGCCGCGACGCCGTTCCCGCTCTTGGCTTTGCCATCCAACGGCAGCGTGGCTTGCATTTCGTCCTCGGCGCCGACCGGGATCTCGATATCGCTCGCGAGGCGATGGGTCAGCAGGTTGCACAGGCGCGCAAGCGTGCCGCGGAGTTCGTGGCGATGCACGACCATATCCACCATGCCGTGGTCGTGAAGATATTCGGAGCGCTGGAAGCCGTTCGGCAATTGCTCTCGGATAGTCTGCTCGATGACGCGCGGTCCGGCAAAGCCAATGAGCGCGCCGGGCTCTGCGATGTGAATGTCACCCAGCATCGCATAGGAGGCGGTGACGCCGCCGGTGGTCGGGTTGGTCAACACGACGATGTAGGGCAGATTGGCCTCGCGCAGTTCCTCCACGGCGACGGTGGTGCGGGGCATCTGCATGAGCGAGAGAATGCCCTCCTGCATGCGCGCGCCGCCCGAGGCGGCAAAGAGAATGAACGGGGCCTCGCGCACGAGCGCGGCGCGCATCGCCGCGATCACCGCCTCGCCCGCGCCGGTGCCGAGCGAGCCGCCCATGAAGTCGAAGTCCTGCACGGCGGATACGACCGTATCACCATGAAGCTTGCCGATGCCGGCGTGCACCGCGTCGTTGAGACCGGTCTTGCTGCGCGCATCTTTGAGGCGGTCAGTGTAGCGGCGCTCATCGCGGAACTTGAGCGGGTCCAGCGGCACGTCGGGCAAATGGAGCGCCGCGTACTTGCCGTCGTCGAACAACGCCTTGAGGCGCGCCGGCGCCGACATGCGCATGTGATAGTTGGAGCCTGGAACCACGAACTGGTTCGCTTCCAGATCCTTGTAGTAGATCATCTGCCCGGTCTCCGGGCACTTCACCCAGAGATTGTCCGGCATGTCCTTCTTGCGAAGGATGTTCCGGATTTTGGGTCTGACGACGCTATTGATCCAGTTCACTGGTCCAACTCTCTAAAATCTGCCGCTCTAGACCGCCGCGGCCTCGGCCGGCTGGCGCAACGCCGCCGACAAGTGCTCGACAAGCCCCAACAACTTCGGCTTCGTCTCGCCCGTCGCTTTGCCATCCGCGTCCAGGCTCTCGGCGATTGCCGCAACCAGCGCCGATCCGACGACAACGCCTTCGGCGACTTCGGCCAAATCGCGGACCTGCTCCTGGCTCTTCACGCCGAAGCCGATGGCAATAGGTAAATTGGTATGGGCCTTGATGCGTTCAACATGAGCGCCGACCGAGGTGATATCCGGGGCGGCGGTGCCGGTGATGCCGGCAATCGAAACGTAATAGACGAAACCCGACGTGTTCGCGAGCACGGCCGGCAGCCGCTTGGCGTCCGTGGTGGGCGTCGCGAGGCGAATGAGGTTCAGGCCAGCCGCGACCGCAGCGGGACGCAGTTCCTCGTCCTCTTCCGGCGGCAGGTCCACGATAATCAGCCCATCGGCCCCGGCTTCGCCGGCGTCGCGCACAAAACGGTCCACCGCATAGATATAGATCGGGTTGTAATAACCCATGAGCACAATCGGGGTGTTTTGATCCTCTTTGCGGAACTCCCTAACGAGGGAGAGCGTCTTTTTCATGGTCTGGCCGGCCTTGAGCGCCCGCAATGACGAGGCCTGGATGGCGGGGCCGTCCGCCATAGGATCGGAAAACGGCATGCCGAGCTCGATAATGTCGGCGCCGGCGGCGGGCAGCCCCCGGAGCAGGGCGAGCGAGGTCTCGTAATCGGGATCGCCGGCCGTGATGAAGGTGACGAGGCCGGCGCGTCCTTCCCGCTTCAGTGCGGCGAATGTTTTGTCGATCCGCGTCATGACTGTGCTCTCGCGCTCAGATAGCTCGCGACGGAGTCGAGATCCTTGTCGCCACGGCCTGAGAGATTGATCACCATCACGTGGTCTTTGGGCTTCTTCGCGGCGATGTCGAACATGCGGGCAAGCGCGTGCGCGGGCTCAAGCGCCGGGATGATCCCTTCGAGCTTGCTGCAAAGCTGGAAGGCGGCCACGGCCTCATCGTCAGTCGCCGAAAGAAACTTCACCCGATTGACGTCGTTGAGCCAGGCATGCTCGGGGCCGATGCCCGGGTAATCGAGCCCCGCCGAGATCGAATGCGCCTCTTCGATCTGACCGTCGTCGCTCATCAGCAGATAGGTGCGATTGCCGTGCAGCACGCCGGGCTTGCCGCCGGCGATCGAGGCCGCATGCTGCCCGCTGTCAAGGCCGTGGCCAGCTGCCTCAACGCCGTAGATTTCGATCTCCGGCTCGTCGAGGAAGGGGTGGAACAGTCCCATGGCGTTGGACCCGCCGCCGATGCAGGCAATGAGCGAGTCCGGCAGTCTGCCTTCGGCTTCCAGCATCTGGTCGCGCGTTTCACGGCCGATGACCGATTGGAAATCTCGCACCATGGCCGGATAAGGATGCGGGCCGGCGACCGTGCCGATGCAGTAGAACGTGTCGTGCACGTTGGACACCCAATCGCGCAGCGCGTCGTTCATGGCATCTTTCAGCGTCTTGGAGCCCGACTCGACAGGGCGGACCTCGGCGCCGAGCATCTGCATGCGCAAGACGTTCGGCTTCTGCCGGGCCACGTCCACGGCCCCCATGTAAACCACGCAGGGCAAACCGAACTTGGCGCACAATGTTGCCGTCGCCACGCCGTGCATGCCGGCGCCCGTCTCGGCGATGACGCGCGTCTT
>CAYWIA010000028.1:0-17680 GCA_964458245.1 uncultured Methyloceanibacter sp. | reverse complement strand
TAGCGCAGATCGTGCGTCCCGTCGCCGCCTCTCGCGGGCTCTCCCCCGCAAAGTCCCGCCCTTTGCAAATCGTTGTCGCGCCGGTGTTGCGAGCGGATATGATCGGCGGCGCATGAGGCCGGGGGACGACACGCACAGATGAGCGAGACCACGCGCGGCGGCGCGTTTCAGGACAAAGCCTTCCTCGTGCTGCTCGTCGTGGTGTCGCTGGCCTTCGCCTGGATCATCCTGCCGTTCTACGGCGCGATCCTGTGGGCCACGATCCTGGCCACGGTGTTCGCGCCGGCCCAGCGCTGGGTCCTCGCCCGTTTGCCGGGGCGGCCGAATCTCGCGGCCCTGATCACGTTCCTGCTCATCGTGGCGATCGTGCTCTTGCCGTTGGCGGTCACCGCCGCCTCGCTCGTCAACGAGGCGACCGCGCTTTACGAGCGGGTGCAGTCGGGCGAGCTCGATCTCGGGCGGAAGCTTCAGCGCGTCCTCGAGGCGCTGCCGGGCTGGGCCTCGAACCTGCTCGCGCGCGTCGGCGTCACCGACGTTGGCGACATCCAGCAGCGCGTGGTGGCGCTCCTGAAAGAAGGCAGCCAGTTCTTCGCCACCCAGGCGGTGCTCGTGGGCCAAGGCACGGCGAACCTGCTCATCAGCCTGTTCGTGATGCTTTATCTCCTGTTCTTCCTGCTGCGCGACGGCGGGGCCTTGTCCAAGCGCATCAAGGACGCGGTGCCGCTGGCCTCGGAGCAGAAGCGCGGGCTGTTCGAGAAATTCGCCGTCGTGGTGCGCGCCATGATCAAGGGCACCATCCTGGTGGCCATCGCGCAGGGCTTTCTCGGCGGGTTCATCTTCTGGGTGCTCGGCATTCACGCGCCCGTGCTGTGGGGCGTGGTGATGGCCTTCCTGTCGCTTTTGCCGGCGGTCGGCGCCGCGGTGGTCTGGTTCCCGGTGGCGCTCTATCTGCTCGCCACCGGCGCGCTGTTGAAGGGCATCGTGCTCATCGCCTTCGGCGCGGGTGTGATCGGCCTCGTGGACAATGTGCTGAGGCCCTATCTCGTGGGCAAGGACACCCGCATGCCCGACTATGTGGTGCTGATCTCGACGCTCGGCGGCATCGCCATCTTCGGGCTCAACGGCTTCGTGGTGGGGCCGTTGATCGCCGCCATGTTCATCGCCGTCTGGGGCATCGCCTCGCGGCGGAACGCGAGCCCGCGAGCCGAAAGCGACTCCTAACCATCGCGTGGTGCCGCCGCCCCGCAGGATGACGCATCACTCGGTGGTGATTCCAAAATCCTTCGATTGGCTTCCCGGCGCTGCCGCCCCAAAGCCCTCGGCCGAGAGCCCGCGATTGATCAACTCGCGCACCGCCGCGGCCCGGCTCGGCATCCGCTTCTTGAAGCGAAAATCGTCCACCACGGCCAATTCGGCGGGTGTCAGCATGATCTGAAGGCGCTCACCCCGGATCCTGTGCTCCGTCATGGAACCCTCCGTGGCCTCCGTTTCTGCGGTCGCACCAGTCTTACTGTGGTGACTAACTTGCAGCCAATGTCTGAGTTCCCTCACTGTTGGTCAATGACAAAAAACTCAACGCTAGCCGCCTCGCCTAACAATACTTTCTCGCGGCACTGTACGCAAGTAATTCACAGGACTAACTTAATATACTATAGTATTATCAAATAATGATTTGACGAACTTGGCCGCCTTGTCTCAGTATAAATCTATGCTTGAAATCATAAATTCTGCCCGCAGTCAGCCGGATGAGCCGCGCTGCGAAGCGTGCGGAGCAAAAACGAGGCTATTCGGAATTGAAGGCCACGCTCTGGTCAGCGGTTTAGGCGTGCTCAGCTATGTATGCCCGGCATGCGACACCGTGCGCGTAGAGGTGCTGTCCCTTCCGAGCGCACGGGAGCAAGCCGCGCATCCTCGAAAGGAGGCGACCATGCCGATGATCAGACTTCTTGCAAACAATGCCTTTGACCCGGAAGCCACCGAACGGCTTGGCGCCGCCTTCGACCAGGCGTGGCAGGTCTTGGAGGCGGCCGGCAGCCGCCTTGCCGACGAGGCTTGTGCCGACGCGACCCGCGAGATGCTGGCAAAGACGGTTATCTTATTGGGCAAGTCGGGCGAACAAGATGTCAGCCGCCTGGTGCATGGTGCTCTCGCCTTGCTGGAGGCCAACAGCCGCTCCGCCATCGAGCCTCATCGGCTCGCGGCCGGCAATAATCACCGCGGCTCCAGCGGCGCACTGCTTAGGGTCTGAGCGCCGACGCGCGGCCGTCAGCGCCTCGCCTAAGGGCGCCCGCGGGGGGATCCCGCCCGGAATGAGGGGTGATTCTGCCTGCATACCCCCTTGCGCGCCTTAAACCGCGCATTAGACATACCGACACCATCCTCGCCTTCTTTGCAGACAAACCGGGCCGAATCGGCCATGCGTCAAGGGTATGGATGCAGCCGGCGCCGCCTGGGCGGCCGAGGCCTTCCCCTTATTTTTAGGAGTGCAAATCAAATGATGTCGAAAACCGAACTCATTCAGACCATTGCCGACGACGTCGAGCTGACGAAGAAGGACGTGAAGGCCGTTCTCGAGTCGCTGGCGACGCACGGCTACAAAGAGATGAAGAAGACCGGCGAGTTCATGCTGCCCGGCTTCGCCAAATTCGTGGTCGTCAAGAAGCCGGCCACCAAGGAGCGCAAGGGGATCAACCCCTTCACCAAGGAGCCGACCGTGTTCAAGGCGAAGCCCGCCCGCAAGGTGCTGAAGGTGCGCCCGGTGAAGGCCGCCAAGGACGCCGTCTAGACGCCTCTGAAAAAAGCGCGCCGCCTTCTCAGGCGGCGCGGCCTCGTCTTCTTGATCGTCAGCGCTTGTTAATCGTCAGCGCTTGGCGAAGTATCCGGCCGCGGCGCCCGCAATGGCCGGGAAGAGACCGAGGTGCCAGGCCAGCTTGTCCGCCCTCAATTTGCTCAAAAGAAATCCGGCGCCGGCCGCGATGGCGACTGCGGCGAGCGGGTTGCGAAGGGTGCTTGCCTCGATCTGGGCCACGGTCTCGGCGAGGACGTCGTTGTCAGACGAAGGCGACTGGAATTGCCGCGGGCCGCGCGGGTCGGAAGCGTTTGCGGGCATCGAAATTTTCCTTGTCCAATTCGAACTTGTGTCGGAACAACGCCCATTGCGTGCCGGACGTTCCCTCCCGCGTTGCGCATAGCATCCGTCGTCTAGCCGGAACTAAGACGCTGTCTCTTCGCGGAGCGGCGCCTTTGCCGCTTCGGGCTCGGCGAGCATGGCGTCAACCGTGTCGCGATAGCCGTGGCGGTCGATGAAAGGCTTCAGGCGCTCGGCAATCCTGTTCGCGAGCGGCTTGGGCAGGCGGTAGGACGACACTTTGTGGTCGGAGCGGTCGGTCAGGATCGCGCGCATGGGTCCTTCCGCCTCGTCGAACCTGTCGAGGCCGAGTCTCTGGTAAATATCGCGCATCGACTGAATCGGATCCTTGATCAGGTCCTCGTAGCGGATCTCGACCAGGTTCTCTTCCGGGATGAGGTGGCGGTCCTTCTCGTAGGCGGCGGCGAACCGCGCGAAGGTGTCGAGCACGTAGTCGTCCAGCCAGTCCTCGAGATTGGGCGGGTTGTGCAGGCCTTGGGTCGAGTAGAGCGCGCGCCACAGCTTCACGGTCGACGGGAACACGTCGAGCGGGTTGCGGGCGATGAACACCCAACGCGCGTCCGGAAACAACTTGGTCAGCACCTTGATGCGCGCGGCATTGGCCGGCGTCTTCATGACGAGACGCTTTTGGTGCTTGAGCATGAGCCGGCGGTAGAACCACATGAAGGCATCCGCCCAGCTCTTCACCTTCTTGTCGGGCAGGCCCTCGAAATCGAGATACTCGGTGTCGACGGGTCCGAGCCGCGGCCAAGCCATGGTGTTGTAGGGTGAGCCCTCGCCCAGCATGATCATGGCGAACTCTTCCTCCTGCGGCCGGTCGAAGCCGACCGGCACGTCGTCTTGCGGACGGCGCTTGGGCAACAGCACCTTGAACACGTGGTCGAGCCGGCCTTCGGTCAGCAGGAAGTGGTGCGGGAAGAAGCACTCATAGGTCGTCGGATAAGCGAGGTTCGGGTCCTCGGAGAAGAGGTCGTGCAGGAGCGTGGTGCCGCTCCGCCAATGGCCCACGACGAAGATTGGCGGCGTATCCAGCGGCAGTGCTTCGGCTTTGCGCTTGTAGAGCGCTTCCGAGATCCAGGTGAGCGGCGTGTTCCACGGCACCCAGATGAACAGCGCCAGCGTGTCCGGGATGCAGTTCAGCGTGAAGGAGAAGCGGCCCCGCCAGAACAGACGCATCAGCGTCATGAAGCGCATGCCGAACCAGACATAAAGCAGCCGCCCGCCATAGCGCTCGATGGTGAGCCACGGCAGTTTCGGCTTCTTACGCCGTCTGCGTTGCGGCTCGCCGTCCTCTTCGGCAGGCATGACCTCGTAGTCGGGCACGCGTCAGTCTCCTGTCGGGCTGGATTTCGCGCTCCGCCTTAGACGCGATCGGCGCGCAAGGGAAGCCCCAAAGGGCCGCAGGCCGGCTTTCGCCGGGGACGCGCCTAGCCTTCCAGCGCCGACTTCACCGCCGCCGCAAGCTGCTTCAGATCGAAGGGCTTTTGCAGGAACATGAACTGCTCGTTCTCGGTCAGGTTGCGGCGGAAGGCGTCCTCCGCATAGCCGGACATGAAGATGATCTTGAGGTCCGGGTGGTCGCGACGCAGCTCCTTCATCAAGGTCGGGCCGTCCATTTCGGGCATCACCACATCGCTGACGACGAGATCGACCTCGCCGTCATGGCCCTCGAAGACCTCGAGCGCTTCGGCGCCGGTCGAGGCTTCCAGCACGTGATAGCCGCGCGTGCCGAGCGCCCGGGCGGCGAAGCTCCTGACCGCGTCCTCGTCCTCCACGAGCAGCACGGTGCCGCGCCCGGTCAAGTCCTTGGGCTTCTCGGGCTTGCGTTCGGCCTTCGCGGGCTCCGGCTCGGTTTCGGCCTCGGCGGCATCCTCGGCGTAGCGCGGCAGGTAGACGCGCATGACGGTGCCCTCGCCCTCCTCGCTCTCGGCGAAGATGTAGCCGCCCGTCTGCTTGATGATGCCGTAGACGGTGGACAGGCCGAGCCCGGTGCCGCGGCCGATCTCCTTCGTGGAGAAGAACGGCTCGAAGATCTTCTGCTTCACCTCATCGCTCATGCCCGTGCCGGTGTCGCGCACCTCGATCGTCACGTACTCGCCGGGCGGGATGTGGCTCAAGCCCAGCTCGCGGGACTCGGGCTCGCTCACATTGGCGGTGCGGATGGCGAGCTTGCCGCCGCCGGGCATGGCGTCGCGCGCGTTCACGGCGAGATTGATGACGACCTGCTCGAATTGATGAAGGTCGGCCTTGACGGGCCACAGATCGCTGGCCTGATCGAGGCTGAGCTCGACATTCTCGCCGAGCAGGCGTCCGAGCAGGATCGAAAGCTCCGACAAGACGTCGCCGAGCTGAAGCACTTGCGGGCGCAAGGTCTGCTGACGGGAGAAGGCAAGCAGCTGGCGCACGAGCCCTGCGGCCCGGTTCGCGTTCTGCTTGATGTTCATGATGTCCTGGAACGCGGGATCGGTTGGCCGGTGGTTCAGCAGCAGGAAGTCGGAGAAGCCGATGATCGCCGTCAGCATATTGTTGAAGTCGTGAGCGATGCCGCCGGCGAGCTGACCCACCGCTTGCATCTTCTGGCTCTGCGCGATCTGCATTTCCAGCGCGCGCTGTTCGGTCGTGTCGATGGCGTAGGCGATGGCCGCCTCGCCGTCGCCTAGGGTGTGCTCGATCGGACTGAGATAAAGCCGGCCGCTGCGCTCCTTGGTTCCGCTGAAGGTCACGTCCACCGGCTCGATCACGCCCTGGCCCGCGGTCGCCGCCTCGAGCGCCTTGCGCAGCGCCTGATGGTCCGCGGGTTCGACGAAGCGCTCCAAGGGCCTCTTGTCGCCGCCGTCGGTCTCGGCGTGTGCGCCGAACATGCGCACGAAGGCGGCGTTGGTGGCGCTGACCATGCCCTCCGCGTCCACCGTGGCGATGGCGATGGGCGCGGCGTGGAACAGCCGTGCAAATCTCAGCTCCGCCGCGCCCGCCTCTTCCGCTTCGCCCGGTCCGCGGTTGAGGATGAGCACATGGGCGAGATGATGCCCCCGCGGCAGGCGATGCAGAATGCGCACCGGCATCGTCGTGCCGTCGGACTTGAGAAGATCGATGTCGAAATGCCGGATGCCGCCTTGGGTCTCGCCGCGGCCGGCGCCGGCGATCAGCGCCGCGTTGTCGTCGGACATGATCTTCCCGAGCGACAGCCGGCCGCTCGCGGCATCGGAGAGATCGAGCCTGAGCCACTGCGCCAACGTGGCGTTGAGATATTCGATGCGGCCGTCCTCATCGGCGCTGAAGAATCCGGCCGGGGCGTTGTCGAGATAATCGATCGCCGCCTGAACCTTCGCGAAGCTCGTCTCCTCGCGCGCCCGGTCCTGGGTGACCTCGTCGACCTGCCACACGGTCAGCGCGCCCTTGCGGCCCGAGGCCGGTTCCGGCGGCATGGGCTGCACGGAGATGCGGAACCAGCGCGGGGCGATGCCGCCTTCGTCCTCCACCTCACCCGGTGGCGGCAGGCGGAACTCTTCTTTGAGGCGGCGGCCCTGCTGTGCGGCGCGGGCCAGCCGGAAAATCGCTTCGGCAAGATGCGGGTTGCCGCCGAAGGCGCGATCGGGCGCCGGCACGGCGGCCTCCGCGTCGAGCCCGAGCAATTCGCGATAAGACCGGTTGGCGTAGAGCACGCGCCCGCCCGCGTCGGCGATCAGGGCGCCTTGGGGCAGATTGTCGACGAAGGCCTTGGTCAGATCGTTCCGCGCGTGGCGCTGCCCGAAATAAAGAATGCCGACAGCGCCGGCGAACAGGCAGAACACGCCGACCACCGCGAGCCCGGCGAGGATCGCCAGCACGAACGGTTCGGCCATCTCGCGCGAGACCATGGCAAGGCCGACTGCGGCCACGGCCAGCGCCAGCGCCAGCGCCACCACGAGCCCGACGCTGCCGTCCCGCTCGGCACGGTCGGCGATGGGCTCCGCATAGCGCATAGGCGCATCAATATCTGTCATGCCTTGGGAAATTACCCGATTCGATTTGTCTTGACCGGAGATTGTCATGGGCGCGAGGTCCTGTCGCGGCCCAAGGAATCGCCTCGTGCGTGAGGGCCGGCGCTCAGGGTGCAGCGTCTCGCCTAAAGTGCTGTTAAGCTCGGCTTTCGTATGGAACCTTCCGGTATGGATTTCGACACCCTCATCCTCGGCGTCGCCACGCTTCTCTTCGTCGTCGCGCTCTTGGCGCTCCTGGTTTGGGCGTTCAGGACGTTTTTCGGCAAGGCGAGTTCGGCGGGCTTGCGCAAGGCCAGGGAGAAGCGGCTCGGCGTGATCGAGACTGTCGCGGTGGATTCAAAGCGCACGCTTTATCTCGTCCGCCGGGACGACGTGGAGCATCTGGTGATGATCGGAGGGCCCGTCGACGTGGTGGTGGAAACGGGAATCAAAGGGCGTCCGCATCCGCTCAATCCGCCCCATGACGACGTGATTATCGCCAAAACCGAGGCCCGGCCCCCGGCCGATTACGGCAATACCTAAGGTTTCTTCACCGATTACAGTTGACTGTTGCCTTTATGTCACTGCCGGTTTCGCTTGAGGTGAGCGGCCGGTTGCGGTACATAGTGAACACGGTCTTACGGTCGCCCTGATGGGCAGGTGGATGGAGTAACCGCCGGTAGTGCCAACCACCCGTATCGTAAGGACGCCGGCAGTTCCCTGCTAATGGTCCGACACCGACTGGCTTTGCCAGTCATGTCAGTCCCCCAAACACTTCCACTCCCCGCCCTCCAGCGGGGAGTTTTTTTGTCTGCGTTCGCCACGCATGGCGAAGCCCGGACCATGCGCTAAGCTCGGCCTATGATCGGTCGCCGTTCGGCAGTCCTTGCCTCCCTCGCCGCCTTCCTGGTCCCGGCCTTCACGGCCGACGCGCAAGGCGCGGACTCGATGCCGGAGGATTTCGTCTATCTCCGCGACGTCGACCCTTCCATCCAACAGGACATGCGCTACGCGGGCCCGCACAATTTCACCGGCGCGCCGGTGCCGGGCTACGGCGCTGCCGAATGCGTGCTGGTACGCCAGGCCGCCGAGGCGCTGAAGAAGGTTCAAGCGGCTCTCAAGCCGAAGAAGCTCTCCTTGCGGGTCTATGACTGCTATCGCCCGACGCAGGCCGTCGAGTCGTTCGTGGCCTGGGCCAAAGCGCCCCCCGATCCGGCCGCGAAGGCCGCGTGGTATCCGCGCCTCGACAAAGCGGCCCTGTTCCCCGATTACATCGCCACCCGTTCAGGCCATTCCCGCGGCGCCACGCTCGACGTGACCGTCACGCCCATCGGCGCTGCCGATCCGCCGCCGGACGGAAAAAGCTGCATCGCGCCTCAGGCGGCGCATGCACCGGACGGCAGCCTCGCCATGGGCACGACCTTCGATTGCTTCGACACCAAGGCCAATACGGATGCGCCCGGACTGACCTCGATTGAGATCGAGAACCGCGCTTTGCTCGGCGCGGCGATGAAGGCACAGGGCTTCGCGAACTATCCGTTCGAGTGGTGGCACTACACCCATCAGCCGGAGCCTTATCCGGACACATATTTCGACTTTCCGATCAGGCCGCGGCCACGCGGCGGCAGCGAGTGAGCTTAAGTGGGCCACAGATCGTCGAGACGGCCGTGCCGGCGCGGCTCGACCGTCTGCGCTGGGGCCGGTTCCATACGCTCGTCGTCGCGGCGCTCGGCATCACCTGGGTGCTGGACGGTCTCGAGGTGACGCTCGCCGGCGCCGTGGCGGGCGCGCTGAAAGAGAGTCCGGTCCTTCAGCTGAGCAACGCGGAGGTGGGGCTCGCCTCCAGCTTCTATCTGGCGGGGGCGGTGCTCGGCGCGCTCCTGTTCGGCTGGCTCACCGACAGATTAGGCCGCAAGCGTCTCTTCTTCATCACGCTTGCGGTCTATCTCGTGGCCACGGCGGCGACCGCGTTCTCGTGGAATTTTTGGAGCTTCGCTCTGTTCCGCTTTCTGACGGGCGCCGGGATCGGCGGCGAATACACGGCCATCGCCTCGACGATCCAGGAATTCGTGCCGGCGCGCTATCGCGGGCACACGGACCTCGTCATCAATGGCAGCTTCTGGATCGGGGCGGCCGCCGGCGCGGGCGGCTCCATCATCCTGCTCGACCCGTCGGTGCTGCCGCCCGATCTCGGCTGGCGCGCGGCGTTCTTCATCGGCTCGATCCTGGGTTTGGGCATTCTGTTGCTGCGGTCCTGGATTCCGGAATCGCCGCGCTGGCTGATGACCCATGGCCGCGCCGACGAGGCACACGCGATCCTCGAGCGCATCGAGGACCACCATCGGGCGCGCGGCCATGTCATTCCGGATGAAGAGCCGGCGCTCTTCCGGCTCACATCGCGGCGGTTCACGCCGCTGCGCGAGGTTTGGCACACGCTGTTCCACGCCCATCGCCGGCGCACGCTGGTCGGCCTCACTCTGATGGTGGCGCAAGCTTTCTTCTACAACGCGATCTTCTTCACCTATGCGCT
The DNA here is from genome assembly GCA_964458245.1 of uncultured Methyloceanibacter sp. Taxonomy (GTDB): domain Bacteria; phylum Pseudomonadota; class Alphaproteobacteria; order Rhizobiales; family Methyloligellaceae; genus Methyloceanibacter. Next base: position 8,043 of record CAYWIA010000028.1, on the reverse strand, counting down.
GGTGCTGACGGACTTCTACGGCATCGCGGCAAGCGACGTGGGCTGGTACCTGCTGCCCTTCGCCGCCGGAAATTTTCTCGGGCCGCTGCTGCTCGGGCGCCTGTTCGATACGGTGGGACGGCGCCCCATGATCGCCTTCACCTATGCGCTGTCGGGCGTGCTGCTGGCCCTGACCGGGGCGTTGTTCGCGGCCGGAGCGCTTTCGGCCACGATGCAGACCGTCTGCTGGACCGTGATCTTCTTCTTCGCTTCGGCCGCGGCGAGCTCCGCCTATCTCACCGTGAGCGAGACGTTTCCGCTCGAGATCCGCGCGCTCGCCATTGCGTTCTTCTATGCGGTTGGCACCGGCATTGGCGGCGTCGGCGCGCCGTTCCTGTTCGGGGCGCTGATCGACACCGGCTCGCGGATGAGCCTGTTCGCCGGCTATCTGCTCGGCGCCGGGCTCATGCTCGCTGCCGCCATCGTCGCCGCGCGCTACGGCGTCGCCGCCGAGCGCAAAGCGCTGGAGGACGTGGCGACGCCCTTATCGGCGGCCGATTGACTTATTCGTCGCGGTAGACGCGCTCGCGGCGCTCGTGACGTTCTTGCGCCTCGACACTCAAGGTGGCGATCGGCCGGGCATCGAGCCGCTTCAGGCTGATCGGCTCGCCGGTTTCCTCGCAATAGCCGTAGGTGCCGTCTTCGATGCGCATCAGCGCGGCGTCGATCTTGGCGATCAGCTTGCGCTGCCGGTCGCGGGCCCGGAGCTCGAGCGCACGCTCGCTCTCCGATGTCGCGCGGTCGGCGATATCGGCATGCTGCTCGGAATCGTCCTGGAGATGCTGCAGCGTCTCCTTGGTCGAGCGGAGAATCTCCTCGCGCCAGATGAGCAGCTTGCGGCGGAAATAGGCCCGCTGCTGATCGCTCATGAACGGCTCATCTTCCGAGGGCCGATAATCTTCGGGGAGAGTTTTTTTCTTTGCAGTCGCCATGAGAGTCATGTCCGGACGTATCCATTCGTCGTTGGGCTCGTCATCTGCTCCCCATATCCGGCGCGCTTGGTCAGCGCCCCTGCCGGGCTGCCCCGTATTTACGGAAGCGAGTCGACAAGTCAAGACGGCACTCGGGGTTGACAAGAACACAAAGCGGTGTCCGGCGCGCAGTTGCGGAACCGTCATATTTGCTAGGCAGGTCCAGGACTTGCGCCGCACATTAGTTGTGCAGAGCACACGGGGAGAGGTACCACATGCTCCCTCGCCCTTTCTTCGCCCGCGCGGGCGCGCTATGAGGCGCCTGGCACGGGGGCATGACTGAAAAGGACCGAACTGAAGCGTGCCGCTCTCCACTTACACCTATGCCGCGGGCGACGCCGTCCGCAATATCGGCGATTTCGCCTCGGGCCTCGTCACGCCCACGGTGAGGCTCGGCGTGACCGGCCTCGCGCGCTCCGGCAAGACCGTGTTCATCACTGCGCTGGTGCACAACCTCATTGCCGGCGGGCGGCTGCCTTTTTTCGACGCGGCGGCGGAGGGACGTCTGTTGCGCGCCTATCTCGAGCCGCAACCGGACGAGATCGTGCCGCGTTTCGAATATGAGAAGCATCTCGCCGATCTCACCGCCGATCCGCCGACCTGGCCCGACAGCACACGGCGCATCAGCCAGCTCCGCCTCACGCTCGAATACGCCTCGACGAAGTTTTGGAAGCGGCAGATGGGGCGCGAGCGTCTGCATATCGACATCGTGGACTATCCCGGCGAATGGCTGCTCGACCTGCCTTTGCTGCAACTCGACTACGCGACCTGGTCGCGCGATGCGATCGCCCAGTCCCGCGCGGCGGACCGCAAGACCATCGCCAAGGACTGGCACAAGGCGCTTCAAGAAGCCGATCCCGACGCGGCGGCCGACGAAGCACGCGCCGCGACACTCTCGGATGTGTTCAAAGCCTATCTGCGTGGCGCGCGCACCGATCAATACGCGCTGTCCACGCTGCCGCCGGGACGCTTTTTGATGCCCGGCGATCTCGAAGGCTCGCCCGCGCTCACCTTCGCGCCGCTCGATGCCAAGGACGACACCAGCTTCGCGCGTGGTTCTCTTTGGTCGCTGATGGAGCGCCGTTACGAAGCCTATAAGAGCTACGTGGTGCGCCCGTTCTTTCGCGATCATTTCGCCCGGCTCGACCGGCAGATCGTGCTGATCGACGTGCTCGCCGCGCTGAACGGCGGGCCCGCCGCGGTGGCCGACCTCGAACGCGCCATGACCGAGATCCTGGAATGCTACCGCACAGGGTCGAACAGCCTGTGGTCGAGCCTCTTCGCCCCGCGGATCGACCGCATCGTGCTTGCCGCGACCAAGGCCGATCATCTGCACCATGAAAGTCACGACCGGCTCGAAGCAATCTTGTCGCTGCTCACGGACAAGGCTTTGGAACGCGCGCGCTATGGCGGCGCCGACGTGAAGGTGCTGGCACTCGCGGCCGTGCGCGCCACCCGCGAGGGACAGGCCAAGCGCAACGGCGAGACGCTGCCCTGCATCGTCGGCTATCCGCTTGCCGGCGAGACGATCGGACGGCGCACTTTCGACGGCAACGAGCCCTTCGCCATCTTCCCGGGCGATCTGCCCGAAGACCCCAAGAAGGCCCTCGAAGGCTGGAAGACCGAGGACGGCGACATGCGCTTCGTGCGCTTCCGCCCGCCGGACCCGCAACGCCTGCCTTCCGGCGGCTTCGCGCCGTTCCCAAATATCAGGCTCGACCGCGCCATCCAGGCCCTGATCGGAGACCGCCTCGCATGAACAGACCCACGCGCCGGAAGCCCGCTTCCTTCCGCGTCGAGGACGTCGAGGTCTTCGAGCCGCCGGAGGCGATGCCGGCCACCCTTCCCGTCGAGCCCACACCGCCCGCGCGCGTGCGCTCCATGCCCAATCTCGAGCGCGGCCTGCGCTGGGGCAGCATCCTCTTGAGCGCGCTCGGCGCCCTGGTCGGCCTTATCGCCTCGCTCTGGCTCTACGACTGGGTGGTTCAGCTTCTGGCCCGGGACGACTGGATCGGCTGGGCGGCGGTCGGCCTGCTCGGGCTCGTGATCCTGGCGCTGGTCATGATCATTCTGCGCGAGGCGGGCGGATTGCTGCGCCTTGGCCGTCTGGGAAAGATACGCCACGAGGCGGACAGCGCCGCGCGTCAGAACGACAAGGCGCTCGCGGTCGACGTGACGCGGCGCTTGAAGCGCTTCTATGCGGGACGCGAAGACCTCGCCTGGGGCTTGCAGCGTCTCGCCGAGCACGAGCACGACATCATGAACGCGGAGGAGTTGCTGCGCCTCGACGAGCGCACGCTCATCGCCCAGCTCGATCCGGTGGCCCGCGCCATCGTGGCGTCGTCCGCCAAGCGCGTCTCGGTGGTGACCGCCGTCAGCCCGAACGCGGTCATCGACATGCTGTTCGTCGGCGCCCAGAACTTGCGCATGCTGCGCAAGCTCGCCACGCTCTACGGTGCGCGGCCGGGCACGCTGTCGCTGCTGAAGCTCGCGCGCATGGTGGTCACCCATATCGTGCTGACCGGCGGCATCGCCCTCGGCGACGATGTCCTGCAACAAGTCATCGGCCATGGGCTCACCGCGCGGCTGTCGGCGCGCTTGGGCGAAGGCGTGTTCAACGGCGCGCTCACCACGCGCATCGGTATCGCCGCGATCGATGTGTGCCGTCCCCTGCCCTATATCGAGCAGCAGCGCCCGCGCTTCCGCGAGCTCGTCGCCGAAGTCGCCGGGATTCGCTAAGGCTCAGCTCAAGAGCTTGCAGCCGTCGATAGCGGCCGTCTCCACGCGCCCGTCGTCGAAGCGCAAGGTCACCACGATCTCGTCGGCGCAGGCGAGCCCGCCGGCACTGATGCGGAAGCCGCTGCCGCGGTCGCTCGAGGATTGCGATTGGGGCCGGATGGCGGGCGAATTGAACTCGTAGGATACGCCGACCAGGCGCGCCTTCACGGCAGACGGCGGCTCCAGCCAGAGCTCGAAGTGATAGAGCGGCCGCGAGCGGTCGGCGCCTTTGATCTCCCTGACCTTGGCCTTCAGCCAGTTGCCGACGTCGCCCTGCGCAAGCTTGACCGGCGTTCGCGTCGCCGCCGCAGGCGCAGCCGCCGACGCACCGCCCGCGGTCGAAGCCTGCTCTTTGGCCGCAACGATCGGCACGAAGGGTACCGGCTCCACGGCGTCCCAGGGCAATTGCTCTTGCGCCTGCGAGAACTTCGCGAAAGAGGCTCTCTGCTTTTCGTCCTCCTTTTTTTCCGGACGGTTCCAGATCAGCTCCTTCGGGATCTCGCTCAGGCCCGCGAGGTTCGGCTCCTCCTTGCGCGGCGGCGCGATGGCCGGCATCGGCGCGAGTGCCATGGACAAGAGCCGGCTCACGGGCGTGGGCTCGGCGAACAGACTTGTTTGGGCTTTGGCTTTCGCAAATTTGGCGATCACCGTTTCGCCGCCGGGCCTGGCCTCCGCGACGGACGTCGGTGCGGCAACGTCATCAGGAACCAAGAGCGCGCCGGCGCCAAGCGCAACCAAGGCTGCGCTTGCGGTCAGGACGGCCAGGCGCACGCGGCTCCCGGCTGTCAAGCCGCGAAGGCCCGGCATGAATGCTGCCGCCCTGTCCACGAGACGCCGCATGAGTCGAAAGCCCCCTTCATTACCTGTTTACCATAGCCCCCGGGATAGGTCAGAAAAACGGCGGCTGCGGCGCCCATCGGCGCATTCCTGGGCTTTCCGCCCGCCCTGCGGCAACGTGCCAGGCGTATCCGGGGACCGCGCCCAGAGGGCTTGCAGATGCTCGGTTTTTTCGCGCCCCGGTGGATAACGGGGATAATCGTCGCGTGGTTGATGCCTGGCGAACGCGGAGATGTATCCTCCTAAATGTGAGTTGGCCGGTTGTGGAAGGTGTCGGCGGAGAAATTCGAAGACACCGGGAAATGATCGAAAGGCTCGCAAGGGCAAGGCAAGCCCGAGGTCGTCCAGTGCCATGGGCGGCTGAAGGCGGCGGGAAAAGGTGACGCGGAGTACCACGGTCTGGCGGTTTCGCCGCAGTACCGTGCGGCAGGGCCGACAGGGTCCTTCGCGCCTCTGATCCCACCGCTAGCTGGTTCCAGCCTGGCCAAGGCAGGGGCCACGTCGTAGCAACGCGACGTTAAACAAGGGCCGTGGTCAGGTCGCGGCGCTGGCTTTGTGGGCAACCATGGGGCAAAGCGCGTGACCAAGGGGCCGAAAGGTCCCGCGGCGCCGAGCCAAACGTCCCGAACGGGCGCGCGGATCGACATCGCAACAGGGAGGCGGGGCCGCAAAGCTCCGCCTTTCTTGTTTTTCTGCTTCCCTTTCACCCCTTTAGCTGTTCCCACCCGGTCGATAAGATCGCGCCGCATGGGACCCGCCCCCTTATATCCCGGACTGTTCTCGCTCGCCCTCGCAGGGGCGCTGCTTGCGAGCCTCGCCGCGTGCGGGACGGTGAGTAAATTGCAGGGCCCCGAGGACGGCGCCTCGACGGAGATCGAGGCGCGCAACGTGCGGCCTGACGATCCGCTGGCAAGACCGACCCAGGTGGGATGGACATCGGCCCGCGCCACGCGCTGCGGCTTCGTCTTCAGTCCTGAACAGCTTCGCGCGAACTACCTCGCCGCGGAGTCCGCCTACGGTCACACGCCAGTGCAGATGCAGAAGATCGAGAAGGCGTACGACTACACGCGCGAGTCCGTGCTCGAAACCATCAACGACGACTCGCGGTACTGCAACAAGGAGCGGCTCGACGCGATCCGCGCCGATCTCAACCGCTATCTCTCGGGAAATTACAGTCCGACGGCGCGCATGGCGCGCTAGCTCTTCTTGCCGAGCCCGCCGTTGACGGGCGTTTGCGGTGGAAGGACCTCGATCTGCGTCTCCGGCCCCAGACCGGGGAGCGACAGCGGCCAGCCATAGCCTGCCACGGCCGCGGCGAGCGCCGCGCAGATGCCGAGCGTGGCGAGCGTGACCTTGACCGCACGCCAAGAGATGCGGAGCCCATCGTCTTGCGGCACCGCGACGGCGGAAACGTCCATCTCCTCACCGGCCAGGATCGCTTCGAATGCCGCCTCGAGACGCGCATGAGCGTGTTTCAGAGCGTCGAGACGCGCGGCCAGCACGTCGTCCTGATCGAGAACCTTTTCCACCGCGCGGGTCTGCTTGCGCGCGAGTTGCCCGTCGACATAAGCCACCAGGAGTTCGTCGCCGAGTTCGGTCATGGTGAGCCTCTGAGCCCTTCGGGATAGAGGGTTTCGACAATCGCCGCGGCGGACGCCGGCGCCCGCGCGCTCAAACGGTCGGCAAGCGATGCGCTGATCCGCACGAGGCGGGCGGCAATCGTCTCCGGCGAAACGTCGAGGATGCGCGCGGCGTCCTCGTGCTCGAAGCCTTCGCCGTAGACGAGAAGCAGAGTGAGGCGCTGCTGCGGCGGCAGCGCGCCGAGAAACGCGATGACCGGCGCATCGAAATAGCCGTCACCTTCCGGGTAGAACAACTCGCCGAAACGCGCATCGTCGATCTTGGCGCGCGCGACGGGATCGGCCTGGTCGCGCAACTCGTGCAGCCAGTGACGATAGACCTCGCCAAAGGCCCAGACATCGATGGCCGTGCCGCGCTGATAACGATGCTGCTCGGCGAGCATGCGTCGGAGCGCGCGGCCGAGCAGGCTCTTGCCTTCGTCGCGGGCACCGACCAGCACGTCGGCAAAGCGTTTCAGCCGGGGCAACATCGCAATGAGGCCCGGTCTTACGGTGTCATGGTAATCTTCTGCCTGCACGCCTTGCTCCCCGCCGCTTGGGTCTGTGCTGGCCGTCCCACGCGGGTCTCCCTCGCGAATCAAGAGGATAGCACATCCAGCCCAACGGGCGTGCGGCGGAGAATGGCAAGCTGGCCAAAAAGCGCTTGCTTCGCGGGCCATGCGTGCCCAATCTTTGCGCATGAGGGGGAGTTACCCATGACGGTCGTACCCCGCGGCCCGGAGGCCGTAGAATCGCAAGCTGCGGTTCCGCCGCGCGAGCGCGCAAAGTCGGTGCCTGTGAACGCCGCGTCCCACGCCAAGGACGCGACGGCCAACGCGGTCGCGGCCGGTCGCGGCCTTCTGCGCAGCCGTCTCGCGGGACGCATCGCAAAGCTCGCCGACAAGACATCAAATCAAACGAAGCAAGCCACCAAGGACGGTCTGGCGCGCGCCGCCGAGTACGGGCGCGGCAATGTCCTGCCCGAGATCGAGCGCACCGGCGCGAAGCTCAAGGAACATGCGCGTCCCGAACGGATGAAGCAGGACTATCGCGAGTTCCTGCATTGGCTGCATGCGCGCGTGCTCGATCCGCCGAAAGAGCAACTCTTCTTCTCGCCGACCAAGGACCCGCTCCCGCTATCCGGCCTTACAATCGCCGGTGCTAATCGCGCGCACGGTCACGACTACCGGCCGACGCCGTGCCAGTTGTTCGAGTGGACGCTCGCCGGCGTCGACTACGATCTCTCCAAGCTTACCTTCGTCGACTACGGCGCCGGCAAGGGCCGCGCAATGCTGCTCGCCTCGGAGCATCCCTTCGCCGCCGTGGCCGGTGTCGAGTTCGCCGAGGAGCTGCATGACAATGCGGAGATGAATATCGCGCAGTATCCGCGCTCGCGCATGCTCTGCCGCAACGTCGAATGCGTGCTGGAAGACGCGAGCCAGGTGGGGACGCCGGACGGCGAGGCCGTCCACTACTTCTTCAATCCGTTCTCGCGTGAAATCTTCGCCGAGGTCTTGAACAACATCGTGGTGTCGTACCGGCACAAGCCGCGGCGGCTCTATCTGATCCTCGTCGATCCGGTCGCGACCGATCTCGTCGAGGCAAGCGGCGTGTTCGCCCGCGCCGAGTTGCCCGCCCATGAGCGGCTCAAGGTGCGGCTGCTCAGCCCCTACGACGTGGCGGTCTACCGCTCGCTCGCGTAACGGCCTTCCAAAAGACAGCTATTTGACGCCGAGCTTCTTCTGGAGGTTCGACGACGACGTCGTGTACTGGAAGATCAGCTTCTTGTCCGGGTGCAC
>CAYWIA010000027.1:3382-18501 GCA_964458245.1 uncultured Methyloceanibacter sp. | reverse complement strand
TCGGATTGGAGTTGTAGTGCACCTCCCAATCCGCGGCGAAGAACGCGTCGATATACTCGGGCGCGAAGAAGTCCGGCGCACCGTGCGGGCCGTAGAGCACGCCGATGTCCCAGCCATGGGTGAACTGCGGTCTCAGCGCGTCATCGAGCGGAGCCACTTGCGCGCCGGCGGGCGCGGCGCCGATATGCAGCACGTCGCCGGTCATCAGAACACGCCCCGCGTGACCGCCGAACTTGCCAAGCGTGAAGGTCGAGCGGCTGCCAAGATAGAGCGGCACGTCGATGCCGCCGCGCACGGCGATATAGGCGCGCGTCCCGGGGCCTTGGACGCCGCCCAGTTTCAGCACCTGCCCCGCCTTGACTGGGATGGCCTGCCAATAGGGAACGGGATCGCCGTCGAGGGTCGCGGCAAGCTCGGCGCCGCCCAGCGCGACGACGGTATCGGTGTTGAATTTCAACGTGGGACCCGACAGCGTCGTCTCGATGCCGGCCGCATCGTCGTCATTCCCGACAAGACGATTCACCAGGCGGAACGACAGCGAGTCCATGGGACCGGAGGGCGGAACGCCGACCGCCCAATAGCCGATCCGTCCGGGCCAATCCTGAATTGTGGTCTGCGTGCCCGGAACCAGAACCTCGATCGTCTCCGCCTGATAGGTGAAACTCTGCAGCGTGCTCGTCAGCACCTCGCCCCGTGTCAAAGTCTCAAGCCGCGACAATTGCCGCAAATAGTCGATGTTGGTCTCAAGGCCGCCGATCCCGGTCTCATCGAGCGCCGTTTGGAGGTTTAGCAAGGCCTCGTCGCGGGTGGCGCCCTTGGCGATGATCTTCGCCAGCATGGGATCGTAGAAGGGCGAGACCTCCGCGCCGCTCCGCACCCAGGTCTCGATGCGCGCATGTTCGGGCCAGGCCACATGGGTCAAGAGGCCCGCGCTCGGGCGGAAGTCGCGGCCGGGGTCCTCGGCATAAAGGCGCGCCTGGATCGCGGCGCCCTTCGGCTTGATCGCGCTCTGGTCCAAGGGCGGCAACGCGCCCGCCGCCTGGCGGATCATCCACTCGACGAGATCGATGCCGACGACCTCCTCGGTAACGCCATGCTCGACTTGGAGCCGTGTGTTGACCTCGAGGAAGTAAAACGCGCCGGTCGCCGCATCGTAGAGATATTCGACGGTGCCGGCGCTCTCATAGGCGACGGAGCGGCCGAGGCGGCACGCCGCGTCCCACAGCGCCGCCCGGCTTTCTTCGGACAGATTCGGCGCCGGCGTTTCCTCGATGACTTTTTGATTGCGCCGCTGCGCCGAGCAATCGCGCTCGCCGAGCGAGACGACGTTGCCCTTGCCGTCGCCGAAAATCTGCACCTCGATATGCCGGCCGCGCGCGACGAATTTCTCGATGAAGATGCCGGCATCCTTGAAATTGTTGCGCGCCAGCCGCTCGACTTTCTCAAAGGTCGACGGGAGCTCCTCGGCCGCCGACACGCGCTGCAGGCCAATGCCGCCACCGCCCGCCGTGCTCTTGATCATCACCGGGTACCCGATGCGCGCCGCCTCGCCTTGCGCGTGGGCCATATCGCGGATCAGGTCCGAGCCGGGGGCGACCGGGACGTCTGCCTCCATGGCAAGTTCGCGTGCCCGATGCTTGAGGCCGAAGGCGCGCATATGCTCCGGCCGCGGCCCGATGAACGCGCTCCCTGCCTTCGCGCAGGCTTCGGCGAAATCCGGATTCTCGGAGAGGAAACCGTAGCCGGGATGGATCGCTTCGGCGCCCGTGGCGCGCGCCGCATCGAGGATGGCTTCGGCGTTCAGGTAGCTCTCGGCGGCCGACGGCGGTCCGATAGCGACCGCCTCCCCCGCCATGCCCACATGCATCGTATGCCGGTCCGCTTCGGAGTAGACCGCCACGCTGGCAATGCCCATGCGGTCCAGCGTGCGCATGATGCGGCAGGCGACGGCCCCGCGATTGGCGATGAGGACTTTCTTGAACATGCCCCGGTCACGCGTCCCAGATCAGAACTTCGATCGGCGTCGGGTTGTACGCGTTGCAGGGATTGTTGAGCTGCGGGCAGTTCGAGATGAGCGCGATGACATTCATATTCGCGACCATCTCGACATATTTGCCAGGGCTCGACAGGCCGTCCTCGAAGCGGAGCCTGCCGTCGGGGGTGACCGGCACGTTCATGAAGAAGTTGATGTTGTGGGCGATGTCCCGCTTGGACAGGCCGAACTGCTCGTTCTCCGCGACGGCCAGCAGATAGTTGTCGCGGCAGGAATGCATCGTCCTCTTGTCGAGGGCGTAGCGCACGGTGTTGCTCTCGGCGGAGCAAGCACCGCCCAGCGTGTCGTGACGGCCGACCGTATCGGCGGAGATGGTGAGGAGCGGCCGGCACAAACTCGACATGAGCACGGAGCCGCAGGTGAGATAGATGTTGCCCTGCTCGCGGATGGTGTCGCAGGCAGAGTAGTGCTCCGCCGGATCGTCCGCGTTGTAGAACAGCGTGTCGGCGGCCTGGTTGCCTTCGAGATCGAGAATGCGCAGCGTCTCACCGTGACGAATGACATGCATCCAGTAATCACCGGCCGGCACGACCTTGCGGTACTTCGCGGCACTTGCATCGAGCGTGCTGTCCTGGCGCATGATCAGCAGCCCTCCGTGCAACAGGCCATCTGAGTGAGGCGGTTGTTCTCGAAACCGCGGCCGTTCTCCGGCGCCGACAGGCGATTGGGATCGTCTGCCTCGGCCGGCGGGCCGTCGAAGAGTTCGAACTGCACGGGCTTTCGCGGAAACGTCGGAGACGTGTCGAGGGGATGCGCGCAGGTGTGGAACAGCACAAGCGTATCCATCTCGAAGCGCAGCTCGACGGAGGCGCCCGGCGTCGCCGCTGTTTGATCCAGGGACAGGGATCCGTCATCAGCGGCGACGGTCTTGCTGAACCAGTTCACGTTGGCGGGGAAATCGCGCGGGCCGAGACCGTATTTGGCGCCTTCGATGAGCAGGCTGTCGCGGCCGTTCTGGTACCAGTCGTTGCGGTAGTCCTGATAGCTGTGCTCACCCCATTTCGCGGCGACGGACGCCTTGGTGGTGTTGCCGCAGACCGTATCGTGCCAGCCGAAGCTGTCGGCAACGATCGAGCAGAAGATGCGCCCCATGTCCGAGTAGAGGCAGTGGCCTTGGGTGAGCTTGAAGGTGTGCTGGCATTTCAGGGTGTCCGGCGCGTTGTAGCGTTCGAGCACATTCAGCGGGTTGAAGAAGACCATGCCGACATTGGCGCCGCCTTCGAGATCGGTCAGCTTGAGGCGCTTGTTCCGGCCAAGCACCAGCGACCGGTGCTTGGCTCCGGGAAGCGTCTCCGACGCGATGTGTTCCATTTGCGACCTCCACGGCCCGCGCCGTTGCGCGGGCTTTCGATGCGCCGGGCCGTCCCGGCATTCTGGAGATCCGCGAGAGGCCGTCCCCCCGCGGCACTATTCGGCCGATCAAGACGGCTTCGTCGCCGCCTTGGGCTTTGTGTCGCTGCCGGCGATCTTCGCGGGCCAGAGCGAGATGTCCTTGGTGATCGTCGCCCCCTGGCGCGGGGGCGCCTGACCGGCCGCGGCCTTGGTATCCCCGACAAGCGTGGCGCCGTAGCGCTCGCGCTCTTCCGGTAGATCGCGCGGCCGTTCGAAGGCGATGATCCGCGTGCCGAGCGCGAAGGCTTCGCGCAAATCATGGGTGACCATCACCACGGTCAGGTCCGTCTCGTTCCAGATGCGCTTCATCAGCACATGGATGTCGGCGCGAATGCCGGGGTCGAGAGCGCCGAACGGCTCATCGAGCAACAGAACGCGCGGCTTACGCATGAGCGCCTGGGCGAGCGCGAGCCGCTGCTGCATGCCGCCGGACATAGCCGAGGGATATTTGGTCTCGTTGCCGGCGAGCCCCACCTCGGCGAGGAGCGCTTCCGCCTCCTCGCGCGCCGCGCGGCGTTTCGCGCCCAGAAGATGACCGAAGAAGCCTGCCCTCTCGAACTCACGGCCGACCATGACGTTCTCGACCGCCGTCAAATGGGGAAACACGGAGTAGCGCTGGAACACCACGCCGCGGTCGAAGTCCGGCTCGGGCTTGAGCGGCTTGTTCTCCAGCAGGATCGCGCCCCGCGTCGGCCGCTCCTCGCCGAGCAGCAGGCGCAGAAACGTCGTCTTGCCGCAGCCGGACGGGCCGACGAGCACGAGAAAGGCGCGCGGCTCGATCTCGAGGTCGATCTGCTCCAACACGACGTGGTCGCCGTACTCCTTCCAGACATGCTCGAAGACGATCTCGCTCATGCCTTCCTCGCTTCGGCGAACCACGGATAGGCCTTGCGCTGCAGCAGACGCAGGGCGAGATCCATGAGGAAGGCGAGAAGCGTGATCCACATCACGTAGGGGATGATCACGTCCATGGAGAGATAGCGGCGCACGAGAAAGATGCGATAGCCGAGGCCGCTATCGGCGGCGATGGCTTCCGCCGCGATCAGGAACAGCCAGGCCGGGCCGATCTCGAGACGAAGGGCGTCGAGAAGCCGCGGCATGGTTTGCGGGAACACCACGCGCGAGGCGATCTGCGCCGTGGAGGCGCCGAGCGTTTGCGCCTTGATGAGCTGCTCTCGCGGAATGTCGCCGACGCGCAAGGCCACGTCGCGGATCAGCTTCAGCGAGGTGCCGATGACGATCAGCGCTATCTTCGACGCTTCCCCGAGCCCCATGACGATGAACAGGATCGGTAAGAGAGCCAGCGGCGGCACCATCGACATCACGGCGACGAAGGGGCCGAAAGTGGCGCCCATCACCGGCAAGAGCCCGATGAGGACGCCAAAGACGAGCGCGATCAAGGCCGCGATGCCGAGACCGCTCAAGAGCCTCTTCAAGCTCGCCGCCGTGTCCGACCATAAAAGATACTGGCCGGTCCGGGGGTCGGGCTCGAAGGCATAGGCCTTGATCGCCTCGCCCATGGTCTCGAAGCTCGGGAGCAGCTTGTCGTTCGGATTTTCCGCAAGGCGGAGATTCGATCCGATGGTATAGGCGACAAGCAGCGCCACGAACGGGAGCAGCGCGAGCGCTATGCGCGCCGTACGGCTCAAGCGCAAATTGATGGCGCGCATGGAAGTGCCCTGCTCCGCCGGCCCCCGTTCCCGCGACCCTTAAAGCTTTCCGTCCGCGGCCTCTTTCATGAAGGTCTCGTCGTAGCGGAACTTCACGTTGTCCTTGTCTCCGAACACGGTCTTGTCGGGGAACTCGACGCCGATCGCGCCAGCGGACTTGGCGTCCTTGCCGAGCAGAGATTTCTCGAACAGGAACTTGGAGACGCGCTCGGTCGTGGTCTTGAGGTCGTCGCTGGTGACGAAGGCGACGGCGTCTTTCGGCTCGGTGAACAGCTCCGTCGTCTCGAGCATGCCGTCGAAGCCGGCGACATCGGTGCCGGACGCCTTGGCCATCGACTCCTTGGCATCCGCCTCGGACTCCAAAGCTTTCATCGTGTCGTACCAAATTCCGGCGAGGGCCTTGCCGAACTTCGGATTGTCCTTGAGGACCTCGGTGTTGGCGACCATGAGATCGATGATCTCGCCGGGGATCTGCGAGCTGTCGAACACGAGTTTGGCGTCAGGGGATTCGAGGATCGTGGACACGATCGGCTTCCAGGTCACCACCGCCGTGACGTCGTCGGTCTTGTAGGCAGCGGCCATGTCGGCATCGGAGGTGTTGACGACCTTCAGGTCCTTCTCCTCGGCGCCGATGCTCTCGAGCGCGCGCGCGAGCAGATAGTGCGACACCGAGAACTCGACGAGATTGACGTTCTGGCCCTTGATCGCTTCGAGCTTGTCCTTGTCTTTCAGAATCACGGCGTCGTTGCCGTTCGAGAAGTCGCCGACGATCACGGCCGTGGTGTCGACGCCGCCCGCCGAGGGGATCGACAGCGCATCCATGTTGGTGATCGTCACCGCGTCGAAGGCGCCGGCGGTGAACTGATTGATCGACTCGACGTAATCGTTGAACTGCTTGACCTCGATATTGATGCCGTATTTGTCGGCCCATTTCTTCACGATGCCCGCCTCGTCGGCGTAGCCCCAGGGCATCCAGCCGACATAGATCGACCAGGCGACCTTGAAGTCCTTCTTCTCCTCTGCCTTCGCAGGCGAAAGCGCGACCCCCGCCAGGACCGCGACGGCCATGACTCCGGTGAGAACGAATTTTGTAAAGCTGCGCATTGGCACCCCCTGTGCTCGCATGACCACGTCTTGGTCCACGCGGGGGCTTCGATGCGAAACGGAGAGACCTCAGGAAAGCGAAAGCGGAGGCCTGTCCGTTCGCGTGCCGAAGCACCGCGCGGTATAGGTCTCCCGGGCTTTTATCCCGCCGTGGCTCCGCCTCTCACGTGAGACGGGAGAGCCTCTCTCGGACCTGACGCTGACAAGCCGGAACCCTAGAGGCGTTATGCGGACAACTTTGCAGGGGTCATGCCAGTCGCCCGCGGACTTGAATTCCCCGGTAAAATCGACTGGCCTCGCGCCGGGGGCGGCGCTTCTGCCTTATCGCTGTGCAGGGCGCGTCCAAATACTAGGCGTGGATGATCTCGCCGCAAGAGCGAAAGGGGCCGTCTCCGACCCCTTCACCCCCGTACCCGTACGGCAGGCGGGATACGCAGAACAATCCCCGCCAAGGGTCCACAACGCGGCCCCTTCGGGATGGTTCCAAACTAATTTCAGTGAAAAAGGAGGCGCGACCCCGCTTGGGGGCCACGCGAGGGGGGAGGCTAGGCGGGGACAAACTTGAGGGAAACGCCGTTGATGCAGTAGCGCAGACCCGTGGGTTTCGGGCCGTCGTTGAAGACGTGGCCGAGATGGCCGCCGCAACGGCGGCAATGCACCTCCTCGCGGAGCCCAAAGCTCCAGTCCTCTTTGGTCCCGACGGCGCCCTCGATCGGCGCATAGAAGCTCGGCCAGCCGGTGCCGGATTCGAACTTGGTCTCGGAGGAGAACAGCGGCAAGTCGCAGGCGGCGCAAGCGAAGGTGCCTTTGCGCTTCTCCTTGTTGAGCGGGCTCGTCCAAGGCCGCTCCGTGTCCTCCTCGCGGAGAACCGCATATTGCTGCGGCGTGAGAATTTCCCGCCATTCCTCCGGTGTCTTCGTGACCTCGAAATGACCCTCGGTGGCGGCGGTCGCCTCGCCGCCGCGCCATTTCAGGAGGCCGAAGCCGGCAACCGCGACAGCGGCGACGCCGGCGGTGCCTAGGAGGATCGTTCGTCGCGTGACCATGATGGCTCCTTGCAAATTGCGCTCAGGGGCGAAATCTCGCATTGAATCTAAGAGTTCCGCCGCAGGCTTCAATTCAACTTGCGCGCACGGACGTTCACGACGGCTTTATTTGGCGGGCGCCGCTTTTCGGGCGCTTTCAGGTCCGAAAGGAAGGCGATGTCTCAATTGCGCGTGCTTGTCATTGTGAACCCCAAGGCCTCCCGGGCCGAGGCTGCGCTTTCCGCCCTGCCCGATTGGTTCGCCGCGCGCGCAGCCTCGAAGACGATCGTGACGGACTCCGGAGACGCCCTGAAACAGGCCATCACCGAGCACGGCGCGGAGGCCGACCGCATCGTCATCGGCGGCGGCGACGGCACCATCTCCCAGTCCCTCACCGACCTGCTTACGCTCGGCAAGCCCCTCGCCGTGCTGCCGCTCGGCACCGCCAACGACTTCGCCAATACGTTGGGCGTTCCGGCCGACGTCATGAAAGCGGCCGAAATCGCGCTGGAGGGCCGCCCGCACAAGATCGACGTCGGTCTGGTCAACGACCGGCCGTTCCTGAACGTGGCGAGCATCGGAGTGGCAGCAACCGCGGTCCATGCCCAGACGACTCAACTGAAGCAGCGCTGGCGCTTACTCTCTTACCCGATCAGCCTGCTTCACGCGGTCCGGGACTCAAAGCCCTTCGTGGTCACGATCGCCGTTGATGGGAAGACGTCCTGGACGGGGGCGGTCTATCAGGTGAGCGTCGGCAACGGCCGCTTCCATGGCGGCGGCCTCACAGTCGCCGACCATGCCGCCATCGACGACGGCAAGCTCGATCTCTATCTCGTGGCGCCGGGACCCATGTTGCAGCTCATGGCCTGCATCACCCATCTGAAGTTCGGCTTCACCGCTCCGGCCCTGCTGCATCGAAGCTGCGCCACACGCATCACCCTCACCACATCGAAGCCGCGCGCGGTCAATGCCGACGGCGAGATTCAGACGCAGACACCTGCGGAGTTCTCGCTGCGCCGTCAGGCTCTCACGGTGATCGTGCCAAGAACGCTGCCGGACGGGCACCAGGGTCTGTCGCCGCTGCAGGAAGAGGAAACGCCGGCGCTAGCCCCGTGACGTCACGTGCGCGGCCGGGATCACGATCTCGCAGTGAACGCCCTTGACGGGGAAGGACAGCGTGACGTCGCCGGCGAGCGCCTTGCCGACGACACCCTCCAACATGGCGCGGCCGAAGCCGGACCGTGACGGCTCGCTGACTTTCGGCCCGCCACTTTCGTCCCAGGTCAGCGTCAGCTTCTTGGCGTCCTCGCAGTAATCCCATTTGATGCGGATCTCACCGCCGGGCTGGGACAGCGAACCGTATTTCTCAGCGTTGGCCGTGAGCTCATGCAACGCGAGGCCGAGATTGTGGACGGCCTCGGGCTTGAGCATGACGTCCTCGCCTTCGATGGCGATGCCTTTCCCGAACGCATCGGCATGCGATTCCAATTGCTGCTCCACCAGCATGCGCAGCGAGGCGCCATGCCAATCGTCGGCGACGAGCAGGTCGTGCGACATGCCGATGGCGTAAAGCCGGGCGCTGAAGCGGTCGAGAAACCCTTCGACCGAGGTGGTGCGCGCGGCCGTCTGGCGGGCGATGGCGTGGATCACCGCCAACAGGTTCTTCGAGCGGTGTGTCAGCTCTCGCAGCAAGAGGCGGAGCTGATGCTCATTGGCCTTGCGCTCGGTGACGTCGACGGCGACCGAGGCCGTGCCGACGATCTTGCCGGCTTCGTCGTTTAGCGGCTCGATCACGAAATAGAAGGAGCGTTCGCGGCGATAGAGCTCGAAATCGATCTCTAGCTCCTGCGATTTGCCGGTCTTCATAGCCTCCTGCTTGGCAGCCGTAATTTTCGCCGCGGCCTCGGGAGGAAAGATGTCTGCGTCCGTCTTGCCGATGAGATACTCGGGTTTCAGCCCGGTCGGCAGGTTGTGCGCCCAGGTAAAACGCAGATCCGCGTCCTGGCTGAACACCGAGATGGGCGAGCCGCGCAAGGCGATCTCGAAGCGCTGCTTGGCCTCGGCGAGTTCTTGGGTGCGCTCCTCCACGCGCGCTTCGAGCTGCTGCCGCGTGAGCTTGAGCTCCTCCAAGGTCGTCAGGTGCGCGGCGATCTCCGCCTGAAGCCGGTCGCGGGAGGGCAGACGGAGGAGATAGGGGGCGAGCCATATCAGGCCGATGGCGGTGGCGAGCGCCAGCAAGGCCGCGGCGCCCTTCAGCAAGCCTTCCAGCGAGGGCTGCTTGAGCCATGGCGCGAGCAGAGCAGCGAAATGGGCAAGACCCACGGCAAACACGAAGAGCAGGAACAGCTTCACCAGCGCGGCTTCGCGCTCACTGCCCTCGCCACGGCGCTTGTAAAGATAAAGCAGCACGGCGGGTACGAGCAGGAAGGTGGCGGCGATGACACCGTCGGCAACCGCATGGAGCAGCGGCAGGCTTCCCGGCCAAGCCAACCCCTGTGCACCGGTCTCAAGCATGGCGAGCGAGCCTTCCATGGCGACCCGCCATCCCGTTACGCCGCTGCGCCCCTAGGTAAAGACTGGTGCGCACTAGACAACCGCCGCGATGAGGGTGACGAGGAATACCACGAGGAAGATGAAGAACATGATGCGAGCTATGCCGCCTGCCGCCGATGCCACGCCCCCGAAACCGAATACGCCGGCCACCAGAGCCACCACGGCGAAAATAAGCGCCCAGTACAGCAGCATGCCTCACCTCGTCCTTCAAATCGACCTTCCCGGCGCGGCACTTGTGACCTCGAGCGCTGGCCACGCACGAGGCAAACGTCCGGTTTCGTGAATTTGTTGCAGCCCTTTGGTGTCAAAATCCGGCAACCGCGTCGAGAAGATCCTTGTCGGTAAAGGGCTTCCTGACCAGCGGAGCCGCGCGATGCGCTGGCGGCAGGCTCTCCGGTCCGTAGCCGCTGACAAAGGCGAAGGGGAGCCCCCGCGCGGCAAGCAGGTCGGCGATCTGTCCTGCCGACTCCCCGCCCAAATGCGCGTCGAGGAGCGCGCCGCGCAGCGGCTCTCGTTCGATGGCGGCGAGCGCGTCACCGACGGTGCTCGCGGGCCCGATGACCTCCAGGCCCGCGTTCTCCAGCGCCGCGACGATGTCGAGGGCGATGAGGAATTCGTCTTCCACGACGAGAATGGGACGCGTGGCAACCAAGGGACCCCCTTCCTTCGAACAGCAGTGTAACAGTTCTATGGCTTCGTTGGTTCACGGAGGGAACGCAGAGGCGATTGCGGGCGTTTTATCACCTCTACGCAACGCAGGCCCACCCCCGGGCCCAACCAACAGGAGTAGATTTCCATGAACTGGGATCGGATCGAAGGCAATTGGAAGCAGTTCAGCGGCAAGGCCCAACAGCAATGGGGCAAGCTCACCAACGACGACCTCGATGTCGTCGAAGGCCGCCGCACCGAACTCGTCGGCAAGATTCAAGAGCGTTAT
This sequence comes from uncultured Methyloceanibacter sp., assembly GCA_964458245.1. GTDB lineage: Bacteria > Pseudomonadota > Alphaproteobacteria > Rhizobiales > Methyloligellaceae > Methyloceanibacter. Next base: position 7,767 of record CAYWIA010000027.1, on the reverse strand, counting down.
GGCGTCGGCAAAGACGAGGCCGAACAGCAAGTCGATTCCTGGCTGAAAAACATGTAAGACTAGCCGACTCGCCAAGGCTGGCGGTGGCCGTTAGCCCCGCCGGCCTTGGCAGCCGTCTTTATGTTTCGCGTCACCCTTGATCCGTATTTCCGGAAATTCATGGGCACGACAATTCTTCTCATCAACTTGATCGCGGTACTTCTCGCTGTATGGCCTGCTTGGCTCTACAGCCGAACCTGGGGGCTTTTGCCCGTCGGGGATTCGTTCCCGCGATCAAAGCACTCTTCATCATCCTCCTCGTTCTCGAGAAGGTCTAGCGGCAAAGGCAATCGGTGAACCATGCTGACAACCATCCTGATCATCATCCTGATCCTCGTCCTTATCGGCGCGGTGCCGGCCTGGCCGCATAGCCGCGGCTGGGGCTATGGCCCCTCCGGCATTCTCGGCCTCGTGCTGGTGATACTGCTGATCCTGCTCTTGCTCGGAAAGATCTAGCGGCCGAGCCCAATCGGAGCGCCTAGCTCTTGCGCTTGGCGCTCCGCTCGAAGAACAGCGCCTGCGAGACGATCGCCTTCACCGTATCGGGCTGGTACGGCTTGGTGATGAGAAACGCAGGCTCGGGCCGCTCGCCCGTGAGCAACCGGTCCGGATAGGCCGTGATGAAGATCACCGGCACCTCGAACGTGCCCAGCATCTCATTGACCGCGTCCAACCCCGAGCTTCCGTCGGCAAGCTGAATGTCGGCGAGCACGAGTCCGGGTTTTTCTGACGAGACGGCACTGACCGCTTCGGAGTGCGTACGGGCGACCCCGGCCACGCGATGACCGAGACCCTCGACGATACTCTCGAGATCCATGGCGATCATCGGTTCGTCTTCAATGATGAGAACGTCGGTTGCGACTTGCGCAGCGATCTCGCGGCCCGCGTCGTCGATCAGCGCCTCGACGTTGCTCTCGCTCGTGTTCAGGATCGTGGCGGCCTCTTCGCCGCTGAAGCCCTCCACGGAGCACAGCAAAAAGGCTTGGCGCGCCAGCGGCGTGATCTGTTCGAGCTGACGGTCGGCCGGCGTCCCCCCACCTTCGAAGGTTTCGGCCTTGAGGTTCAGGCCCACAGAATTCCACAGGCTCAGGAAGGTGCGGTAGAGCGCGACGCGCGGATCGAGACTCACATCGAACAGCGAATGGTCCTCGGCCAGAACTTGCAGCGTCGCCGCGACATAGGCGTCACCGGCGTTTTGAGAGCCCGCAAGGGCGCGGGCAAAACGCCGCAGTAGTGGAAGATGAGGCGCGATCGTTTTGGACAAGGACATTGATTGATCTACTCCGAGGGCAAAAATGATTGACCCTATTGTCTCACAAAGCGGGGTGGAGGATATACGAGCATTGGTGGGTAGAAGTCCGATGAAATGCCGGTAATCGCGTCAAAGTTCCCCACATCTTGGAACTCTTTGAAGCTTGATGGGTTTTTCGGGCCATACAGGCGGCGGAATCCGGTTACAATCGCATTTGCCGATAGCATCGACAAGGAACCGCTGTGAACCGAAACGACAATAAAAAGGCTCCCAGGCGCATGACCGTAGACGCCAGGAAAAGCGCTGATCGGCAAGACCAAGACAGCAAGAGCACTGAGCCCGGGAGGAAGCAAGGGAAAGCCATGTCCCCCGCCCTGCAGGCCCATATCGGCCGGCAAGTTCGCGCCATGTTCGACGAGGTCGCCGAAGAACCCGTTCCGGATCATCTCCTGAAATTGCTGCAGGATCTCGATCGAGACGGAGATCATTGATTTGCCGCGCAATGTGTCCCCGGGCCTGAGAGACGCTCTCGTAGGCCAGATCGGCAGCCTGCGAGCGTTCGCCGTGTCGCTTTGCGGCGACCGCGACCGTGCGGACGATCTCGTCCAGGAAACCCTGTTCAAGGCGTGGAACCATCTCGATTCCTTCAAGGAAGGCACGAATCTCAAGGCGTGGCTCTTTACCATCCTGCGCAACACGTACTTCTCCGAGCGGCGCAAGCGGAAGCGGGAAGTCGAAGACGCCGACGGCAGCTACGCCGCGCGGCTCTCCTCGAAGCCGGAGCAGCCGGGCCATATGGACATGCGGGACTTCCAGGAGGCGCTTTCGCATCTGCCCGAGGATCAGCGCGAGGCGCTGGTCCTGGTCGGCGCCGCCGGCTTCTCCTACGAAGAGGCCGCGGAAATTTCAGGTTGCGCGGTCGGCACCATCAAGAGCCGCGTCAACCGCGCCAGGGGCCGCCTCGCCGATACGCTGCAGCTCGGCGACAAAGATGACACCGCCGAGGCGGTGACGCTTCCGACGCCCAAGAGCGCGTAAGCGCGCCTCAGCTCGCAATCCATCAGAGCACGAGCCAGATGAAGGCGCTCATGGTGAGAAGCGAGCCGAGGGTGCTGAACATCAAGGCCGACGCCGTCTCCGGAATGGCGACCCGGTATTGAACAGCAAGCATCACAACGAGCGTGACCGGCGGAAGAGCGCTCGTCACCACCGCTTCGCCGAGGAGCGGGTCGCCGTATCCCAACCAAAGCATGCCCGCACAGACCAGCCCGGGCTGCACCACGTTCTTGACGAAGACGAGGGACATGACCGTTACGTTCACGATGATCTTGTAACCGGCCAAGATGATGCCCGCGGTGAACAGAGCCACGCCGGCCGAAGCATCGCCCAGCAGCGCCAGCGAATCGTCGAACACCTTCGGCGTTTCGACATCGAACATCATGAGGACGAAGCCGCAGAACGGCAGCCAGACCACGGGCTGCTTGAGGGCATTCAGGATTTTGCCACCGACGTCCATGTCTTGAGACGCCGCTTGCGCGGCGGCAGCGTCGCGCCCGTGCTTGGCGGCAGGTTGCGCCTGCGGGCCCAGCGACAGCAGGATCAGCGTGGCCGGGACCAGGCAGACCACGATAATGATGCTGCCGACCGCGACGGGGATGTCGCCCTTGTCCCCGTAGAGATAGCCGAGCACCGGCGTGCCGACAAAGGCGGTGCTCGGCGCCGCCGCCGTCAGGGCACGAAGCGCGCTCAAGCCCGGCGAGCAGCGAAAGGCGAAAACCCCAAGGAGGAAAACCGCCGCATACATGCCGATGAACGCGGCGGCGAGGAACGCCACCAGCGGCAGATCGGCGAGAAGCTCGGCCCGCCCCGCGCTGACGACGCCCACGAAGAGCGACAGCGGCAGCGCATAGCTCATCACCATCCGATTGAGGGTCGGGACTTCTTTCTGCTTGAAGTCGTGATGGCGCGCGGCGAAGTAGCCGAGCAGAATGGTGATGACCGCGGGGAGCAGCGCGCCTAGAATCTTTTCGAGCATTTCGGGACCCTTGAACGCGAACGGAGGGTTCGCGGAAATCGCCTCCGAAAGGACCACAGGAGATTTGACAAAGCTTATAGATGAGGAGGCCCACCCTGCCATGAAGACCCTCTCAGCCGACGATATCGCGCAAGCCAAGCTCGATCCTGCGTCCGTCTTTGACGGGCCGGAGGACGTGCTTCAGGCTTCGCTGGCACCCGAGGACAAGAAGTCGATCCTGCTGCGCTGGGAAGAGGATGCCGACGCGCTGATTCGCGCCACGGACGAAGGCATGGAGCCCTCCGACAATCGCCGCAGCCCAGGGGAACTCCTGGGAGCGATCCAAGCGGCGCTCGAAACGCTCGAGGACGGCGCTTAGCGCCCGCGTCCCACCTGATCTGCGGTTTGGCTTGGAACCTTTGCGGCGCTTCGGGCGTTTTCCAAACACCATCCGTACAATCTGACGACGAGAGGAGGACGTTCATGGCGACGACCAAGATCGACCGCGACGGCGAAGCCCATACCGAGATGACCACCACCGAGGCCCGTCAGGGCGCTCATGCAGGGGTGATCTGGGTGCTCGGCGTTTCCCTTGCGCTCGCCCTTATCGCCGGTTTCGCGCTCGGTTTAGGCTGGATTACCCTGCCCTGGTAGGGCGCGACCCCTTGATGTCCGGGCCGCGAGCACAAATCTTTGTGGTTAAGCCGTCCCGCCAGGAGGGGATGAACCATGAGATCTTGTCTGGCCGGTTTGAGCGTGGCTCCTGTGTCCGAACCGTTCTGGTTCGGCACCCTGCCCGCCTCCGCCAAGCCGACGGAAAGTCAGGACAATTCCTTTCACACCGATCGTGACGGCGACGCTTCCATGTTGGAGGCGGAGGGCACGCGGGCGCTGACCGCCGCAATGGGTGCGGCGGCGCATGCCGTGCATGACGGCAGTGCCGCGCTTCCTTGCTGCAGCGCCACCCTTCCTTGCTGCAGTGCCATCCTTGCCGAAGCCGAAACGGACGGCACTGAGCACGTCCGAGAATTTCGCCCAGCGTTAAACGAGCGGAAAGCCGGACTCGGCATGATCGGCGCG
>CAYWIA010000027.1:0-3282 GCA_964458245.1 uncultured Methyloceanibacter sp. | reverse complement strand
AGAATTTCGCCCAGCGTTAAACGAGCGGAAAGCCGGACTCGGCATGATCGGCGCGGAACCGACGACCCCACTGACCAAGATGATGCGGCGGAACTCCCCACCCCACTGACCAACGATTGAGAGAGCAACATGACCAACGAAACCGAAAAACTGGAAAAGGCCGAGAAAGAGTGGGCCGACCTGCAACGAGACCTCGATACGCTCGGCGAGCAGCTGAATTCGCTCCGCGAGCATACGGCCGCCCTCGGCGGGACCGTCGTCGCGGACATGGAGAGCCGTTTCCAGGACGTCCGCGCCCACGCGCTCGGCTTCCGCTCGGCGACCGAGGAGCAGTTCGAAGCGCTGCGCAAGCTGGCCATGGAGCAGGCCGCGCAAACCCAGAGCACGATCACCGAGACCGGCCTGAAATCGGCCGAGATGGCCAAGGACACCGCGCGCCAGATGTGGGACCGCGCCGAGCCGCTGCGCCAGGGCGCGCAAGAGGTCGGACAGGGTTTCGTCCGGGCCTGGTCGGAAATCGCCGCGTCGTTCGGCAAGGCAGCCGAGAAAGTTCAGTCCGAACGGGACAAGGCGGCGACCGGCGAGGAAAATCACAAGCCGAGCTGACCGCTTAAAGAGCACACCTAAGAGAGAATGCCCGGGTCATATGGCCCGGGCATTTTTCTTGTGTGTCTAGCCGGCGTGGGCCGGCGCGCGCGACGGCGCGTCCGCAGACTGCATGAGCTCGGCGCGGACAAGACCGCGCACGGAATTGCCGAGATAGAGGCGGTCGGCGCGCGCCAGATCCGAAGGCGTCAGCACCGCCTCGCTGGCCGCGGCCCGCGGCAGGTCGAGCAACTCTTCCCGCAAGGTGCCCGGCAGAAGACCGCAGGCCAGCGCGGGCGTGAACAAGCGTCCGTCCTGCTCGACGAACAGCGTGGTGCGGGTCCCTTCCGTGAGCTCGCCGCGCGTGTTCAGGAACACCACCTCGTCGCAGCCGGTCAGCTCTTTCTGGCGCTCCATCTCGGCGTCGTAAAACTGCCGGCGCGTGGTCTTGTGATAAAAGAGCGGGTCCTTCTCGTCGACGCGCCGATCCGAGATGACAAAGCGCCAGACCGTGTCCTTGGTCGGCAGCTCGATCTCCCGCGCGGAAACGGTGATGGCGCCGTCTTCCCCGAGCAGCAGGCGCACCAGCGCCACGTCCGCCGCGATGCGGTCCGCTTCCTCATCGAGCGCTGTGAGCACCGCCGCCCGCGAGAACGGATAGCCGAAATGGTGCGCCGAGGCTTGAAGCCGCGCCAGATGCCGCTCCAGAAGGTGATAGCCCTTTGCCTTCTCGTAGCGCAGCGTCTCGATCAGCTCGAACGGCGCATCGACCTTGGTGAGGAAATGCGCCTTGAGGAGGCATTCCTCGTATTCTGAGTCTTCCTTGGAGTCGGCGACGATGCCGCCGCCGATGCCCATCTCGCCCTTCTGCCCGTCGAGCACCACAGTGCGGATGGCCACGTTGAATTGACAATCGCCGGACGGCGCGATGTGGCCGATCGCGCCCGTGTAGACGCCGCGCGGGCCGCCTTCGAGCTCGCGAATGATCTCCATGGCCCGAACCTTCGGCGCGCCGGTGACCGAGCCGCAAGGAAACAGCGCGTGCAGCATGTCGCCCAAGCCCATATCGGAGCGGAGCTCCGCGGTGATGCCGGAGGTCATCTGATGCACCGAACGGTAGGTCTCCACCGTGAAGAGGTCGGTGACCTCGACGGAGCCGATGCGCGAGACGCGCGCCAGGTCGTTGCGCAGCAGATCGACGATCATCAGGTTCTCGGCGCGTTGCTTCTCGTCCATGGCGAGCCAAGTCTTGAGGCGGGCGTCCTCGCGCGGCGTGCGCCCCCTGGGCGCGGTGCCTTTCATCGGCCTCGTGGACATGTGCTGGCCTTCGCGGCGGAAGAAGAGCTCAGGCGACAGCGACAGCACGGAAAGCTCAGGCGTCGCGATCAGGGCGCCATAGGCGACACGCTGCTTTCTACGGAGCGCGGCGTAGAGCGCCGCGGGGTCGCCTTCGAAATCGAAGAAGAATTTCTGCGTGAGATTGATCTGATAGACGTCGCCGGCGGCGATGTAGTCCTTCACGGACCTGAAGGCCGCGCCGTATTGCTCGCGCGTCCAGGACAAGCGGAGATCGGAGATCTTGGCGCGCTCCGCGCCACCATTGGTCTCCAGCCAGCTGCGTGTCTCGTCATCGTTGAGCGCACGCGGCTCCTTGAAGAGACCGATCCAAAATAAAGGCGCGTCGCGGCCCTCGGGGAGCAGGCCTTTCAATTTCGGCTCGAGGCAGTAGCCCAACTCGTAGGCGAAGTAGCCCGCCGCATGGAGTCCGCGCGCCAAGCCGTCGGAAACCTTTTGGAGCGCGGCCTCGACCCCGCCCGGCGCGCTCACACTGACGATCTCTTGCGGCGCGGTGAACAGCAGGCTGCGGCCACCGGCGGTGAGGCTGTCGTCGAGAAGAACGTAAGGCAGATCGGTCATAAGAAGCGCCGCCCAGAAATCGCTTACGCGTCAAGCATAGAAGATATGGGGCTTTCGTGGGTCGAGATCGAGGCTCCTTAAGAAGCCTCATTGGTCTCAAGCGAGGATCAGCATCTCGCCTTTGCCAAGCACGGCCATGTCGCCCATGAGGCGGCGGGCCCGCGCGCCGAAGCGGATGCGCAAGCCCTGGTCGCGTAGCCAGGTTTCGAGCAGACGCAGATAGTCGAACTCCATCACGCCGCAATCGCTGTAGGTCGGGAGAATGTTCCGGGGCTTCTCCAGGAAGATGAGGCTGCCGCGGCGGTTGCCGTAGCCCGCATACCGGCCGGCGCCCTGCTTCAAGAGCAACGTGCCGGCGATCATGCGCGCGCCGGCATAGTCGCCGGCCGTGCCGCCGACCACAATGAGCCCGCGGCGCAACCGCTCGCCGAGCAGCGCCCCGGCGTCGCCGCCGATCGAGATGAAGCCGCCCCTCATGCCCATCGTCTCGCCGAAGGCCGCGGCGCCCGCCTGGTCGCCCACGTTGCGGCGAACCGCAATCTCGCCGCCCGCCATGCTCGCGCCGGTCAGCACGCCCGTGCTGCCCGTCACGCCGATCTTGCCGCGCTTCATCTTGGCGCCGAGGAGCATACCCGCATCGCCCTCGACAACAATCACGCCGCCGGCAAGGCCTGCGCCGATCTTGTCGCAGCGCTCGTCGGTGCCCTCGAAGCGAATGTTGCCGGCGTCCTTGCCCTTGATCTTGAAGGCCTCGCCCACGGTGAGCTTCGTGCGCGTGGT
>CAYWIA010000026.1:0-18537 GCA_964458245.1 uncultured Methyloceanibacter sp. | reverse complement strand
ACAGCGACGACCTCGGAGAACACGCCGAAGGCGGGCAGGATGAGGATGTAGACCTCCGGATGACCCCACAACCAGAATAGGTTGATGTAGTTCATCATGTTGCCGCCGGCCTCGTTGGTGAAGAAGTGGAAGCCGAGCGTGCGGTCGAGCATCAGCGCACCGCAGGCGACCGTGAGCGCGGGAAACGCGAAGATCATCAAAATGCTGGTGACGAACACGGTCCAAGTGAACAGCGGCAGCCGGAACATGGTCATGCCGGGCGCGCGGCACTTGACGATGGTCACCAGGAAATTGATGCCGCTCATGGTCGAGCCGATGCCGGAGATCAGCACCGCCCAAAGCCAGTAATCGACGCCGACGCCGGGCGTGTATTGCGAGCCCGAATAAGGCGGATAGCCGGTCCAGCCGGCGGTCGAAAACTTGCCGATCACGAGCGAGATCAGCACGAGGCCCGCGCCCGCGGTGGTCAGCCACAGGCTGATCGAATTCATGAACGGAAAGGCCACGTCGCGCGAGCCGATCTGCTGCGGCATGATCAGATTGATCAGCCCGGACAGGAACGGCATGGCCATGAAGAAGATCATGATCGTGCCGTGCGACGAGAAGATCTGATCGAAATGGCCGGGCGGCAGATAGCCTTCGTTGTTGTAGGCGATCGCCTGCTGCGAGCGCATCATGGCGGCGTCGATGAAGCCGCGCATGAGCATGACGAGCGCGACCATGACGTACATGATGCCGATCTTCTTGTGGTCGATGCTCGAGACCCAATCGAACAGCACAAGCCGCCAGGCGCCGAAATAGGTGATGACCGCCATCACCGACAGCGCGCCGAGCACGGTGACGCCCGCGCCTGAGGCAGCGATGGCGCTGTAGAACGGCAACGAGTCGATGGTCAGTCGTCCGAAGAAATCCACTGGTCCTATTCCGCTAGTTCGGCCGCGCCATCCGCGTGCGCGGCGTGCGGCTCCCGATCCATGTCACCGTGGCTGTATTTGGCGATGATCTTGTCGAACAAGCCCGGCTCGACGCCGGAGTAGTAGGTCACCGGAACCTTCTCGCTCGGCTTGGCAAGCTCCTCGTAGGTGGCGGCGTCCAAAGGCTGCGAGGATTGCCTCGCCTTTTCCATCCAGGCGTCGAAGTCTTCCTTCGAAGTGGCGAGCGTCTGAAACTGCTGATCGGCGAAGCCCGTGCCGCTGTACTGGACGTTGCGGCCCCAGAACGTGCCCGGCTTGTCGGCCAGCAGATTGAGCCGCGTCTGCATGCCGGCCATGGCATAGATCTGGCCGGCGAGCGCGGGGATGATGAGCGAGTTCATCACCGTATCGGAGGTGATGGTGATGCTGATCGGCGTGTCGACCGGAATGGCCAGTTCGTTGACCACGGCGACATCGTGCTCCGGATAGACGAACAGCCACTTCCAGTCTTGCGCGATCGCCTGAACCTCGAGCGGCGTCACGCTCGGATCGATCTGGTTATAGGGATCGTATTTGTAGGTGTAGTGCCACAGATGCAGGCCAAGCCAGACGATGATGGCGGCAGGCACGCCCCAGACGAGAACCTCCGCCGGCCAGTAATAGGCGAGGTTGGGCGTATAGCGGGCGCTCTTGTTCGTGCCGCGGTAGCGCCACATAAACAGCGCGGCCATCACGAACACCGGGATGATCACGATCATCATGATGCCGACGGCTTGGAACAGGAGATCCCGCTCGGCGAGCGTGATGGGGCCTTTCGGATCGAGAATCGGACCGTCGATTACGCTGCAGCCGGCACAGATCAAGGCCGTGCCAAGGGCCAACGCTAATGATCGATAAGCAAGAGCTGGTCTCACGATCACGCCTTGCGGTTCGATTTGCAGCCGGACATTCGAAATCCGAATCAAACCTAGCCGTTTCGAGGCGATTCCGCGACCTCAAAGGCCCGAAAGCAGGCCTATTGTGAAAATTGCGTCAAACTTGTCTGAGGCATTTGTCAGTGCCAGTCCCCGAGCACCGCATTGACCAACGCAAGGCAGGCAACAGCTGCCGTATCGGCGCGCATGATGCGCGGGCCGAGCGATACCGGCACGACGTAAGGCTGACGCAACAGCAGCGCGCGCTCCTCAGGTTCGAATCCGCCTTCGGGTCCGATCAGCACGGCGAGAGGCCGCGGGGTCTGTGCCGCCAGGGTTTCGAGCGGCGAAGCGGTGGGCGCGGCCTCGTCGGCGAAGATGAGGAGCCGACTGCCATCCCAGCCTTCGATCACACCTTCGAGCTTTTCCGGCGCCCGCACCTCAGGCACGCACAACATCTCGCATTGCTCCGCCGCCTCGACCGCGTTGGATTCGAGACGTTCGATCTTGACGCGCTCGGCAACCGTGCGGCGGGTGAGGACAGGTTGAAGCAGGCTCGCGCCCATCTCCGTGGCTTTCTGTGCCATGTAGTCGAGACGCGCGCGCTTGATCGGCGCGAACAGATAATGCAGGTCGGGGCCGTCTTCTTGCGCGCGCGTCTGGTGTTCGGCGGCGAGCGCCACCTTCTTCTTGCCGACGGCGGCGGCGCGCGCGCACCATTCGCCGTCCACGCCGTTGAAAACGAGGACTTGCTCCTGCGGCTTCAGACGGAGCACGTTGGCCAGATAATGCGCCTGGTCGGGCGCGAGCACGATCTCGGCGCCCGTGCGCAGCGGAGACTTGACGAAGAGCCGCGGAAGTTTAGACGGCATGGACGACACCCGGCGAAGCGAGCAGAGGCGAGCGACACGAGACATGCCACGTCCGGTATCCCATGGCAAAGCGGGTAAGGGCAAAGCCGGCAATGTCGCCGATGCGAGCACCGCCAACTGGGTGGACCGCTATGCGCCCTCCTGGCTCTTGCCTTACTTGCGGCTCGCACGTGCGGACCGGCCTATCGGGTTCTTTCTGCTGGCGCTGCCCTGCTTCTGGTCGGTGGCGCTGGCGGGGCGCAGTATCGAGGCCCCCTACCCGGATCCTTGGCTGCTGTTCCTGTTTGCCGTGGGCGCTATCGCCATGCGGGCCGCGGGCTGCACCTACAACGACATCGTCGACCGCGAAATCGATGCTCAGGTGGCGCGCACCCGCTCGCGGCCTTTGCCAAGCGGACAGGTGAGCGTGACGGCAGCGGTTGTGTTCATGCTGGCGCTTTGCCTCGTCGGGCTCGCGGTCCTGCTGAGCCTCAACACTTTCTCCATCCTGCTCGGGCTCTGCGTGATCCCGATCGTGGCGCTCTATCCTTTCATGAAGCGCATCAGCCATTGGCCTCAGGCCGTGCTGGGGCTCGCCTTCAATTGGGGCGCGCTGATGGGCTGGGCGGCGGTGCTCGGCCGGCTCGACGCGGCACCGGTGCTGCTTTACGCGGGAGCCATCGCCTGGACCATCGGCTACGACACGATCTACGCGCATCAGGACCGAGAGGACGACGCGCTGATCGGCATGAAATCGACGGCACTCCGATTTGGCCGCGCTACCAAAACCTGGCTCAGCGCCTTCTATGCCTTTGCCTGGAGCGCAATGCTGGTGGCGGGCTGGCTTTCGGGTTCGGGCACCGTCTTCGTCCTCGGCATGGGGCTCGCCGGCGCGCAACTGGCCTGGCAAGTCGCCACGCTCGATATCGACGATGCCGATAACTGTCTGGCGCGCTTCCGCTCCAACCGCGATTTCGGATTGCTTATTTTTGTCGCAGTCGTGGCCGATATGGCGCTTGCATCTGGTGGCTAGAAGGCCGATTTGACGGTCTCGGAGAACTGGTCCGAGACGTGCAAGAGAGCCCGAGGGCCAAGATGGGGTGCCCAAGGGTCCGGATAGCAAGAGGGCCTCGGAGCATTCGCTCTCGAGGCCCGGTGACGCCTTGCTGTTAGCTTCCTTATTGGCTGCCTTGAGGCGGCCTTGATTGAGACGATGGTGCCACGGAAGCTTTCCCGGACGCTTAATGGACGTAATTAACGACCGGTAGCTTCAACCATGGTTTAGAGAGTGTTCCTTCCGACTAATGACCGCAATTACACCGACAAAGAAGCCTGAAATCCTGCCTTCGCTGGAAGAAGATTACGAACTTCTGAAGAGCGCGGTGCGCGATGCCGGCGCACTGGCCAACAGCTATTTCAAGCAGGACGTGCAGGTCTTCAAGAAACCGGACGGCTCGGAGGTCAGCGACGCCGACCTCGCCGTCGACGCGGCGATGAAGCTCGATCTCACGACGCGCCGCAAGGATTACGGCTGGCTGTCGGAGGAGAGCCCGGACGATCGCTCGCGCCTCAAATATTCGCGGGTGTGGATGATCGATCCCATCGACGGCACCAACGCCTATCTGCGTCACATTCCCGAATGGACCGTGTCGGCGGCGCTGGTCGAGGACGGCGTACCGGTGTTGGGCGTGGTCTACAATCCGGCAAAGGACGAGTTTTTCCACGCCATGCGCGGGCACGGCGCCTTCCTCAACGATGAGCCGATCCGCGCCAGCGATAAGACTTCCCTCGAAGGCGCGAAGATGATCGCCAGCGGCGGGCTGTTCCGGAAAAAGATCTGGCAGGAGCCCTGGCCCGACGTGACGGCGGAGTGGGTGAATTCCGTCGCCTACCGTCTGGCGCTGGTGGCCTGCGGCCGGGGCGACGCCACAATCTCGCTGACAGCGAAAGCCGAGTGGGATCTGGCCGCCGCCGCCGTGATCATGGACGAGGCCGGCGGCATCACCACCGATCACCGCGGCAACCCGCATGCTTACAATCGCGAGAGCCCCAAATTTACGAGCCTGGTCGCGAGCGGCAAGCCGCTGCATCCCCTTCTCATCGAGCGCACAAGCCGCATAGACCTTTAGGGCGCCTTTCGGCAAGGTGCCCGGCGTTCAAAGGACAGAGGGGGGCGGACGCATGGCGTCAGAGGACAAATCAAAGACAGCAGGCGGCAAGCAACTGCTTCATCTCGTGTTTGGGGGCGAACTGATGGAGCTCGACAAGGTCGAGTTCAGCGATCTCAAGAAGCTCGATATCGTCGGCATCTACCCCAATTATGCCCAGGCCTACGACGCCTGGAAGGATGCCGCGCAGCGCACCGTGGACGATGCTCATATGCGCTATTTCATCGTTCATCTGCACCGGCTCCTCGATCCCGAGCACGGCGCGGACGGGAGCACCGGCTAGGCGCGAGGCCTCAAGCTTTTCGCCTTAAAGGAGACGGGAAGCCCGTGCTAGAAGAGGATCGACAAGGGACGGCCGCGCCGCCGGCCCTGCTGAATCGGGGAAGTCTTTGAAAGATAATGTGTTCATAGATGCGCGCGTGATCTCCCGGGGCGCCGACGAGCTTGGGTCGCGCCGCTATGCGACGAAGGAGATTGTCCAACGCATCTGGCGGGAGCATCTGCGCCCCCATGTGTATCTGCTGGTTTGCGCCAGCCTTGCCATGATCGTCACGGCGGCCACAACGGGCGCCATTCCCTTCCTGATTCAGCGCACCGCCGACGACGTGTTCGTCGCCAAGAACGCGGACATGATCTACTGGATCACCGGGGCCATCGTCATCGTGACGGTGCTCAAGGCAATCTCCGAATATGTGGCCAATGTCACCGTGGCCTATCTCGGCCACCGTTTCATCGCGGATCTCCGACTGCAGATGTTCGACAAACTGGCCAAGGCCGATCTCGGCTGGATCCAGACCGTGCATTCGGGCCGCATCCTCTCGGGCTTCCTCAACGACGCCAATCTGATCCGTGCCACGGCGAGCCGCACCATCGTCACGCTGGGCGAGAACCTCTTGAAGGTCATCATCCTGGTGGGCTCGATGATCTACATGGATCCGCGCTTCTCGGTGCTGGTCCTCATCTTCATGCCGTTCGCTTGGTTCATGCTGTCCCGGCAGCGGCGCAAGATGCGCAAATCCACGACCAAGTCCCTGCAGGAGACGGGAGACCTCTCGGCGCTCGTGACGCAGACCTTGCGCGGCATGCGCGTGGTGCGGGCCTACCGGCAAGAAGGGCAGGAGCGGGAGCGCGCGGCACAGGCCACCAATCGCGCGCTCGAATTCACCATGCGCGGCACGCGGGCGCGGGCCGCATCGAGCCCGGCCATGGAGCTTCTGGTCGGCCTCGGCTTCGCGCTCGCCATCTATTTCGCCGGCACCCAAGGCGTGCGCGGAGACCTCACGCTCGGCCATTTCATGGGGTTCATGACGGCGGCCCTGCTCATCTACAGCCCGCTGAAGAGCGTCGCCACGTTGCAGACGCAACTGCAAGAAGGCGTGGCGGCGGCAAGCCGCGTGTTCGGCATCGTCGACCGCGAGACCAATCTGGTGGAGGCCGAGGACGCCAAACCGCTCGCGCTCACAAAGGGCGAGATCGAATTCCGCGACGTGACCTTCGCCTACAATGCGGACACCGTGGTGCTGAAAGGCGTGAGCCTGACGGTGCCGCCGGGCAAGACCGTGGCGCTGGTGGGCCCATCGGGCTCCGGCAAGAGCACGCTGGTCAATCTGGCATTGCGTTTCTTCGATCCGGAGACGGGCCAGGTTCTGATCGACAACCAGGACATCAAGAAAGTCACCATCGGTTCCTTGCGCGACGCTCTTGGGCTCGTGACCCAAGACCCGGTGCTGTTCGACGATACGATCCGCGCCAATATCGCCTATGGCGCGAAGCCCCTGGTCGAGGAGGAGGTCGTCGCGGCGGCCAAGGCGGCGGCGGCACACGACTTCATCATGAGTTTGCCGAAAGGCTACGACACACGTGTCGGCGAGGCCGGCGGCCTGCTCTCCGGGGGCGAGCGGCAACGCATCGCCATTGCCCGCGCCATCTACAAGAATGCGCCGATCCTGCTGCTCGACGAGCCGACCAGTTCGCTCGATTCCGAGGCCGAAGCCAAAGTCCAGAAGGCACTCGAAGGGCTGATGCGAGGCCGCTCGGTGCTGATGATCGCCCATCGCCTGTCGACGGTGAAAAAGGCCGATCTCATCTGCGTGCTCGACCAGGGCCGCATCGTCGAAATCGGCCGCCATGACGAGCTTGTCGCCAAGGGCGGGCTCTATACCAGACTGCATCGCTCGCAATTCGGCATCGCCGGAGGGTATGCGGCGGAGACCGCCGACGAAGGCGTCGCCGCCGTGGCCGTGCCCGGCGAGTAGCGGCAGCCACGCGGATGTTGAAACGGCTGCTAGGATCGGGTCCCGCCGTCGCTTTTATCAGCACGCTTGCGTCCGGCTACATCCGCCTCGTCTACGCCACCAGCACCATCAAGCGCGAGCCGGCCGACACCGACGCGAAGCTGTTCGAACAGCATCCCCAGGTCGTGGCCATGTGGCATGGGCAGTTTCTGCTGTCGCCGAAGATGCCTCCCAAGCGGGGGGCGGATGTCAGAGCCATGATATCGCGTCATGGCGATGCGGCCATTCTGGGCAACGTGCTCGAACGCTTCGGCACAACGCTGATCAGAGGCGCAGGTGCCGGCAAGCGACGCCGCGATCGAGGCGGGGCAACCGCAATGCGCGAGACGTTGCGCGCGCTGGAAGCCGGCGCGACCGTGGTTATGACGGCGGACGTGCCGCCGGGGCCCGCGCGCCGCGCCGGCCACGGCATCGCCACCATCGCCGCGCGGTCGGGGCGTCCGGTGGTGCCGCTCGCGATCGCCACGAAACGATTCTTCAAGCTGCCGACCTGGAGCGCCTTCACCATCAACTTGCCGTTCTCGACCCTGGCCATCGTCCTCGGCAATCCCGTGTATGTGCCTGCCGACGACGCCGACACGATCGAGGCCGGACGGGCGGCCATCGAGCGCGCGCTTTCCGAGACCACCGCGCGGGCCTATGCGCTTGTCGGCGCTGCCGATCCCTTAAGCAAGGCGGAGACCTCGAAGCCGGGGCTTTCACTCAAGGCGTATCGTCTCGCGACGTGGCTCGCGGCGCCCGTGGCGCCGCTGCTGCTGGCTTGGCGCGCGCGCCGCGGCAAGGAGGAGCCCGACCGGCACCCGGAACGCTACGGGCTCGCGGATAGAGCGCGGCCTTCCGGCTTTCTTGCCTGGTTCCACGCGGCGAGCGTCGGCGAGGTCAACGCGGCGCTGCCCGTGATCGACGCCATGGCCAAGACGCGGCCCGACATTCGCATCCTGCTCACCACGGCGACGGTCACCTCGGCGCAACTCGCCAATGTGCGCTTGCCCAAGACCGCCATGCATCAATATGTGCCGCTCGACCGGCGAGCCTATGTGCAGCGCTTTCTCGACCATTGGCGTCCCGACCTCGCGCTGCTCGTGGAGTCGGAGATCTGGCCCAACCTGGTGCTCGAGACGAAAGCGCGGAAGATCCCGCTTCTTCTCATCAACGGCCGCATGTCGACCTCCTCGTTCAAAGCCTGGCGGCGGCGCCCGGGCATGAGCCGGCCCATCTTCTCCGCCTTCGACCTCGTGCTTGCCCAAAACGATTTGCTGGCCGAGCGCTTTGCTCAGCTCGGGGCGCCCGATGCGCGCGACGCCGGAAACCTCAAGGCCGACGCACCGCCGCCGCCCGTGGACGACGCGGCCAAAGCGGAACTGGCCAAAGCGCTTTCGGGGCGCCCGATGTGGCTCGCAGCAAGCACCCATCCCGGCGAGGACGAGGTGATCGGCACGGCCCACAGCCTGATGAAGAAGGCCCTGCCCGATCTCGTGACCATCATCGTGCCGCGGCACCCGGAGCGCGGCGCGCCGATCGGCGAGATGCTGCGCGCCAAAGACTTGAGCGTGACGCTGCGCTCCGGCGGCGGACTGCCGGATGCCACGACAGATATCTACGTGGCCGACACGATCGGCGAGCTCGGCCTGTTCTATGCGTTGGCGCCCGTCGCCTTCATCGGCGGCTCGCTCGTGACCCACGGCGGGCAGAACCCGGTGGAAGCGATCAAGCTCGGCACGGCGGTGCTGACCGGCCCCAACTTTCAGAACTTCCGCGACTCTTACGGCGAACTGCTCAAGGCGGGCGGCGCCAAGGACGTCGGCGACGCCGATAGCCTCGCGGTCGCCGTGCTTGGCCTCCTGCAAGACGAGGCGGCGCGGCAACAAATGCGAACGCGCGCGGAGGAAGCCGTGGCGGCCATGGGCGGCGCGCTGCCGCGTACGCTCCAAGCCATCGAGCCTTATCTTCCGGCGAAGGCCGCGTTGCAGCATGCCTCTTGAGACACCTTCCTGGTGGTACCGGAAGCCGGGGGGCATCGCCGCCATGCTCTCTCCGCTCGCCGCACTTTACGGGCGGGCTGCCGCCTCGCGCCTCAAAGCTCAGCCCACCTATCGCTCGCCGCTGCCGGTGATCTGCATCGGCAACTTCACGGCGGGCGGCGGCGGCAAGACGCCCACGGCGCTCGCGGTGGCTTCGCTCTTAAAGGAGATGGGCAAGCGCCCCGCCTTCCTCACGCGCGGTTATGGCGGCAGCGCCAAAGGCGTGGTGCGCGTCGACGGGCAAGACGCCGCCGAGGTGGGCGACGAGGCGCTGCTGTTGGCGGCGGCGGCACCAACCATCGTGGCGGCCGACCGGGTCGCGGGGGCCAAGGCTATAGAAGACATGGCCATCGAAGAAACCGGGGCCGACACCATCGTCATGGATGACGGGTTTCAAAATCCGTCGCTGGCCAAGGACCTCTCGCTGATCGTGGTGGATGCCGCGTCCGGTCTCGGTAACGGACAGGTGATTCCCGCAGGCCCGCTCAGGGCGCCGCTCGACGTCCAAATGGCCCGCGCCGATGCGCTGCTCGTGATCGGCGAAGGCAACAAGGCCGATAGCCTCGTGGCGGCGTTCGACGGCGCGGGCAAGCCGGTGCTCCGCGCGAAGATCGTTCCCGCGCCGCATATGG
Organism: uncultured Methyloceanibacter sp.; assembly: GCA_964458245.1. GTDB lineage: Bacteria > Pseudomonadota > Alphaproteobacteria > Rhizobiales > Methyloligellaceae > Methyloceanibacter. The sequence goes on along the minus strand of CAYWIA010000026.1, from coordinate 8,743 downwards.
ATCCCCGCTGGCTGTCGGTGCTGCCGGCGATCGGCTTTGCGGGCATCGCGCGACCCAGCAAGTTCTTCGCCACGCTCAAAGCAAACGGCGCACGGCTCCTGGCGAGCCACGCCTTCGGCGATCATCACCGCTTCACCGAGAAGGAAGCACGGCGTTTGCTCGACGAAGCCGAGGCGAAGAGCGCGATGCTGGTGACGACGGAGAAGGATTGGGCGCGGCTGACGGACGGCGAGGAAGACAGCGCGGTGACCGAGCTGAAGCACCGCTCCCGGCCGTTTCCGATCGTCGTAAAGTTCGAGGACGTAGAGAAAGCGAAGGCGCTGCTCGACGGCGCGGCGCGCCGCTAGCCGGCCTCGGGCGTGGGATGCATCTCGCGGTAGCGCGCGAGAGACGTCGCGGCGTCGGCATAAGGCTCTTGCAGCTCGACGCTCCAATAGCGCAGCTCATCGAGCGGGATGGTCTTGCCGGTGACGGCGCAGCGCACGAAGTCGCCGGGCGTCATCACCTGGACCTCGCCGTCGAGATATTTGAGCTTGGCCTCGCCCTTGAAGCCGAGATTGCGTTCGAAGCGGTTCATCAAATCGGTGGCACTCTCTCGTTCGTCGCTACCTTAGCGTCATGGCCGAGACGTGGCCAGCGCACTAAAGAAGACTTCCCTGCTTTTCATCCGGCTTGCGCCGCGGCTCCTTGACCGGCGGTTCCTTCACCGGCGGCTCATCCCGACCGGGCGGCTCCTTGGCCGGCGGCTCGTTCACGGGCGGTTCCTTGACGGGCGGTTCCTCACCCGGTGGTTCCTTGACAGGCTTGTCCGGTCTCTCCCGTTCCCTTGGACCGCGCGGATCGGCATGGACTCCGATATGGCCATCGGCGAACTCGATGTCCAGCGCCGCGCCCGGTAGGACGGCCGCCGCGCTGCGCACCATGGCGCCCTCGTCATTGCGGATCAGCGCGAAGCCGCGCGCCAGCACGTTGTGATAGCCGAGCGTGGAGAGCAGCTTCGCCTGATTGTCGAGACGGCGCCGCGACCGATCGAGACCCGCGTGAAGCGCGCGGGCTTTGGCGCGGTCGAGGCGAATGAGCTTCTCGCGGCCCTCGCCTGCGGCCCGGGCGAGAATATGGGGACGCAAGCGCGAGCCGGCGCGTTCGAGACCCGAGCGATGCGCCACGGCGTTCGCCAACAAGGCGCGGGGCAGCTTGTGGCTCGCCGCATCGAGACGCTGGCGGGGCAGGCCCAAGAGATTGTCGCGGCGCGGCAGCCCACGGGCCGAGGCCACGAAGCGGCTGCGCCAGTTCTCCAGCGCACGGCGCAGGGTGCCGGCGCCCCGCACGCCGAACGTCCGGACGGCAATCAAGAGCTCGGAACGCACCGGCACGGCGCGCTCGGCCGCGGCCGTCGGCGTCGGCGCGCGATGATCGGCGACGAGATCGATCAGCGTCCAGTCGGTCTCGTGTCCCACCGCCGAGATCAGCGGGATCGCGCTCGCGGAGGCCGCGCGCACCACAATCTCTTCGTTGAAGCCCCATAGATCTTCGAGACTGCCGCCGCCGCGCGCCACAATGATCAGATCGGGCCGGCTAAGCAGCGAAGACGCCGCATTGAAGCCGGCGATGGCCGCGGCGACCTCGGCCGCGCAGGTCTCGCCTTGCACCCGCACCGGCCAGAGCAGCACATGGGAGGGGAAGCGGTCCTCCAGACGGTGAAGAATGTCGCGGATGACCGCGCCCGTGGGCGAAGTCACCACGCCGATGACGCGCGGCAGGAAGGGCAGCGGCCATTTTCGCGCCTCGTCGAACAGACCTTCTTCCGCCAGCTTCTTCTTGCGCTGCTCCAAGAGCGCCATGAGCGCGCCGACGCCGGCGGGCTCGATGGAATCGATGACGATCTGGTACTTGGAGCGGTCGGGATAGGTGGTGATCTTGCCTTTGGCGACGACCTCGAGCCCTTCCTCGGGCTTGAACTTGAGGCGGGCGAACGTGCTCCGCCAGACCACGGCCTCGATACAGGCTTTCTCGTCCTTCAGGGTGAAATAGCAATGGCCGGAGGCGTGCGGGCCGCGATAGCCGGAGACCTCGCCGCGCAACCGCACCAGCCCATAGGCGTCCTCCACCGTCTGCTTCAGCGCGAAAGCGAGCTCGGAGACGGTGTACTCGACGAGATTTGTCTGCGCGGCCTGTGGACTACGGCTTGCCATGCTCATGTCATCTGTTTTCGTGGAGGCGCGTTCTCGTGCTAAGAGCGCGCCTGGTCGTCAAAAGGGCATACAGGCCTAAGACGCGGCGAACAAGCTCGGCGAGGACGCAAGGAAAGCGCGCGGTGAATGTGCTTCTGATCGGTGGCGGCGGACGCGAGCATGCGCTCGCCTGGAAGCTCGCCCAAAGCCCGCTGCTCGATACGCTTTATTGTGCGCCCGGCAATGCGGGCATCGCCGAGGTGGCCGCGTGTGTGGACCTCGAGGTAGACGACCACACGGCCGTCGCGGCCTTCTGCAGAGATAAGACTATCGGCCTCGTGATCGTGGGACCCGAGGCGCCGCTCGTCGCCGGGCTCACCGACGACCTCGAAGCGCAAGGCATCAGAGTCTTCGGGCCTTCGAAGGCGGCGGCGGCGCTCGAAGGCTCCAAAGGCTTCACCAAGGATCTCTGCGCGGAATTCAACATTCCGACCGCGGCCTACGGACGCTTTACCGAAGCCCCGCCTGCCAAGGCCCATGTGGAGGGCCAAGCGCTCCCCATCGTCATCAAGGCGGACGGGCTCGCGGCCGGCAAGGGCGTGACCATCGCCAACACTCATTTCGAGGCCCATAGCGCGATCGACGCTTGCTTCTCCGGCGCCTTCGGGGAGGCCGGCGCCGAGGTCGTGGTCGAGGAGCACCTTACCGGCGAGGAGGCGAGCTTCTTCGCCCTGACGGACGGGGAGACCGTCCTGCCGCTGGCGACGGCGCAAGATCACAAACGGGCCTATGACCGGGACACAGGCCCCAATACCGGCGGCATGGGCGCCTATTCGCCCGCCCCGGTCATGACGGATGCGCTCTGCGCCCGCGTGATGGACGAGATCATCCTGCCCACGGTCGCCGCCATGAAGGCGCGCGGCATGCCCTTCAAGGGCGTGCTCTATGCGGGGCTGATGATCCAGGACGAAGCGCCGAAGCTCATCGAATACAATGTGCGCTTCGGCGATCCGGAAGCTCAGGCCCTAATGCTGCGGCTCAAGTCGGACCTGCTGCCGGCGCTCTTGGCCGTCGCGGAAGGGCGGCTTGGCGGGCTCAGCCTCGATTGGCATGACGAGGCGGCGCTCTGCGTGGTCATGGCCGCGAAGGGCTATCCCGACGGCTACAAGAAAGGCACCGAGATCAAAGGGCTCGACGCGGCGGGCGCCGACCCGGACGTTGAGATCTTCCATGCCGGCACCACGCGCGAGGGGGCCCGCATCCTTGCCACAGGCGGCCGCGTGCTCGGCGTGACGGCGCGCGGGCCGGACATCGGTCAAGCAAAAGACCGTGCCTATGCGGCGGTCGACAAGATCGCCTGGCCTGGCGGCTTTTGCCGGCGCGATATCGGCTGGCGGGCGGTGGGCCGCAAGGACTGACCTGCGGGAGCCGCCGCGCATTAGCGAGAAATTCACCCCGGCATCCTAGATACGATGACAAACACGGTTTTGCCGTGGTTTTGTCCCCGTTAGGCGTTGCCTTTTCACGATAGCGTCACTATTTGCAAGTCATCTGACGCACGCATAGAGAAATCGAGATTCGCATGACTTACGACCTCCCCGTTTCCAAAAGGACCGTGTCCGGCGTGGTCGGGGTGGCTGCGATTCTCTTCTATCTCTGGCTGCTCATCTGGGCGGGCCCGGCAAAGGCCATGACGGGCGTCATCGCCGCTCCGCCGAGCCCGGACGGCCAAGTCCAGCAGGCCAAGATCTATCAGCGCGACCGGACCCCGGTTTATCCCTATGTGGCCAAGGGCCCAGGCCCCCGCGGCTGGAGCTCTTATTTCGGTTTCGTGCCCTACACCAAGGGCGAGATCGAGAACCAAGCCATCCAGCGGAATTTCTACCCGATGGACAGCTGGCCGCACGACCCGAACGCACCGGTGCCCCAGCCTTACGGCTTGGGCGAGTAGCTTTTTCCAACATCCGTTTCTTTGATCGACCGGCCCTGTAAAAGCAGGCTGTTTTTGCTTGCCCGCTATACTTGATGAGCGCGGTATAGATTGCTGTTGTCTAAAATTATCCTAGAAAGACTCGGCGCATATTGCATGCGCGTCAATTTCTAAGTCACTGATTATTCACCGCTATACTCAACCTGCTGTTAGGCCGCCCCAGGAATACTTTGCCTCTACCCCTGGGAGGCTCACATGAAAACATCTGCGATTGCACTTTGCCTGATCTTCGTCTCGACCGGCTTCGCGCTCGCCACGGAGCCGAGCCCCGGGCAGCTTTGGGAAAACTCCCTGCTGACCCACAAACGCAACGGAACGCTGGCAGGCCCCCGTCCCGGCCAGAAGTGTCTGTGGTCGGCGCGGCTCAACGGCTGCCTCTATTACACGCCCGGCAAGTGGGACCTGTATCTGCAGGACTTCTAGGCTGACGGCGCGCCTCACTGGCTCGGAGGCGCGCCGCCTAGTTCCTACCAGCGCGCCTTCAAGGTCGCGAAGGCCTGGGTGGGAGCGCCGTATGAGATGTTGTTGTTGTTGTGCGACGAGATCCAATACTCCGTGTCGAACATGTTCTCGATGTTGACCTGCGCGGACCAGTGCTCGTTGAAGTCGTAGAAGACCGCGCTATCGAGCCGCGTATAGCTCGGCACTTTGACGGCATTGTTCGCCTCGGCGAACCAGCCGGCCTGGTGGATGACGCCCAGGCCGACGCCCCATTTCTTGGTGAGCTGGTACTTGTTCCACATGGAGAAGGTGTCGACCGGCACCGATTCCACGGAGTTCCCCACGAGCGCCGTATTGTCGCCTGCGAACAGGATTTCGGAATCGGTGTGGGCATAGCCGCCGAACACCTGCCACTTGTCAGTCAGGTAGCCGCTGGCCTCGAGTTCCAGACCCCGCGTCCTGGTCAGACCGCGTGCGAACGTGTCGGGACCGATGGTCACCGGCTGATTATCGCGATCGAGCCGATAGATGGCGCCTTGTAAAAGCAGGCGAGGCTGGATGGTCCACTTGAAGCCCGTCTCGTAGTTTTCGAAGGTCTCAGGCTCGAGGTCGGCGGCGGTGACGCTGAGCTCGCCGAAATTATCGCCGTTGGCCGGCAGAAACGACTTGGCGTAGCTCGCATAGACGTGGAACTGCTCCCACGGTTTGAGGACGGCCCCCGCACGCGGCGACCAGACGTCGTCGACCCGCGACGTCTGGAAACCGTTGAGACGGTCCTCGAAGTTCACATCGAAGCGGTCGAAGCGAATGCCGCCGATCAGCTCGAAATATTGCGTGATCTCGAACTGGTCCTGGATGAAGGCGCTGGTCGTGTCGAGATCGGTGAAGCGGCGCCGGTTGGGCCGGTTGTACATGGTCGGCGTGAAGACCGTCGGATCCAAGGCCGGCACGTTGAGCGTGAAAATTCCGGAGCCGGGCGCGCCGAACACCGGGAGATTGCGAAACTCGTCATTGTCCTGAACGCCGAACTCCAGGCCTCCCACCAGAGTATGGCGGAGGTGCTGGCCTTGCGTGAAGGAGTAGGAAAAGTCGGTCTGGTTGACGAAGTTCTGGCGGCCGGCAATGCTCTGATAGCCGTCGAGTTCGACCAGACCCGGTCCCGGTCCGTTGACTGCGGAGTCGGCGAAGATGTTCTGATAGAGCTTGTCGTAGTCCGCGAAGAACGTGTGGTTGCGGATTTGCAAACCGCCCACGGTTTCATGCTCGAAGGTCGCCGTCGCGACGTGTCCGGCGAACGTGGTGAAGCTCGCGAAAGGCTGGCCGAAGTAGAGCTCAAGAGGAGCCTCGAATGGCACGCCCCCGATCGAAGGGCCGCCGCGATCGACGTTTTGGTCGTGCGTCTTGTACTCGTAACTGAAGTGAAGCGTGGTCCGCTCGCCGAGCCTGAAGCCCAAGGTGGAGTTGATGCCGTAGCGCTCGAGCCAAGAGAAGTCCCGGAAGGTCTCCGAGTCCTCGTACATGGCATTGAGGCGGAACGCCGCGTTCGGCGATATTGCCTGACCCACATCCGCCGTACCGCGAACGCGGCCCCAGCTTCCAAGCTGAAGCGTGCCTTCATAGATCGGAACGCCGTCGGCGCGCTTGGTCACGCGGTTGATGACGCCGCCGCCGCCGCCGCGGCCAAAGATCATCGCATTGGGGCCTTTGAGCACTTCAATCGTCTGAACATTGTAGAGGTCGCGGAAGGTCTCGATGTCGTCGCGCACGCCATCGACAAAGAAGTCGGCCGTCGTCTCCTGACCGCGAAAAGGTCAGTTGATCACGATGTCCCTCACCCTGCTGGACGGCGATGCCAGGCACATAGAGCAGCGCCTGGCCGAGCGTATTGGCGCCCTGATCCTCGGCGAGCTCCTCCGGGATGATCGACACCGATCCCGGGATGTTCATGATCAGCGTGTTCGTCTTGGTCGCAGACGACGTGCCCGCGGCGTAGTAGCCATCGATCCCGGACGAGCCACGATTGAGCGTGCTGCCGTCTACGGGCAGATCGAAGATCGCCTCTTCAATGGCTTCCTGCGAGGCAAAGCCGCCATCCGCGGTGGCCGCGGACGGACCCGGTGGAACGCTGGCGGTGCTCCGTGGCACAGGGCGCGGTCTTGGCGTGGGAGCAGGCCCAGGCTCGGCCGTGGCGACCGGCGGCGCAGGTTCGACGTCCGGCTCCTGTTCGACGATGACCGGCGGGACGGTGCTATCCGTGGCCCTGCCTCCACTCGCCCCATCACCCTCCGGGTCGGATCCATCAGCGCCCACACCGGCCTGCGCTCTGCCATTGCTTCCTGCCTCGGGGCTCGCGGTTTTTTCCTCCGCTGCACCGCCGGCAGTGGCTTCTTGGGCCCGCGCCATCTCGCCCGGCAGAACCATGAACGCCGCGGAGGCCGAAAGGGCCAATAGCCTTGATCTGGAGGCAGAAAGATAGCTCGAGAAGCGCGCCGGCCTCTTGGCCGGGACATCGATGACACGGAACTCCATAATTCCCCCTCGGTCTGACTAGCCCCGGGGGTGCGCTTCGTCTAACGCGAAACTGGTGCCCCCGCCCCAAAACCGCGCAGGTTGCGCGGTGGCGCCATGATAGCCAGGGCACAACGATGCATTTAGTGAAAGATTCTCATCAAAATATGTGAGCAGAATTCATGTCCCCACTCTGGCCGCTTCGAACTGAGCCTCTAGCGGCGGGCGGCGAAGAAGTCTTTCAGCAAGCCTGCGGCGGTCGTCTCGCCGATGCCCCCATAGACCTCGGGCGCGTGGTGGCAGGTCGATTGCCCGAAAAAGCGCGGACCGTGCTCGACCGCCCCGCCCTTGGGATCTGTCGCGCCGAAATAGAGCCTGCGGATGCGGGCGAACGAGATGGCCGCGGCGCACATAGCGCAGGGCTCCAGGGTGACATAGAGATCGCAGTCCACCAGCCGCTCGCTTGAAAGCGCGGTGCACGCCGCGCGGATGGCGAGCAGCTCCGCGTGCGCCGTGGGATCGCGGAGCGCCAGCGTCCGGTTGCCGGCGCGGGCGAGCACCTTGCCGTCTGGACCCAGCACGACCGCGCCCACCGGCACCTCGCCGCGCGCGCCGGCGGCTTTCGCCTCTTCCAGCGCAAGGTCCATTGGGCGCTTGCCGGAAGCGTCCGCATCTGCAAGCTTCGCCGTCATGGGCGGCAAGGTGGGCGAGAAGTCGAGCCGGGGTCAAGCATTCCGGACGGGGCGCGACGTGCCCCCTGCCCCAATGGAGCCCATGCGCATCGCCAAGGCCATGGCCCATGCCGGGCTCTGCTCGCGGCGCGACGCCGAGAAATGGATCGAGGCGGGGCGCGTCGCGGTCAACGGCGAGATGCTCAAGACGCCAGCCCATGTGGTCTCCGCCGCCGACATCATCACCGTGGACGGGGAGCCGCTGCCGCAGCAACAGACCGCGCGGCTATGGCGCTACAACAAACCCAAGGGCCTGGTGACAAGCCACAAGGACCCGGAAGGCCGGCCGACGGTGTTCGCGAATTTGCCGGAGGGCCTGCCGCGCGTCGTGTCGGTAGGGCGGCTCGACATCAACACCGAGGGGCTGCTGCTGCTCACCACGGACGGGGCCCTGGCGCGGCATCTGGAGCTGCCGAGCACCGGGTGGGTGCGGCGCTACCGGGTTCGCGCCCACGGGCATGTGAGCCAAGAGGCGCTCGACCGGCTGAAGAACGGGGTGACCCTCGAGGGCGTGCGCTACGGCCCGGTGGAGGCGCGCGTCGAGCGGCAGCAGGGCAGCAATGTGTGGCTGATGATCGGCTTGCGCGAAGGCAAGAACCGGGAGGTGAAGCGCATCGCCGAGCATCTGGGGCTCACCGTGAACCGGCTGATCCGCGTCTCGTTCGGACCGTTTGCGCTCGGCGAGCTGACGGCGGGCGCGATCGAGGAAGTGAAGCGCAAGGTCTTGGTCGAGCAGCTTGGCATGACGCTTTCCCGCGAGCTCGGGCTGAAACGCTGATGCGCATCATCGCCGGGCGCTTCAAGGGCAAGACGCTCGACGCGCCGAAAGGCTTGAATACGCGGCCCACCTCGGACCGGGTGCGCGAGGCGCTGTTCAACGTGCTGGAGCACGGCGCGCCGGC
>CAYWIA010000025.1:0-19065 GCA_964458245.1 uncultured Methyloceanibacter sp. | reverse complement strand
CGGACGACCAAGATTACGGAAGCCGCCCTTCGGGGCGGCTTCTTTTTTGTCTCTCAGCCGACGCTAAAACCAGCAGGCGCCCGGGGAGCGGTCTTGACCGCCCGGGCCCGAAACGACTAGGGAACAGGCCATGGCAGGCCATTCCAAATTCAAGAACATCCAGTTCCGCAAGGGCGCCCAGGATAAGAAGCGCGCCAAGCTCTTCTCAAAGCTCGGCCGCGAGATCACCACCGCGGCGAAGCTCGGGCTGCCCGACCCGGCCATGAACCCGCGACTGAGGACGGCGATCCAGGCGGCGCGGGCCCAGAACATGCCCAACGACAATATCGACCGGGCCATCAAGAAGAGCCAGGAGGCGGGCGGCGACAATTTCGAGGAGGTCCGCTACGAGGGATTCGGCGTGGCCGGGGTCGGCGTCATCGTCGAGGCGCTGACCGACAACCGCAATCGCACGGCCAGTGAGGTGCGCTCCATCTTTGCAAAACACGGCGGCAATTTGGGTGAGACGGGCGCGGTCTCCTTCAATTTCGACCGGCTGGGAGCCATCGCCTTCGATCTGGACAGGGCGACCGCCGATGAGATGCTGGAAGCGGCCATCGAGGCCGGCGGCGACGATGTCGAGACCACCGACGAGGGGCATGTCGTCTATTGCAATCCGGACGAACTGCATCAGGTCGGCAACGCGCTGGAAGACCGTTTCGGCGAGGCCCGCACCATGCAGATCCTGTGGCGGTCGAAGACGGATGTGCCGATCGACGAGGAAGCCGGCGAGAAGCTTCTGCGCATGATCGACGCGCTGGAAGAGCTGGATGATGTGCAGCAAGTTTACGCCAATTTCGACGTGTCCGACGACGTGCTGCAAAAGCTGACGGCGGCTTGACCTCGAAAGGTCCTCCCATGGATGCCCCGACGGACGGTACCGAGTACAAGCATTTGCAAGAGCAATCGGCGCTGCCAGGCAAAGGCGGCCTCGCGCGCATCGGCCGGGCGTTTCTGAACACGGTCGGCGGCTTTCGCGAGGGACTGGCGACCGAGGCGGCCATCAAGCAGGAGGCGTTCCTCGTCCTCATCGCGCTGCCGGTCTCGTTCTTCCTCGCCACAAATCTTTGGATTTGGGCCGCGCTGATGGGGAGCCTGATCCTGCTGCTCGCCGCCGAGTTCCTCAACACCGCGATCGAACGGTTGTGCAATCATTTGCACCCGGAGAAGCACGAGGCCATCAAGGTCACCAAGGATCTGGCCTCGGCCGGCGTGTTCTGCGTCATCGCGCTGACCGCGCTGATCTGGCTCGTGGCGGTGATCGACCGCTTCTGGGTGTGACCCGCGACGTCAAGCGCTGGCCGCTCCGCGACACCGAGCAGGTCATCACCGGCAATGAAGCGCTCTTGGGCGAAAACCATCGCCTCGTTGCCATGACGCGCATGCGCAACGAGGCGCTGATCCTGCCCGACACGCTCGACTATCTCGGCGCCCATGTGGACGCGATCGTCGCCTATGACGACGCCAGCACCGACGAGACGGTCGAGATCTTGCGCGCCCATCCCAAGGTCGCGCTGATCGTCGCCAACCAGGCGTGGGAGCAGGACGTGGACGCGCGGAAGCGCGCCGAAGGGCGCCATCGCGGGCTCCTGCTCGACATGGCGCGCGCGGAGCTGCCTCATGACTGGATGTTCTGCTTCGACCCGGACGAGCGGGTGACCGGAGACGTGCGCGGGTTCCTCGCCGGCCTCACGGACGAAACGGACGCGGTCCGCGTCCGTCTCTTCGACGCCTATATGACGCCGGAGGATCACGCGCCCTACACCTCCGACAAGCGGCTGCTGGACTTCCGCACGTTCTACGGTCCGGAGCAGCGGGACATTCTCATGCTGTGGCGCAACCGGCCGGAGATCGGCTTCGCCGAGGGCGACGGGCGCACGCCGCGTGGCATGACCTCGGTCGAGACGGACCTCTATTGCCAGCATTACGGCAAGTCGCTGTCGATCGCCCATTGGGAGGAGACCTGCGACTACTACGTGCAGCATTTTCCCTACGAGACCTACGGGGCCAAATGGGAGGCGCGGAAGGGCCAGGGCATCCATACGGAGTCCGATTTCGGCCACCGGCTTCACCCCTGGGGTGAGGACCTATTCGCCAACGCGGTGCCGATGCCGGCCGCGAAATAGCCCGCAAAAAAAGGCGGGAGCCAAGCTCCCGCCTTCCTGCGCTTCTAGCCGCGGAGAGCACGGCTAACTGGGGAGGCGCATTATTCCTCTTCGTTTTCGTCCTCATCCGGCGTGTCGCTGGGGCCGCTATCGGGACCGCCGTCAGGACCGGCCTGGGGCGGGCCGCCATGTGGCCCCTTGCCATGCGGGCCTTTGCCGTGAGGACCCTTGTCGCCGGGGCCGCCATGCGGACCGTGCCGCCAGCCGTGATGCATGGCCATGCGGGCCCGAACGCGCGCTTCGATCTCCTTGACCTTGTCGAGCTGCTCCGCGGTGAGTGTGGTACGAAGCGCACCGATCGCCGCCTTCAGCTTCTCGGCGTTCTGGGCACGCTCGATCGACCTGTCGGCGAAGCCCTCGGCCAACGAGAACGGCTCGGCGGTGTCGCCAGGCGCCGTCATGCCGGGGCCGCCGGGACGCGTGGGCCGCTTCAGGGTTGCTTGCAGCGCGTCGGTGAAATCGCGCCAGGTGTCGAGCTGGTCGGCGCGGATGCCGATCTCGGTCTCCATGACGCTCAGCTTCTTGGCCAGGTAGTCAGGGTCCATTCGGCCGTGGTGTCCGCGACGGCCATGCTTGCCGTATTTGCGGTCCTCACCGCGGTCGCACATTTTCTTGCCTTCACCGGCCCAGGCACTTTGGCTCCAGCGCCCATCGTGGCCGGCCGCCAGGGTCACCGCCGTGAGGCCCGCGATACTGAGCACAGCGACAACGGCGATCGAGGCCATCCTTTGGGAGAACTTCATTTTGCAGCATCCTCAAGTTATTGGTGTCAGGCTCTTACCTACGGTCTCTTCGTTGCCCTTCTAGGTCCGCGCGTATCCGAACGTTGCTGTGGCGGCGAGTTTTGTGTCGAAACATTGCTGGCCCGGAGACGGACGGATTTCGTTACAAGATTCCTCTCGTGGCCGGCGCCGGGCGAGGCTAGAAGGAGGCGAATTCAATGACCGCCACGCCCCGCATACTCGTCGTCGATGACGACCCCGAAATCCGCAAGCTGCTCGCGCGTTATGTGGAGAGCCAGGGCTTTCGCGTGCTGCTGGCCGCCAGCTGCCAGGAGCTGCGCGATCAGCTGGCGACGCATCAGGTGGATCTGATCGTGCTCGACGTGATGTTGCCCGACGGCTCGGGCCTCGACGCCTGCCGGGACTTGCGGGCGCAGCGCTCCACCGTCCCGATCATCCTCCTGACGGCGCTGAAGGAAGATGTCGATCGCATTATCGGCCTCGAGATCGGCGCCGACGATTATCTCGGCAAGCCCTTCAATCCCCGGGAGCTGATCGCGCGGGTGCGCGCCGTTCTGCGCCGCCGGTCCGAGACGGTTCCCGAACCGAGCGACCTCAAAGTCTACCGCTTCGAAGGCTTCACGGCCGATCCGCAGCTGCGCCGGGTGACCAACGATGAAGGCCAGGACGTGGACCTGACGGGCGCGGAGTTCGATCTGCTTAAAACATTTCTCGACCGGCCCGGCCGCGTGCTGTCGCGCGATCAGTTGCTCGATCTTACGCGCGGCCGCGAGGGCGACGGTTTCGACCGTTCTGTCGACGTTCTGGTGAGCCGCTTGCGCCGCAAGCTCGGCGGCAAAGATCCGCACCTCATCAAGACAGTGCGGAACGGCGGCTATCAGCTCGCCGCCAAGGTCGAGATGGGGGACGGGCAGACGTGAATACCCTTCGCGTCAAGATCGCCGTGCTTCTGGTCGTCGCGATCGTCTCGGTCGTCGGCCTCCTGACGGTCGTGCTCTTCTATCTCCTGGGCCCGCCGCAGCGTTCCGAGCGCGCGCTCGAGGGAACGGCGCAGCAGGTCGAACTGGTGCTGGGTCTCATCAAGGAAGCGCCCGGCGTGGTTACACTGAAACAGGAGCCCGCGCCCGGGCAACTCTACAAGCAATCGACCGAGGGTTTGCGCGAGGTTCTGACGGCGCGCGGCCTCGATCTTCCGGTCACCATATCGCGCGACGGGCACGAGGCGCCGCTGATCGTCTCGGTCCCCATCGAGGACAGATGGCTGTGGATGCCGACCTCCGGCATGCCGCCGCCCGGTCCGCCGTGGAAGGCTCTGGTCAGATGGCTGACGGTGATCGCGCTCGGCGCCACTGTCATCGCCGTGTTCGTCGCCAACCGCATGGTACGCCCGCTTGTGTTCCTGGAAGACGCGGTGGCCTCGGTCGGCCCCGACGGGCTGATTCCGGAACTGCCCGAACGGGGTCCGGCGGAAGTGCGGGCCACGGCCAAGGCGCTCAATTCTCTCTCGGCCCGGCTGAAGCGCTCCATGGAGAGCCGCATGCGGCTCGTGGCCGCCGCCGGTCACGATATGCGCACGCCGATCACGCGCATGCGGCTCAGGGCCGAGTTCGTGCCAGAGGAGGAAGAGCGCGGCAAATGGCTCAACGATCTCGACGAGCTTGAGCGCATCGGCGACAGCGCCATCATGCTCGTGCGCGAAGAGACCGGCGCCGCGGCGCCGGAACGCATCAGGCTCGATGAGCTGGTCGGCGACATCTGCACGGATCTCAAGGAGCAGAGCCTGGACGTGACCGGCGTGAACTTGCGCCCGGTCACGATACGGGCGAGCCGTTTCAAACTGAACCGCGCGCTGCGCAACCTGATCATCAACGCGGCGACCCACGGCGTTAGGGCGCGGGTCAGCGTGAGCGGCAACGGCACCATGGCGCGCATCGTCATCGAAGACGACGGCCCCGGCATTCCGGAGGATCTCATTCACCAGGTGTTCGAGCCGTTCTTCCGCGCCGACCGGGCGCGACGCCAGGATATTCCGGGCGCCGGGCTCGGAATGACCATCGCTTACGAGATCGTGAGCCGGGCGGGCGGGCGCATCGATATCGCCAACCGTCCGGGCGGCGGGCTCGTGCAAACCGTCGAGCTGCCGCAATCCGCCGATGAGGCGAAGACTTAGCTCCTGGTGAGCGGTACCACCGCGCTCTTCGCCACCACCGCCGGGATCGCAAGGACCGCGGTGAAGCCTCGAGCCGTTGTCTCAAACGATAGCTCCGCGTCCCAGATCTCCGCGATGTCCTTGACGATCGCGAGGCCGAGCCCCGACCCGGCGCTCGTGGAATCGAGGCGGGCGCCGCGGTCGAGGACCTCATCCTGCTGCTCGATGGGGATGCCCGGACCGTCGTCGGCGATCGCGATGCGTGCCGCGGCGCCATCGTGCGTGGCTTCGATGACGATGCGGGAGCGCGCGTGGCGAACGGCGTTCTCGGTGAGGTTGCCGAGCGCTTCGGCGAGATCCTGGGGATCGATGCGCGCCCTGACATCCGGCGAGAGATTGGTACGCCAGGCCAGGCGCTGGCCTTCGGGCGTGCGCTTCATGACCCGGGCGACCTGATCGGCGATCTCGGCAATGTCGGCGGAGGCGTTGGGCGAGTAAGACGCCATGCGCGCGCGGGAGAGTTGCCGCTCCGTGTGCCGTTGCAGGGCCGTAACAATGGTCTCGATCTCCTCGGCCACGGCCGTCTCGCCCTTGCGCTTCAGTTGCTCGGCATCGCTCAGAAGCACTTGTAGCGGCGTCTTCAGGCCGTGGGCGAGATCGGCGGCGCGGGAACGGGCACGGTCCACCTGCCGGTCCCGAGCATCGAGCAACGCGTCGATTTCGCTGGCGAGCGGCTGGACCTCGTCGGGAAAGCCGCCGCCGAGGCGCGATCGCTTGCCGCTGCCGATAGCGCCGAGTTTGCTCTGCATGGCCGACAGGGGTCTCAGTCCGACGCGCACCTGGACCCAGGCGGCGAGAATGAGCAAGGCGCTCAGAACCAGCAGAGCCGGCACGAGCACCGAGGCGAAGCGGCGCACGGCCGCGGTGACTTCCGCCGCATCGACCGCGACGGCGGCGAGGGCGGTATGTCCGCCAAGGCGCGAGGGCAATTGGACATGCCGTTGCAGCAGATAGAGGCGCGTGCCGTCGGGACCGGGCACCCGTCCATGACGGGCCTCATCGTCCACGGCCCCGGCGGGGAGCAGCGGGATTTCGAAGTCCCAAAGCGAGCGTGAGCGCAGGACCGGGCCGTCAGGCTCCACGACGACCTGCCAGTAGCGCCCGGACAGTGGCTGCGTGAATCGCGGATCGGCCGGCGGTTCCGCCACGGCGAGCTTCCCGTCGGGCCCGATGTCGATGCCGGCGATGACCTGATCGAGATAGCCGTCGAGCTCCCCGTCCACCCAGCGTTCGACATGGTCCTGAAACAAGAAGGTCAGCCCGAGTGCGGCCAGCGCAAGGGCGCTCAGGATAAAGGCGCCGGCTCCGAGCAAGAGCCGAAGCCGCAAGGACGTGAAGCTCACGTCGCTTCCTCGCCGCCGATCAGATAGCCGAAGCCGCGGCGCGTCTCGATGGCTTGCGCGCCGAGCTTCTTTCGCAAGCGCATGATCACCGCCTCCAGCGCATTGGCGTCGCGCGCATCGTCATCGCCGTAGAGATGCTCCAAAAGCTCGCTTGCCGGGACCACGCGGCCTTTGTGATGCATCAGATAGGCGATCAGGCGGTACTCGAGCGGCGAGAGCGGAATTGGCACGTCGTCCAACGTGAGTTGCATCTGTTTGGTATCGAGCTGTATTCCACCGGCCTCGAGGAGGGGCGTGCCATGGCCGGCGGAGCGCCGGATCAGCGCGCGGACTCGTGCGACCAGCTCCTCCATGCGGAAGGGCTTGGTCAGGTAGTCGTCGGCGCCGGCGTCAATGCCTTCCACACGCTCCGGCCAAGCGCCGCGCGCCGTAAGCACCAGAACCGGCGTTTGACGTCCGGCCGCGCGCCAGCGTTTCAAGACGGTAAGCCCGTCCATCTTGGGCAGGCCGAGATCGAGAATGATGAGGTCGTAGGACTCCGTCTCGCCGCGGAACCAAGCGTCCTCACCGTCCGTGGCCCAGTCGCACGAATAGCCGGTGCCGGACAGCGTGCGCGAGATGTCGGCGCAGATGCGCGGCTCGTCCTCCACGATCAGCACTCGCATCAGTCATCGTCCTCGATCTTGAGGATCGTCCCGCTCGGCGCGTCGACCTCTACCTCTTGAACCCTGCCGTTCCGTCCCAGGATCTTGAGCTCGTACACATAGGCGCCGTCGTCGAATTCAAGTTCGACCTCGAGGACCTCGCCCGGCACCTTTTGGCCGACGCCATCCAGGATTGCGGTGAGCGGCAGGATACGCCCTTCCTGCACGAGGCGGCGCGCTTCTTGATGGTCGATATCGTCGCCGGCCAACGCGGCGCCTGTGACGACGCAAAGCAGCGCTGCGGCGGTGAGCCAGACTTGGGCGTCGGGGAAGGGCCTGAACATAACGGACTCTTGCGCGGCAAGGGCTGACAAATGGCTGACAGGGCCGGTCAGGCCCCCGTCAGGGGGTGTTTGGCAGGTTGAAGCCCGGCACACAACGCCGCGACAAAAACAGGAGAAGAACGATGCGAAAATTTTTCATTCCGACGCTGCTGGGCCTTTCCATGCTTGCGGCGACGCCCGCCCTGGCGGACTGGGATGGCGCTCAACGCTTGAACGTGCCCCAGGACCAGTGGCTGGCTCCCGCGGAGATCGCCGACAAGCTCTCGGCTCAAGGCTACCAGGTCGATGAGATCGAGGCCGACGATGGCGCCTACGAGGTCGAGTTGACCAAGAACGGCACCCGCATGGAGGCCCACGTCCATCCTGCGACCGGCGAGATCCTTGTCGGCTATGACGACTAATGACGGAGCACCGGCGGCTGCGGCCGCCGGTGGCCCTGTTCTCAGGGAAAAATCGCGATCTTTGCCTTTCAATGGCCCCTCTTGATCTGTCTCATGGCGATCGCTCTCTTCATCGGAGAGCTTCGCGTTCCATCAAGCACAGCACCAAGGAGGCCGTTCCATGGATATGAACGAAATCCACGATTATGCACGGCGCTTTCTGGGAACCCATGGCCAGAAGGCGGCGGTCGAGGCCGCGCAGAAGGCGACCGAGTGCGAGAAGCATGGCGACAAGGCGGAAGCCGCGAATTGGCGCCGAATCCAGGCCGCCATCCAAGAAATGCGCGGACCTCACGTGAGCTAGCGGGCAGTCAGTTCCTGCGGGATGCGACTAGGCGCGCTTGACGAAGGTTTCGTCCGCGGCGTCGACAAGTTTCGGCGGGAAATGCGGCCAGCGGGCAAGGCCGTCGTGCTGTGCGCCGTTCATGATCTCCATGATGCGCTGTCCCGACATCGGGCGGCCGAACAGATAGCGTTGCGCGCTCTCGCAGCCTAGCTGCAGGAGGCGCTGGCGCTGGTCGTCGCGCTCGACGCCTTCGGCCGTGACCTCCAAGCCGAAGCTCTCGGCGAGATAGGCAATGGCCCGAACCACGGCTTCGTCTTCCTTGTCGGTGCAAAGATTGCGCACGAAGCTGCGGTCGATCTTGAGCCGGGTGAGGGGAAAGCGCTTCAACAGGCTCAGCGAAGCGAAGCCGGTGCCATAGTCGTCGAAGGCAATTCCAACGCCGAGATCGCGGAGCTGGCGCAAGGGGCCGATCATCGCCTCGCCCTCTTGCAGGAAGATCGTCTCGGTGACCTCGAGCTCCAGCGCGTCGGGCGGGAGACCGTTTGCTTCAAGCGCCCTGGTCACCGTCTTGGCGAGCTCGTCCTGGCGGAGTTGAACGGCGAAGAGATTGACGTTGGCGCGAAAGCCGAGAAGACCGTGCGCTCGGACGCGGCGGGCCAGAGTCGCCGCCTCGTGGATCGTCCAATCGCCGACCGCTCGCGCCAGTCTGCCGCGCTCCAGGACATCAAGGAAAGCGTCCGGTGCGATGAGACCATGCTGCGGGTGACGCCAGCGCAGCAGCGCCTCGGCACCGGTCACACAGTAATCCGCCAGACGGACCAGCGGTTGATAGTGCATCTCGAGTTCACCCTGTGCCACCGCCTGCCGGAGCTCCTGGTCGCAATTGCGCCGCGCGAGCGCGGCTTGGCGGAACGACGGCTGGAATACGCAGTAGCCGACGCCGGGTTCGGATTTGGCGCGATAGAGGGCAAAGTCCGCGCTTGCAAGCAGGTCGGTGGCGCAGTCTCCGTGGCTGGGACTCATGGCGATGCCCAGACTCAGTCCCAGAAACGCGTCCTGCCCCCCCGAGCTAAACGGCGCACGGAAGCTTGCGATCAGATCGTCGCAGATGTTGGCCGCCTCCAGCGGATCGGAAAGGTAGGGCAGGACAACCGCGAATTCGTCGCCACCGAGCCGGCCGACCGTTCCGCGGGCTGCGATGCGCTCTTTCAGTCGGGCACCGGCGGCCTTGAGGACGATATCGCCGGCCGCATGGCCCTGCGTGTCGTTGACTTCCTTGAAGCCGTCCAGATCGATCATCAGGACGGTCGCCCCGGACCTTGACTGGATGGCCTTATCGAGGGTCTCAGTTAAGGTGATGCGGTTCGGCAAGGCCGTCAGCGGATCGTAGTGCGCAAGCCGATAGAGACGCTCCTCGGCCTTACGGTGCTCGGTGATGTCGCGCGTAATCTTGGCGAAGCCCAGCACGTCTCCTTCGTCGTTATGGATCGTGTCAACGACAACATGGGCCCAAAATCTCGTGCCATCCTGGCGGACGCGCCAGCCTTGCCCCTCGAAGCGGCCGTCGCGCTCGGCAGTCGCCAAAATGTGGTCCGGCAGGCCGCCCGTACGGTCGTGCTCGGTGAAGAATCGGCTGAAATGCTGTCCGACGATCTCGTCGGCCGCGTAACCCTTGAAGCGCTGGGCGCCGCGGTTCCAATTGGCGACGACGCCGTTCGGGTCGAGCATGTAGATGGCGTAATCGGTGATGTTCTCGACGAGAAGCCGATAGGAATCGTCGATGGCTGAAGAGCCATCCCCCGCACCTCTCCCATCCTGCCGCCCGCCGTCCATCATGGCTGCTCTATAGCGCCACCAACGTTACACCTTGGTTGATGTTGCATAAGCAATTGAGATAACTCGTGTTTATCGAACGAAGTGCGATGGCGCGCCTCAAGTTCCCTTCTGGGTTGTGGCGCGCTTCGCCTTTGGCCGCGGCCGGGCGGGCGCCTTCTCGTCTTTCGCCGCGCCGTCTTGGCCCACACCGTCTTGGGCCACACCGTCGCTCTTGATGTGCATATCCTGCTGCGGGAACGGAATTCGGATGTCCGCCTCCCGAAGCGCCGCCAGGATGGCGAAGCGGAGCTCGCTCATGGATTTTATCCGCTCGCGCACGTCGCGCAGAAACACGCGCAGCTCGAAATCGAGCGAGAAGTCGCCGAACCCCGCGAAATAGACCACGGGCGGGGGCGATTTCAGCACGGCACGATACTCGCTTGCCACGCCAAGCAGCACGGAACGCAACTGCTCGACGTCGGTGTCGTAGTCGACGCCGATGGGAATGTCGAGGCGGCAGCTTTTGTCGAGATGCATCCAGTTGACCACGGGGTCGGTGATGAGTGTGGCGTTCGGGATGATCACCGACTGCCGATGGATGGTTT
This sequence comes from uncultured Methyloceanibacter sp., assembly GCA_964458245.1. Lineage (GTDB taxonomy): Bacteria > Pseudomonadota > Alphaproteobacteria > Rhizobiales > Methyloligellaceae > Methyloceanibacter. The sequence goes on along the minus strand of CAYWIA010000025.1, from coordinate 8,432 downwards.
CGATCTCGGTGGAGCGTACGCTGATCTTCTTGACCGTTCCCTCCTGGCCGCCGACTTGGATGTAGTCGCCGATCTTGATGGGACGTTCCACGAGCAGGATCAGTCCGGAGACAAAGTTGTTGAAGATGCTTTGGAGGCCGAAGCCGATACCCACCGACAGTGCGCCGGCGATGATGGCGAGGTTCGAGAAGTCGACTCCGAGATAGGAGATGCCGGCGAGTGCCGCGAGCACGAAGCCCAGATAGCCCAAGCCGACCCGCACCGATTCGTTGACACCGGACTCGCTGCGCCGGCCGGCGAACACCCGGCCCGTGAACCAGCGTTGCACGAAGCGCGTGAGCAAGAGGCCGGCCGCGAAGACGCCGAGTGCAATGAGCACGGACTGGAGCGAGAGGTTTAGATTGCCGAACTGGAAGCCGAAGAACGCCGTTTGAATCCAGCCCTTCACCTCGACCCAATCGAAACGCCAAAGAAGCAGCAGGACGGTGACGCCGACGGCGATGATGGTGATGTCGAGAAGCAGGCTGACGATGATGCGGATGGTCAGCAGCGACGGCGCGCCCATGTCCTTGTCTTCGTCGAGATCGTCGTCGATCGGCGCCCCGGAGATGACGCTGACGCTGGAAATGTCCTCCGCCATGAGATGCAGCAGATACATGATCCAGAGCACGCCAGCCGTGGTCACAATATGTGTGCCGATGAAGCGCGCGAGCGATTCGTAGCCGAGAAGCATGGCGAGCAGGATGATGGCCGCCAGCAACGCCATGAACCAGAACAGCCAGCCGCGCCAGCCGCTGAAGGCCGCCTTGCGCGTGATCGGCCCTGACTGAATGGCGAAGAGGATGATGGCCAACAGCACGCCGTAGATTGCGGCGAAGATCGCCGAACGCAGCACCGAGACCTGGTAGGGCATGAACACGACGCTGTCCGTCAGCACGGAGAGCTGGTCGACCAGCCAAAAGGCAATCAGGGCCCACAGCAGCCCGGCGAGGCGCCACGCCATGGACTCGCTTGCCGGGATCACCTTGTACGCCGGATCCTTCGGGACGAGCGACTGACGGACGAGGCTGCCAAGGAAAATCGCCCAGCCGATCGAAAGCACGGCCTTGAGGAGAAATCCCTCGAGGGTGGGGTCTGCGAGCCCGGCGGTCGCGTTGATCGCATAGAATACGGCGAGCCCCGTCCACATCGGCAGGCAGCGCCACACGGACTTCATGAAGGCCGCGGTGCCGCATTGCTGCAGGGTCGGCGCCTCGTCCTTTTCCGCCTGGCGCGGCGCTTCGGGGCGCCCGGTAAAGCGCGCCACGACAGCCGCGGCGGCAAGCGGAACAAGGAAGAGAAGGATCAGAAAGACGGTGCCGATGTTCCAGGCGCGCTCGAACCAGTCACCGATCGCGGTGAGCACCTGATCGGTTCGTTGGGGCACGCGCTCCAGGCCCGTCGGGATGACATAGGAATAAAAGTTCGGCACTGGTTTGAACAACGACTCGGTGAAGCGGTCGCGGCGCTCATTGTTCGCCGCGTCGATCAGCTGGCCGGCACGCACGAAAAGGATATCGGCCTGCTTCAGCTTGCCGTCGATGGCCGCGACCTCGGCCTCGAGGCGCTTGCGTTGCGCGGCGATCTCGGCGCTTTCCTTCGGCGCTCCTTCTTCCGGCGCGGGGCCAAGCTTCGCCAGCCGCTCGCGTGCGCCCTGAAGCTTAGGCTTCAAGTTCGCGCGCTTCTCGTCGATCTCCTCGCGCAAGGCCTCGAGGAGATCGGGAATGGTCCTGAGCTCCTCGTCGGACGTCATCTCGTCGGCGATGGCCTCCTCTTGCGCCTTGATCTGATCGGCCCATTGGTCGAGCGCGGCGCTGAAGTCGGCGACGACCTTGTCGTTGGTGATCTCAGGAGCAGGGGCTTCCGGCGCGCCTTCGTCCGCGTCTTCGGCAGGTGGCGCGGACTCAGCTTTAGGTGTTTTTGCTGCAGGTGTTTCGGCCGGTTCGGCGGGCTGGGTTTCGTCGGTCGTGGTCGCGCCAGCCGGAGCCTCCTGGGCACGCAGGAGTGGCGGCGCGGCGAGCGCGATGCTCAAGGTCATCGCAACGAGACACAGAAGATGTCGCCAGTTCGGCATTGGTCGGTTATTTCCTCCGCGACGGGCGTGTGTTGGAATGCCCGTTGGCTTTCAAAGCTTTGCCCGATCGTGCGAGACTTTGGCCATGACAATGCGGAAGATTGACGGCAGCCAAGTCAAAGGGGGCAGGATGCACGCTCTATCACATGCGAACGGGGGCAGGCGCAAATCCCCGCGGCCGTTATGGTATCTCGCCGCGGTTCTCGGTGGTTTGGCGTGGCTTGGTGCTTTCGGCGGAGACGAGGCGGACGCGGCGGGCCCATGCGCCGACGCCACCACGACGGTCGCGATGCGCGAATGCCTGGACAAGGAATACATACGCGCCGATGCGGAGCTGAATGCCGTCTGGAAGAAGGCCATGGCCCATGTGAGCGGCGCCGACTCTCTGCCGGCGAAGGAAGCCAAGGCTTGGAGGACGAGTTGCTCGCCTCCCAACGCGCGTGGATCCAGTTCAAGGAGCACGATTGCGATGCCGCGGGCTTCGAGTGGTATGGCGGAACCGGCGCCCCCGGCGCGATCTTGAGTTGCCTGCTCGAACACACCGAAGCGCGGACCAGCGATCTCAAAGCCCGCTATTTGAATCGCTAGCGCGTCAACTTGTCAGAACGGCGGGCAATGCGCTGCGCCGCGGCTCGATGCAGATCAAGGCCGTGCCGGGACGAACGATCAGCGCGCGATGTCCCGTCGATGCATTCTTCTCGAGCGCCTGCCGGACTCGCAACGCGGCCCAAGACCAGCTGTCCGTGCCGGTCTTGAGAGCCGCGCGCGAGAGGTCCGCAGCCAGGACGCGCGTTCGCGTGGTGCCCGCTGTCACGTTGTCAGCGAGCCCGCGCCCCAGTTTTGGGCTCTCAACCGTGACCCACTGGGACACGGCGCTCCGCGTTTTGGTCCAGCCGCCGGAGACCCGCGCCTCCATATTGGACCTGATGCGCCGTGCCCTATGTCTTGTCCGTATCCAGCCGATCGAGGCTCTGCGCAAGCCCGGTGCCGCGTAGATGGCCGCCTCGGCGCTCAAGAGGGCGGCATAGATTGACACCTGACGCCGAAAGACGATGCCGGCCTGATCCGAGGCGCGGATCGTCCAGCCAAGTCCCGCAGCGCTCGCCTCGAGGCCGGTGCGGGACAGCGTAAGCCCTGTGCGCCACGCCCAGGAGGCCCCGGCAGAGGTGCATCGCATCATGAGGCGCGAAAGCGAATGGGCGCGTGGGGCTGCCCAGGTCAGAAAGGCCCTGCCGTTCTGCACCAGGACCAGAGCGGTGGCCCGTGCAAAGGCATAGGTGGCGAGGGCGAAGCGCCGCGACAGCCACGCCGCGCGCTGGCGCCTCAGTTCGAGCCGCCGCAGCGCATCTTCGCGTCTCAGGCGTTGAGCCCGGCGCCGTTCGTCCCGATGGTAGCTTTCGAGCCAGCTGTGATGTTGCGTGAGATCGTCGAGGGTCGAAGCGATCAGCCGCTTCGACCTGCTGATGTCGTCTTTTGCGGCCTCGACAGGGTCGAGGACGTCGCTGGCACCGGTCATGGCGGTGCTCCCCCTAGAGATCCCTTTGGGCGCTTGGAGTTGGTTTCCCCTCGGAACTCACGCAGCCTACGCCCCAACCCCTAACGCCGGGCTAGCAAAATCCGTTCCCCGCTGCCGGTTGATTTGCCTCTCCTGGCATCCTGCCGGTGCCGCGCCCTGTGCTACGATTCGCTCATGAGGGACGCGATTCGCATTGTGGGCATCGATCCGGGCCTGCGGCGCACGGGCTGGGGCGTCATCGACACCGATGGGGTCAGACTTGGCTATGTGGCTTGCGGCTCGGTTTCATCGGATACGGCCGGCAGCCTCGGGATGCGCTTGCGCCAATTGTTCGACGGGCTCTCGCAGGTCTTGGCGCAGCTTGCGCCGGTGGAAGCGGCCATCGAGCAGACCTTCGTCAATCGGGATGCCGCGGCGACGCTGAAGCTCGGCCAGGCGCGGGGCATCGCCATGCTGGTGCCGGCGTTGCAGGGTCTGGTGATCGCCGAATATGCGCCCAACGCGGTGAAGAAGACCGTGGTGGGGGCGGGCCACGCGGACAAGGATCAGATTCGCGCCATGGTGAAATGTCTGCTCCCCCGGGCGCTGCCCGACAGCGCCGACGCTGCCGACGCGCTCGCCATTGCCATCACGCATGCTCACACGCGGCGTTGGACGAAGCTCACGGAGTCCAGTGCTTTGCCGGAGAGGGCGGCGCCATGATCGGCAAGCTCACGGGCATCGTGGAGTCTTTGACGCTCACCACGGCGATCATCGATGTGGGCGGCGTCGGCTACGAGGTGACGCTCGGCGCGCGGCAGCTGTCCGCGCTGCCGCCGGTGGGCGAGCCGGTGACGCTGTCGATCGATACTCATTTCAGAGAAGATGGCGTCCGCCTCTACGGCTTCGCCACCGAGCATGAGCGGGCCTGGTTCCGCGCGCTGCAAACGGTGCAGGGTGTAGGCGCCAAGGTGGCGCTCGCGGTGCTCGGCACTCTGTCGGCGGCGGATCTCGCCAACGCTTTGGCGCTTCAGGACAAGAACCACGTCGCGCGCGCTCAAGGCGTTGGCCCCAAGGTCGCCGCGCGCATCGTCGCCGAGCTCAAGGACAAGATGCCGGCGCTCGCGCCCGCCATCGCAATCGGCGGCGGCGCACCTCAACCGATCGCCGTGCTGCCCGAAGGGCTTGCGGCGCGGGATGCGGTTTCGGCGCTCACCAATCTCGGCTATGCCCACGGCGAGGCGGCCGCGGCAATCAGCACCGCGATCGCTGCGGCGGGACGCGACGCCGGCGCCGCAGAGTTGATCCGCCTTGGGCTTAAGGAACTGGCACAATGAATGAGCGTGTGCTGGCTTCGGCGAAGCGGGACGACGATCAGCCGGAGGCGGCGCTGCGGCCGCAGACACTCTCGGAGTTCATCGGCCAAGCCAAGGTCTGCTCCAACCTCAAAGTCTTCATCGACGCGGCGCGCGCGCGGCGCGATGCGCTCGACCATGTGCTGTTCGCAGGTCCCCCCGGTCTCGGGAAGACGACGCTCGCCCAGATCGTGGCGCGCGAGCTCGGCGTCAACTTCCGCGCCACCTCCGGGCCGGTGATCGCCAAGGCCGGCGATCTGGCGGCGCTGCTGACCAATCTCGAAGATCGGGACGTTCTCTTTATCGATGAAATTCATAGGCTTAGCCCGGCGGTGGAGGAGATCCTCTATCCCGCCATGGAGGACTTCCAACTCGACCTCATCATTGGCGAAGGCCCCGCCGCGCGCTCGGTGCGCATCGATCTCGCCAAGTTCACGCTGGTCGCCGCCACCACGCGGACCGGGCTTCTCACCACACCATTGCGCGAGCGCTTCGGCATTCCCATCCGGCTCGAGTTCTACACCGTGCAGGAGCTCGAAGAGATCGTGCGGCGCGGCGCGCGGCTGCTCGGTCTGCCGCTCACCGACGAAGGCGGGCATGAGATCGCCCGGCGGGCACGCGGCACGCCGCGCGTGGCGGCGCGGCTCCTGCGCCGCGTGCGCGACTTCGCCTCGGTGCAAGGCTCGGGCGCCGTCGACGCCAAGCTCGCCGACAGCGCGCTGTCTCAGCTCGAAGTGGATAACCGGGGACTCGATGCGCTCGACCACCGCTATCTCAAGCTCATCGCCGTGAACTATGGCGGCGGGCCCGTCGGCATCGAGACCATCGCCGCCGGTCTTTCGGAGCCGCGCGACGCCATCGAGGAAATCATCGAGCCTTATCTGCTGCAGCAAGGCTTCATCGCGCGCACGCCGCGCGGCCGCGTGCTGACGCGACTTGCTTTCGACCATCTCGGGATGGTGCCGCCGGCCCAGCCGGCCCAGTTCCCGCTCTTCAACGGTGGCGATACAGAGTGAGCAACTGGCCAGACCTTGCCGGCCGCATCGAAGGCGACACCCATGTCTTGCCGGTGCGCGTCTATTTCGAGGACACGGATTTCGCCGGCCTCGTCTATCACGCGAACTTTCTGAAGTTCTGCGAGCGCGGCCGCTCGGATTTCATCCGGCTGCTCGGCGTTCATCACCAGGCGCTGGCGAACCCGGAACAGGGCGAGCCGTCCGTGTTCGTCGTGCGGCGCATCGAGATCGACTATCTTCGACCTGCGCGACTCGATGACGTTCTGGAGGTCGTGACGCGCTGCGAGGAGATCGGCGGCGCGAGCCTCACCCTCCTGCAAGAGGTGCGGCGGGGAGAGACCCTGATCGTCCGCGCCAAGGTGGTCGTGGTGCTCGTGTCTTCGTCGGGCAAGCCGCAGCGGCTGGGGCAATTGGTGCGCGGCGCCCTTGAACGATTCGTCGATTAGGCGTGTTGATTGGAGCGAAGAGGGATACTACCAGCAGTTTGCGCGAACCGCCGAGGGCGCGCATGCCACGAGGCCGTGAATGAATCCGGATGTCGCCGTCGATCTGTCGATCTGGGAGCTGTTCAAGAACGCCCATATCGTCGTCCAGCTCGTCATCGTTGGGCTCCTTGCCGCCTCGGTGTGGAGCTGGGCCATCATCATCGAGAAATTATTCCTGTTCTCCAAGGCCCGTAAGGAGACCGACAAGTTCGAGCAGGTCTTTTGGTCCGGCCAGTCGCTCGACGAGCTCTACCAGGCGCTCGCCCAGCGCCGGAACGTGGGGATGGCGGCGCTGTTCGTGGCGGCGATGCGCGAATGGAAGCGCTCCACCGAGCGGGAGAGCGGCGAGGCGGCGACCCGGCCCATGCCGGGGGTCCAGCTCCGGGTCGAGAAGGTCATGGACGTCACCATCTCCCGCGAGGTGGAGCGGCTCGAGCGGCGGCTGACCTTCCTGGCCACGGTCGGCTCCACCGCGCCGTTCGTGGGCCTGTTCGGCACCGTTTGGGGCATCATGACGAGCTTTCAGGCCATCGCCACGACCAAGAACACCAGTCTCGCGGTGGTGGCTCCGGGCATCGCCGAGGCCTTGTTCGCGACCGCGCTCGGCCTGCTCGCGGCCATTCCGGCCGTGATTTTCTACAATAAATTCAACGCGGAAGTCGGCAGGCACGCGGCTCGTCTGGAAGGCTTCGCCGACGAGTTCTCCGCGATCCTGTCGCGCCAAATCGACAAGTCGATGTGAGGAGCGCCATGGCTACGGGTTATCACTATGGCGGGGCGCTTTCCAAACGCCGGGCGCGGCGCGGCTACCGGGTGCCGATGAGCGAGATCAACGTCACGCCCATGGTGGACGTGATGCTGGTGCTGCTCATCATCTTCATGGTCACGGCGCCGCTTCTCACCATGGGCGTGGATGTCGACCAGAACGCCAATCTGCCCGAGGTGGCATTGCCCCAGACCGAGGCCGGCGCGGTCGCCCCGGTGGAGAAGGCGCTCAGCATCACCGTGGATGCGGACGGCAAGATCTACCTCCAGGACTCGGAGATCGAGTTCGAGGACTTGGTGCCGAAGCTCACGGCCATCAGCGAGACCTTCGGGACCGGCCAGGTCTGGGTCCGGGGAGACGCGGCGACCTCCTATGGCGACGTCGCCAGGGTGCTGGTCCGCATCAAGGAGGCGGGCCTCCCGGTCACCCTCCTGACCGACCAGATCGCCCAGCCCTGATCGGCTCGAAAGCCTGTGTTTGAGGGGGAGTTTCGGCGGTTTGCCGCCGATTTTGCCCATTTTTCAGCCGGTTGTGGCTCTGCGCGCCGCGGTTGCGGCGAATTTGCAACACCCAGTTACCCTTTCTTAATCCGGGTGCCCCAACGTCGTTAACCACACCTTGATCGGCGTCTCTCAGGGGGATAGCGTGAGGGGGCTGGAGGATGAGATTCGGCGTGGCATTTTCGCATCATCGCCCGGGAAAACGGTCCCAGGACACGCGTCCCACCTTGATCTGATTGCGCCGCGCCGGTACATGCAAAGACGGCTATTGCCGTTTTAACCAAAGGAGAGAAGACCATGCAGGGTTTGAAGGGCGTTATCGCCGCCGCCATGCTCGTGGCCGCCGCCGTTTCTCTTGGTGGCTGCTTCGGCCATCACGAGAAGGCCGTTGTGGTTGAGCCGCTGAAGCTCGGCTAGCAGCGTTGCCGGGGACCTCCGGGTCTCCAAACCAACGGGATTATGGATGCCGGAACGCCGAAGCTTAAGCGGCGGCGTTCCGGGCATCCTTTTCCTTGTCTGGGCTCCAAATTGAGCCCTGAGATTGAGCCTTGGGCGCCGATCGCCCTTTGAGGCATCGATCCCCCGGCTGACGGTGCGAACACCGCTCGCCACCCAGTTCCTCCCCATTGTCACCTCGATCTCGATTTTTTGCGCAGGACCGAACCGGCTAAGCCCGCGTTAACGGCTGGCTCCTACGATTCT
>CAYWIA010000024.1:14654-19596 GCA_964458245.1 uncultured Methyloceanibacter sp. | reverse complement strand
TTTCCGCGCGTTCGCGTCGCGCGAGTTCGAATCATGGTGAAGCGCGACTTGAGTTACGCGGCGCGGCCGGCGCCTTAGCGCCGTGCCTTGCTCATAAACGCGGCGAACTGATCGAGGTTGTAGAATTCGGATAGCTCAACGGGCCAGCCGTCCTCGATGCGCCAGACATGCTTCTTCGTGGTGCAGAGCCACGTGCCGCTCGATCGGTGCCGGCAGCGCGTGGTCACGTCGGCGACCGCCTTGTCCCCGTATAGCTTCAACGCGCCGGGCTCGAGGTGCTGGGTGTCGAAACGGTCGAAGATCTCTTTCAGCCGGTTGAGGGTGGCAAGCTTGCCGTCGCGCAATCCGCTCAGATCGAGCTGCTCGGCAGGGATGTTCATCGAGTGGGAGAAATCCGCCGGCAGATAGGAGCCGAGCCAGTCGAGGTCGTGGGCTCGCCAAGCGTCGTAGATGTCGATGAGGGTCGCCTTCGCGCTGTCCGGCATTCTTCGAGGCTTTTTCCGTTTCGTTCTTCCGAGCCGTAACACGGCAGGGTTGACGGACCGTAGCCTCGAAAGGTTGCTTTAGCGGCTTTTGCCCTTAAAGGCGCGGGTGCCGGGCTTGCCCGATGTCGAACGGGGGCGGGACGTCCTGAGGGGCATTTCCCGGTTGTGCGGGCCCATCTCGTCGAGGGTCGGCTTATGGGGCCGGGTCAAGTCGACCGCGGCCGCCGAACGTTCGAGCTCGCCTTGCCGGGCCAGGGGGTCGTTGGCGATGGCGAGCTCCATCTGGCGCAGGCGCTTGACCTCGTCGCGCAAGCGCGCCGCCTCCTCGAACTCGAGATCGGCGGCGGAGGCACGCATGCGCTTCTCCATGTCCGCGATCACGCTCTCGATATTGTGGCCGAACGGCGTTTGTTCGCCATGGGCGAAGCCGGTGCCGGCGTCGACCAGCACGTGGTCGCGCTCGTACACGCTCGAGAGGATGTCGCCGATATTCTTCTTGATGCTTTCGGGCGTGATGCCGTTCGCCGCGTTCCACTCCGTCTGCTTCTCGCGCCGGCGCGTCGTCTCGGCCATGGCGCGCTCCATGGAGCCGGTGATGCCGTCGGCATAGAGAATGACCTTGCCGTCCACGTTGCGCGCGGCGCGGCCGATGGTCTGCACGAGCGAGGTCTCGGACCGCAAGAAGCCTTCCTTGTCGGCGTCGAGGATGGCGACCAGCGCGCATTCGGGAATGTCGAGGCCCTCGCGCAGCAGGTTGATGCCGATCAGCACGTCGAAGGCGCCCAGCCTCAGGTCGCGGATGATCTCGATGCGCTCCAGCGTCTCCACGTCGGAATGCATGTAGCGCACGCGGATACCTTGCTCGTGCATGTACTCGGTCAAGTCCTCGGCCATGCGTTTGGTCAGCGTGGTGACCAGCACGCGGTAACCGGCGGCGACCACTTTACGCGTCTCGTCGATGAGGTCGTCGACCTGGGTCGTGGCCGGACGCACCTCCACCGGCGGGTCGACCAGGCCGGTGGGGCGAATGACCTGCTCGGCGAACACGCCGCCGGTCTGCTCCAGCTCCCAGCCGCCCGGCGTCGCCGAGACATAGACCGTCTGCGGCCGCATGGCGTCCCACTCCTCGAAGCGCAGGGGCCGGTTGTCCATGCATGACGGCAGGCGGAAGCCGTATTCGGCAAGCGTAGACTTCCGCCGGTAGTCGCCACGGAACATGCCGCCGATCTGCGGCACGGTCACATGGCTCTCGTCCACGAACACCAAGGCGTTGTCGGGCAAATATTCGAACAAGGTCGGCGGCGGCTCGCCGGGTTTCCGTCCCGTGAGGTAGCGCGAATAGTTCTCGATGCCGGCGCAAGACCCCGTCGCCTCGATCATCTCCAGGTCGAACAAGGTACGCTGCTCGAGCCGCTGCGCTTCCAGCAGGCGCCCGGCGCCGTTCAGCTCGGTCAGGCGCTGCTTGAGTTCTTCCTTGATGCCGCGAATCGCCTGTTTCAGCGTCGGCTTCGGCGTCACGTAGTGGGAGTTGGCGTAGATCTTGACCGAGCTGAATTCGTCGGTCTTGGCGCCTGTCAAGGGATCGAATTCGACCAGCGTTTCCACCTCGTCGCCGAACAGGGAGATGCGCCAGGCGCGATCGTCCAAATGGGCCGGCCACAGCTCGATGGTGTCGCCGCGCACGCGGAACGAGCCGCGCACGAAGTTCACGTCGTTGCGGCGGTATTGCAGCGCCACCAGGTCGGCCATCAATTGCCGCTGCTCGACTTTGTCGCCGCGCTTCAGGCTGAAGGTCATGGCCGTATAGGTCTCGACGGAGCCGATACCGTAGATGCACGAGACGCTCGCCACGATGATCACGTCGTCGCGCTCAATCAGCGCGCGGGTGGCGGCATGGCGCATGCGGTCGATCTGCTCGTTGATCGACGAATCCTTCTCGATATAGGTGTCGGTGCGCGGGATGTAGGCTTCCGGCTGGTAGTAGTCGTAATAGGAGACGAAATACTCGACCGCGTTGTCCGGGAAGAAGCTCTTGAACTCGCCGTAGAGCTGAGCGGCAAGCGTCTTGTTCGGCGCGAGGATCAGGGCCGGGCGCTGGGTCAGCTCGATGACCTTGGCCATGGTGAAGGTCTTGCCCGAGCCGGTGACGCCGAGCAGCACCTGATCGCGCTCTTGCGCATTCGCCTGGGACACGAGTTCGGCAATGGCGCTTGGCTGGTCGCCCTTGGGTGCGAGATCGGTCTTGAGGTCGAGAGCGATGCCGCCTTCTGACTTTTCGGGCCGGGGCGGACGGTGCGGGATGAAATCCGGCACGGCGCCTGTCACCAGCGGATGTCCCTGGATCAGCGGCTGCGGCGCCTCGCCGAAGCCGGGCTCACGGCGGTCGGCGCCGAGCGGCAGGGCGCCCGTCTCGCCGGTCACGGCGCGCGGCTCGGCGCGGGAGCCAAAGGTCTTGGGGACTTGTCGGGACATAGTCCGGAATATGGCGGCGGGCAGGGGTCTTGGCTAGAGGCGAGCCGCCACTAAGAGCGGGTCATGGTCTCGTCAGCCCTCCAACTCGTCGCGGACCTGGGCGTAGCTCACCACGGCGAAGAGCACCGTACCCCCAGCGACGTTGCCGAGCAGGGTGGGGATGAAGAAGCCGCCCGCCACGCGCCACAGACTCTCCTCGCCGATGAGCCACATATATATGGCCTCCACCGAGCCGGCGACGATGTGCGTGAAATCGCCGAGCGCGATGATGTAGGTGATGAGGGTGATGACGAAGATTTCGGTGCCTTCGGAGGAGGGAAGCATCCAGACCAGGGCGGCGATGAGCCAGCCGGCGGCGATGCCCTTGACGAACATCTCGAGCGGCGTATTGGCCATCATGTGGCGGCTGATATCGCCGACGGCGGCGGCAATCTCAGGGCTGAGCGCGCCCGAATAGGCGAGAAACGCGGCGAACAGGAAGCACCCGACCAGATTGCCCGCCAGAACGATCGCCCACAGCCGGACGACGTCCAGGATCGCGTTCCAATCCTTCTTGACCATCACCGGGAGGACGGCGGTCAGCGTGTTCTCGGTAAAGAGCTGCTGGTGGGCGAGGATCACGATGAGAAAGCCGACGCAATAGCCGAAATCGGCGATCATGCGGGCGCCTGGTACGCCCTCGAGCGTGGCCTCCAGCATTGCTTGAGAGAGGACCGAGAAGCCGATGGAGATGCCGGCGGCAAGCGCCGACCACCACAGTGCAGAAAATTTGCGCGCAAGCTCCGCCTCGCCTTCGAGGCGAATGATCTCGTAGACCACCGCGGCCCGCAGGCGGCGGCGTTCCTTGACCGACTTGGTCTCCTCGCGGGTCAAGCCTTCCTGGGGCTGAGGCTCGTTTGCGCTTGCGCCTTTCTTGGCCATGGGTTTCCTTGTGGCGAATCGCCTTTGCTTGATCGGAAAGTAGCGGACCTGACGCTGCAATCCTATCCGAGACGCGCCCCCTGGAAGGAGAGCGCAATGACCGCGGGATGACCGATTTCCCACTCCTGGTGCTCACCCACGACGTGCCCCTGTGGGTGGCCGGTCTTCTGATCACGTTGGTGGCGGAGATCTACTCGGTCGGGCTCATGCTGCTGACCCGTTACGTCTACGGGGTCAGCCGGCTCAGCCTGAACAACGAGGTCGCCGGGTTCAAGTTCGCCGTGGTCGGCGTGTTTTACGCCGTGACGCTGGCTTTTGTGGTCATCGCCGTTTGGGAAGATTATCGCGACACGCAGGGGGCGGTGCGCGACGAGGCCAAGGCCGCGTTCGACCTGCACCGGTTATCGTACGCGCTGCCCCAAGGCGGCAGTGAGATCCGCAAGCACCTCGTCACCTATATCAAGGACGTCCGCGAATATGGGTGGCCGGCCATGTCTTTGGGCAAGCCGAGCGAGCAGGTGGCCAAAGACTTGAGATTGCTGACGGCGGCGGTTCTTGCCGTGCAGCCGGAGAACGGCAAGCAGGACGCCCTGTTCGAACATTCCCTCGACCTGCTGACGGTGATGACCGACAACCGCAACGAACGTCTCGACAGCTCCGACGGCTCGGTCCCGCCGATCCTGTGGTTCGTGTTGATCGTCGGAGGGTTGATCACGCTCGGCTACCCGGCGTTCTTCGCGGCGTCCAACGTCGTGGCCCAGGTTCTCATGACCGCTTCACTGGCGGCGCTTGTGGCAATGTCGCTGTTGCTCGGTCTGGCTTTCGATTTCCCGTTTACCGGTGACCCGCACATCTCCGTTTATCCGTTCGACGAGGCTCTTCGGCAGATCTCCGAGCAAGCCTCAGCGCCATAGTCGCCTCGAATCGCAGAGGCGGCGCGGGGAGCGTTTACTCGATGGCAACGATATTGGGCCCAAAATCGGGCCCAAAGCGGGCCTTTCGTCGAAACGCCATGATTGCGGCCTGAGGCTAGGTTATCTGGCTCCGGTTGCGTCCCATGGAAG
>CAYWIA010000024.1:0-14554 GCA_964458245.1 uncultured Methyloceanibacter sp. | reverse complement strand
GCCATGATTGCGGCCTGAGGCTAGGTTATCTGGCTCCGGTTGCGTCCCATGGAAGAACCACAAGCACAATGAGCGAGGTCGGATCAGTCGAGGCGTCCGTCGCCGAGGCCTTTCATCGGGCGGATACTCTCAAGGCGCCGCTGGATCAGAGGCTTGATCTTTATATGGGCGAGTCGCGAAAGCTGTTCCCGACTCTCGAGTCCGGTTACGACGATTTGGCCGCACGCTTGAGGGGTAACGGCGTCGGCGAGCGCGTGCCCGGTCTTGGCGACAGTCTCCCTGACGTCCACCTCACCGACAGCGAAGGCCAGCTGGTCCGCGTCGGCTCCTTCATGGAACGAGGGCCGCTTGTCATCAGCTTCAATCGCGGACCTTGGTGCGGCTATTGCGGGCTGGAGCTCCTGGCCTTGGCGCGGGCGTATCCCTTCATCGCCTCGATCGGTGGCGACGTGGTGTGCATCTTGCCGGAACTCAGGCCGCAAGCGCAGGCTTTGCAACAAAAATGCGGGCTGCCGTTCTCTGTTCTGAACGATCGCGACCTCGTCTACGGCTCCGCTCTCGGCCTCGTATTCTGCGCCGGCGACTGCATTCGTCGCGCGTATGAGGCACTCGGGATCGATCTCAACCAGTTCCAGGGCAATGACGGCTGGCTTCTGCCCCTACCGGCGACGATCGTCGTCGGACGCGACGGCCGGATCAAGGCGCGCTTCATCGATCCGGATTTCCGGAAGCGGATGAATACCGAAGACATCCTTACGGCGGTCGGTGAAGCGCACTAGCGCGCCGAGATCTCTTCCAAGTTTTCAGGGAAACGACGCGCGCAAAGCATCGTATGTCATGCGCGCGCGAGGGCGCCAATGGTCGTGCGGTTGAACGCATCTCGGTGCGCTGCGCAGCGCAAACGAGCGCAACATGTGCTTAACAAAACGAATCGTTTCGCGTGCGGGATGTACAGTTTGCGGTGCATCATGGCGCGCTTGGAAAGATTTGGTTGTTGAAGTTCCGCAAAGTGCGCTCGCTAAATTGCCATTTTCTGCTGCGATCAGCTTATACTCAAAAAAAATAATTGACTTGCCATGTGGGACGGCAAGCCTGGACCACAAGTAAAGCGTGATTCGATGTACGCGTCTTAGGAACGGGTAGATGAGCGACATCAAAACAGCATCGGAGCAAAGCGATGGCTACGAGAACGACTGGGAAGAAACGCACGACGAGTAAGAAGTCAACTGCACGCAAGAGCACGGCGAGGAAGACGGCGAGAACGGCACGCAAGACTGTGCGTAAGGCCGGAGCTCGCCGGAAGACTGCCGCCCGGAAGACGGCGAAGACGGCACGCAAGACTGTGCGTAAGGCCGGGGCCCGCCGGAAGACCGCCGCTCGGAAGACGGCGAAGACGGCACGCAAGACCGCGCGCAAGGCCGGGGCTCGCCGGAAGACCGCAGCTCGGAAGACGGCGAAGACGGCTCGCAAGACGGCGCGCAAGGCCGGGGCTCGCCGGAAGACCGCAGCTCGGAAGACGGCGAAGACGGCACGCAAGACCGCGCGCAAGAGCACGGCTCGCCGGAAAACCGCAGCTCGGAAGACGGCGAGAACGGCCCGCAAGACGGTGCGGAAGGCCGGCGCTCGCCGGAAGACCGCTGCTCGGAAGACCGCGAGAACGGGCCGTAAGACGGCCCGGAAGTCTGCGCGGAAGGCGAAGAAATCTGCGCGAAAGGCGCCGGCCCGAAAATCGGCCGCTAAGACTTCTGCCAAGAAGTCTGCGGCGAAGAAGCCGGCGGCCAAGCGCAAAGCGGCTGCCAAGCCGAGGGCCGCGGCAAAGTCGAAAGCTGCGGCGCCTGCGCCGCGGCCGGCAGCCGCAGCACCGGTCAGCCCGACCCCGCCGAGGCCACAGCCTGCGCGGCCGATGTCACCATCGTCGCCGTCGCCCGGCATGGGGGGTCTGCCACCGCGGCCGGCAAGCCCCGGCGGTTCGCCCGCGTTCGGTACGCCGCGTCCGCCGATGCCGGGTTCGCCCAGTCCTACGCCAAGCCCGACCCCGATGCCGTACCGGCCATCGTGGGCTCGAGACGAAGACTAGGGCATCAGTAAAACGACAAGAAGGGCCGGCTCAATTGCCGGCCCTTCTTTTGTTTGGCGTCGGCTTTGTTCAGGCGATCTCCTCGACGCCGCTGACCAGACCGCCATATCCAAGCTTGGTCAGCCCTTCGAGCCAGTATTCGGCCAGGAGCGGATGATCGAGGAGGTAAGACTCCGTCGGTGTCTCCCGTCTCTCGCTTGCGCGCTCAACGGTTGCGTCCCATTCCTCAACCTCGGCATCCTCGCGTCCGACCCACAATAGCGCGACGAGTTCAGCCTGCTCCAAGGGTGACAGGCCGCGAAGCTCTGCGACCAGTTCTTCCCGGGTCAAGTCGCCGGGCTCGACTTGAAGCGATTCGGGCGGCGCATCGTCGTCGGTGAAATTGGAGGCTTCGTCCGGCGCGACGGTGCCTTCCTTGCCCATCACCGCGCGGACCTTCACGATCAGAGTCCGCAGATATTGGGGATCGATTGACAGTTCCGCCATCCTGACCTCGTGTTTCTTCGAAGATGAGGCAAAACCCAAGATCTCCGATTATGTTCCGGCAGACTGCTCATCGAGGATCACATGACATTCTTCTCCAGCCTGCTTAAGCCGGGCGTGGTGCCGTATCTGGTGCCGATCGTCCTTCTGGTCTGCTCAAACGTGTTCATGACCTTCGCTTGGTATGGGCACCTCAAATACAAGTCTGTGCCTCTGATCACGGTCGTCTTGATCAGTTGGGCCATCGCCTTCGTGGAGTATTGCTTTGCCGTGCCGGCCAACCGGCTCGGCAGCGACGTCTATTCGCCGGCCCAGTTGAAGACCATGCAGGAGGTCATCACCCTGGTGGTGTTCGCGGGGTTCACGGCGCTCTATTTCAATGAGCCGCTAAGTTGGATGCAGGGCGGAGGGTTTCTCTTGATCGCGCTGGGCGCCGCGCTTGTTTTCCATGGCCAAGGGTAGCCGCGGCGCCGTGGAACGGTTCGGCCTACGGGACGGCGCATACCGTCCCGAGGCCGCCGCCAGTCAGAACCCTCTGAAAATGTTGCCGCAGGCCAGGATGACGTAAGCCACGACGGCGACCCAAAACCCGTGCTCGGTAATGAACGGGATCGGCACGAAGGCGCCGATGATCGCCAAAATGGCCAGGATGATCGAAACTACGAAGACGATGGTTGTCGGTGGTGACAGACTCATCTTCAGCCCTCCCTCTTGTTGACGAGCGGACTGTAATCGTTTTCTGTGAAAAAGCGAACGCATGACAGGGGCGGAAAGCGTCACAAAACGGCCGTTCGCGGGGGCTCACAGCCGAGGATGAAGGAGACTTTGCGATGGCGCCAATGATGCGGCTGGTCCTTGGGCTTGGTGTGCTTGTCCTCATTCTCGCCGCGGTCGCGCTGGGGTTGCCGGCGCATGTGACGGTGGCGCGGTCGGTGGGGATCAACGCCCCCGAATATGCGATTTATCCCTATCTCAACAATCTCCGCCGGTTCCCGGAATGGTCGCCCTGGGCGGCCCGCGATCCCAATATGAAGATGACCTATTCCGGTCCGCCCGAAGGCAAGGGAGCCAAGGTCGAGTGGGAGAGCGAAGTGCCATCCGTCGGCAATGGCAGCTTGCAGATCGTCGACACAGAGCAGTCCCGAAGCGTGGATCTGGCTGCGGATATCAACGGTCTCAACGGCGCGAGCTCCTATCAGCTCACCCCTGACGGGTCCGGCAGCAAGGTCACTTGGATCTTCCGCTATGAGACGGGGTCGAGCCCGATCAAGCGCTGGAAGGGGCTGATGCTCGACGGTCTTGTCGGCGCCGAGTACGTGAAAGGTCTTCAGAGGCTCAAGGCGAAAGTGGAGAGCGATCGCGCTCCGACGGCGCGTCCTGTCGTCGTGCCGCCGCAGGCTGTCGCCCCGGCAGCTCCCGACGGGGGTCAGCCATCCGCCGGTGGGGAGTCGGTCGTTCCCGCGGCGCCGGCGCAAGGTGCGCAACAGCAGGCCGCACCGGCTCAGGCGAACACGCCGCCACCGCCGCCGCCGCAGCGCTAGCACGCAACGAGATTAGAGTTTCCGCTGTTCTTCCGCAGGCTTGGGCGCGGCGTCGGGCTCGCCTTGGGTGGCCTGCATGATCAACTTCTCCAGCGGCCCGCACTGGAATTGCGCCGCTTCGCCGCCGAAGCGTTCCGCCTCGCTCGCGGCGAGATGGGGATCGATCACCCGGCGTCCGGTGACCTGGTAGACGCAGATCGCACCGTCCGCGGCCGTGAAGGTGATGCTGTCGCCGATCGTCACGTCGCTCAGGGCCACGTCGCCCTGCACCTGGTCGCTCTTCGCCTTGTGGGTCTTGGCGCGTGCGGCGCGGTCCGGCGCGGGCAAGACGGATTCAGCGACGCCGGCCGTCTCGCGGCGCATCGCAGCGCTCAGGCCGAGCCGGGGCACACTGCCCGACGGCGCGAGCGACATGCTCACGGAGAGATCCTCCCACGGCCAACGGGCCGGGGTCGATTGGTCGGCGAGGACTTGATTCCAGACGCTCTGGCGCAGCGCTTGGGCGAGCCCGTCCTCGCCGAGCGAGGGCAGTACGTTTGCCAGCTGAACGCCGCCAACCACAAGACCAACGGCGCCAACGGCTCCCAACCACGCCTTGCGCGTCCCGCGCCGGCGAAGAGATAGGAGGAGGAGCTGCACCGACCCCCGTAACGGCATCAGATCCTCCTCCCGATCCGCCGCGGGGAGGCAATGTCGCGGCGGTAGTGGCGCCGCATGAGCAGCGTCACCGAGCTTAGGAAGATGAGCAAAAAGACGAACATTGCGATTTGTCCTGTCTTACCGTTCCAGGTCGATGGCTCGACGCCTGAGACTTTCGCTGTCTCCTGCGCCACGCCCCCAGCCGCGGTGCGTGCCGGCGCCGGCTCGGAATTTCCGAGTGCGGTGTCGGCCTGCGGCGGCGGTGCCGGAATCGGTTCAGCTGCTGCAACCAGCGCCCCGGCGCCTCCCGGAAGAGGTTGCGGTGCGGCGGTCGCCCTGAGCGTTCCGGCTGGGCGTCCGTAGACCTTAGCATAGACGCGGCCGTCTGGAAGGTTCAGGGGCAGTTTCGGGGTGGTAACAACTTTGCCATCGGGGCGGGAATCCGCGGAATCCCAGTTCGCCAAGTCTGTCTGGCTCGAAACAAGACCCTGCCGGGAGGTCACCCGGTGGATGGCATCATCGAAGGTTTTCGGGCCGATCGAGCCGAATCGTGTGGCTTCGAGCGCGCCAAGAGGCTCGGCTCGCGCCGGGAAGCTGAAAAAGGGGACGAAGGCCGCGATCACGGCAAGAGCGGGCAAGACCGCCAGGAGAAAGCCTGGAGCAACAGATCGCAATGTCATCGACTGCCCTCGGTGCTCGGCACGAGGGGCAATGCAGCACGCCAATGGGGCACGGGCGTAACCGTAATGTGGCCCGGGGCCCAGTGTCCCCGCCATATGTGTGGCCGGAATGGGGAGAGGGGATCGGCGGAACCTGCGACCGGATCGACGCGTTACGGGCTTGCGTCAACAACAACATATTGATGGCAACCGCCCGGCCCCCTGGGCGGCTTCAATCCCGCTGACCCATTTCAGGAGGACCACCCATGTCGAAAATGAAGAGCCTCGAGGACCTGTTCCTGCATCACCTCAAGGACGTGTACTACGCTGAGAAGCAGATTCTGAAGGCTTTGCCGAAGATGGCCAAGAAGGCCGATTCCGACAAGCTGCAGAAGGCCTTCGAAGACCATCTGAAGGAGACCGAGGGTCAGGTCGAGCGTCTCGAGCAGGTGTTCGAAATCTTCGGCCAGAAGGCGAAGGGCGAGACCTGCCCGGCGATCGAGGGCATCATTAAAGAAGGCGAGGAAGGCATCAAGGACTCCGACGATCCGGACGTCCGCGACGCCGCGATGATCGCCGACGCCCAAGCGGTGGAGCATTACGAGATTACCCGCTACGGCACGCTGATCGCCTGGGCCAAGCAGCTCGGCAAGAACAACGCCGCCAAGCTCCTCCAGGAGACGCTGGACCAGGAGTACAACGCCGACAAGCTCCTTTCCAAGCTCGCCGAGGGGCAGCTCAACAAGGAAGCGGCCTAGATTTCCGGACTATCCGGAGGTTTTTGCCTAAGAACAACGCAGCGTCGGGTTTTGCCCGGCGCTGCGTCTTTTTATGCACGGTCATATTGTGCATTGCACTTGCGGGGAAAAGCACGCCCGCATAGGGTTGCCCCGATTTTTCCCGCAGTCCTCACGTTTTTCAGGAGTTCTCCATGGGACTGGTCTCCCGCACGCTCGAACGGGTCAAGCCCTCGCCGACGATGGCCATCACGAACAAGGCGCGCGAAATGAAAGCCGCCGGTTTCGATGTCATTGGTCTTGGCGCCGGCGAGCCCGACTTCGACACGCCCGACAACATCAAGCAGGCCGCCATCGAGGCCATCAAGCGCGGCGAGACCAAATACACCGCCGTGGACGGTATCCCCGAGCTCAAGCAGGCCATCGCTGAGAAATTCGCCCGCGAGAACGGGCTCGACTACAAGCCGGCCGAGATCACCGTGGGCTCGGGCGGCAAGCACGTGCTCTACAACGCGCTGCTCGCGACGCTCGACCCCGGCGACGAGGTGATCATTCCGTCACCCTACTGGGTGAGCTATCCCGACATCGTGCTGTTGGCGGGCGCAGAACCCGTGATCGTCGAGACCACGCTCGAGGAGAACTTCAAGCTGACGCCGGAAGCGCTCGAAAAGGCCATCACGCCCAAGACCAAGTGGTTCATCTTCAACTCGCCGTCGAACCCGACCGGCGCCGCCTATACGCGGGATGAGATCAAGGCTCTGACCGACGTGTTGCTTCGCCACGAGCGCGTCTGGGTGCTCACGGACGACATCTACGAGCATCTCGTCTATGACGGCTTCAAGTTCTCCACGCCGGTGCAAGTCGAACCCAAGCTGAAAGAGCGGGCGCTGACGCTGAACGGCGTGTCCAAGGCCTATTCGATGACCGGCTGGCGCATCGGCTATGCGGGCGCGCCGGCGGAGCTCATCAAGGCGATCGGCAAGCTCCAGTCGCAGTCGACCTCCAACCCGTGCTCCATCAGCCAATGGGCCGCGCTCGAGGCGTTGCGCGGGCCGCAGGACTTCTTGAAGGATTGGGTGAAGTCGTTCCAGGAGCGGCGCGACCTCGTCGTCTCCATGCTCAATCAGGTGAACGGCTTGAGCTGCCCGACCCCCGAAGGCGCATTCTACGTGTATCCGTCTTGCGAGGGCACGATCGGCAAGAAGACGCCGAAGGGCGACACGATCAACAACGACGAGGACTTCGCCACGCTGCTTCTTCAAGAAGAGGGGGTCGCGGTGGTTCACGGCGAGGCGTTCGGGCTTTCGCCTTTCTTCCGTATCTCCTACGCGACCAGCACGGAGGCGCTGGAAGAGGCGTGCCGCCGCATCCAGCGCTTTTGCGCCAGCCTGAGCTAGGCGCGGTCTATAATGGGTGCGCAGGAATCAGAGGGCGAGAGCATGAAATTCTCGAAGCTCAGCACGGCGAACCAGATCGAAGGCAAGATCATGGAGATCCGCAAGGGTGCCGTGACCGCCATCGTCTATGTCCAGATCGCCGGCGACACCATGGTCGAGGTGAGCGTCACCATCGCGTCGCTCGAGACGCTCGGTCTGTTCGAGGGCAAATCGGTGACGCTGATCATCAATCCCGTCGACATCATGATCGGCTGCGAGTAGCAGTCTCGGCCCGGCCTTGGAGGCGGGGTCTGAACGACCCACCCTCGAGGATTTATGGACACACGCGCAACAGACGACCCACGAAGCGCGATCGACCGGTCCTCCCGCGTTCATCGCCTGGCGGACGGCCGCACGATTGGCTATGCGGAATACGGCAGCACGGACGGCCTACCCGTCATCGCGCTGCATGGCACGCCGGGGTCGCGCTATATGTTCGCGCTGACCGACGAAGGCGCGCGGGCGCGGGGCCTGCGCATCATCGCGCCGGAGCGTCCGGGCTACGGGCTTTCGGACGTCCATCGCTTCGATACGCTGGCCGAGACGGCCGGCGACGTGCAGGCGCTCGCCGATGCCCTCGAAATTGACCGCTTCGTGCTGCTCGGCGTCTCGGGCGGCGGGCCGCATGCGGTCGCCGCGGCGGCGCTGCTCAAGAGCCGCGTCAGGCGCATGGTGCTGATTGCGCCCGTGGGCCCGGTTGCCGCCAGCGAGCATATCCGCATGTCGCATCTGCACCATTTCATCTTCTCGCGCATGGCGCCGTCTCACCATGCGGCCGGCGCCTTCTTCCTTGGGCTTCGGACGATGATCGACTGGGCGCCGAGTGCCGCCTATCAGCTTCTGATGCAGCGCGTGACGGCATCGGACCACGCGGCGCTGCTTCGCCCCGAGGTGAGGGACAATCTTCAGGCGACGCTGCGCGAGGGCTTGCGCCGTTCCATCGACGGCCCGCTTCAGGATTTGCGTCTTTATTGCGGACCGTGGGATTTGCCGCTCGGCGAGATCGACGTCCCTTCGATCATGTGGCAGGGCAGCGCGGACACGATTGTGCCGCCGGATGCCGCTTATCACCTCGCGGGTGCGCTCCATGATTGCCGGCTCGAGGTCGTCGAGGGCGCCGGGCATTATTGGGTCTTCGGCGATTTGGACCGCGTGCTCGATACCGTGCGCGCCACTTGGCCCTAAGCGCATGTCACCTTCCTTCACCCATTGCGCGATGCATGTAGCCGACTTGGTACAGTCCATCGGCTTCTACGAGCGCTATTGCGGCATGACCATCGTCAAGGAGCACGGCGAAGGCGACAAGCGGGTGGTGTGGCTCGCAAGCCCCGGCGCGGAACAGAGCTTCGTCCTCGTGCTGCTCGGCGGCGGCCCGAAGCGCGATCAAGATGCGGACGACATGACCCATTACGGCTTCGGCGTGCCGACGCGGGCGGACGTGGACAGGATTGCCGCGCAAGCCAAAGAGGATGGGCTGCTGCATTGGGAGCCGCGCGATTACGCGCCGCCCACCGGGTATCTGTGTGGCGTCAAGGACCCGACCGGCTACATCGTCGAGTTTTCTTACGGACAGCCGCTGGGGCCCGACGGCGAGGACGCCTAGGGACCCCGCCCTAGAACTTGCTGTAGGTCCGGCAGCAGCAATCCTTCAGCCCATCGCTGCGGAAGTTGCAAACGAGCTTCTCTTCCGCGTTCTGACAGGCTTGCGGCGGCGCACCTGCGTTCATGCCGGTACGGCAGCTTTGGGTGTAGGGAATGCAATGTCCGCCGAGAAGCTCGGCGTTCGCCGGGCAACTCGTGGCCGTGGCGCTCGGCGCCGCACCGGCGCCGGTGCCGCCGGAAGCGGGCGGCAGGGCGTCCGGATCGTCATCGCTGCCGCCGAACCAGCCGCCTGAGCTTGTGCCTGAACTGTCCGAGCCGCTGCCCGGCACCTTGATGTTCTTGCCGCGCCGTATGGCGCCGGATTCCCGCTTGCAGGTGTAGCCGGATCCGAAGTCGCCGCAGACGATTTTGGCGTCTTGGACCGGCGACCGGTCCGGGGAGGGCGCCGGTGGCGTGAAGGCGAAGGCGTCGCCCCCAACGAGCACAGAGGACACCGAGATCAGAGCCAAAAGCAGCAAACCGGAAACGAAACGCATGGAACCCCCGTCGCGATAAGGGCGCCACCATACTGGCTTGGAGCCAGGATCAGAAGACCCGAACACGCGTGCGCCTGAAGCGCGCTCATGTCGCCACCCATGAGGGCCGCACCCCCCTGGCCATGGACCAGAACGGCGCGCACGGCCCTTGAACTCCATCCCTGGACCATCCATATACCATCCACAGAGGATGGAGGATCGAATGGCGGCGGAAATTCACAGACTGCGCGATCGCGCGGGCGAGACCGAAAAGATCACGATCAACCTCGGTTATGTGGACCTCGGCCAGGTCGATCTTCTGGTGCAGGAGGGCTTTTACTCCAACCGAAGCGATTTCATCCGCACCGCGGTCCGCAATCAGATCGCCAGCCACGACGAGGTCGTCCGGACGTCTATCGTCCGGCACACCTTGGAGCTCGGCATCAGACATTTTACGCGGTCGGATCTGGAGGCGGTCAAAGCGGCAGGTGAAAAGCTGCATATCAAGGTGCTCGGACTCGCGACAATAGCGCCCGACGTGACGCCCGCACTCGCACTGGAGACCATAGAATCCATCACCGTGCTTGGCGCGTTGCATGCCAGCAAAGACGTCAAGAACGCATTGGCCGATCGCACTTTGTGAGCGGCCATTTCAACCTTAAAGGGACCGGTGCCATGACGATGAATTTCGACCGCGCCTTGCACGCAGCCTTGCAATTAACGCAGGCTCAAAAGCTGCACGAAGCCACGCGCGTCATTCAAGACGCTCTGTCAGGCCGATCGCCGGACGGTGGTCCGAACAACACGGCGCCGGCCACTCTTTCAATCGAAGGGTGCGTCATCGACTCTTCCGCCGAAGAGATCGTTCCCGAGATCGAGGCAACCCCCAAGCTGGTGCCGAGCACGTTGTCGGACCCGTCCCAGCTGATTGCGCGGGCGCTCGGAAAATATTCGCCGCAGCGGCGGGACGGCAGATTGCACGGTTTCAGCCTCGACGGTCTGGTAGGACCGAAGCTCAAGTCGGTCGAGATAGCCGAGGGAGCGCAATTTCGAACTGAGAACTTCCGGTGCGAGGCCGGAAGCCGAGCTTACAAGCTCTATATCCCGAGCTGCGTTCGGCCCGGCAGGCCCGCTCTGCTCGTGATGCTCCATGGAGGCACCCAAACCGCGGATGACTTCGCGATCGGGACGCGCATGAACGATCTCGCCGAGGAGCATGGATTCATCGTCGCCTACCCGATCCAGGCGAAGGCCGCAAATCCCTCTCTCTACTGGAATTGGTTCAAGCCCGAGAATCAAATGCGTGGCCGCGGAGAGCCGGCCATCATCGCGGGGATCACCAACCAGATTATCGCCGACCACGATGTGGATCCGGCCTGCGTGTTCGTGGCCGGTCTTTCCGCCGGAGGCGCCATGGCGGCGGTCATGGCCGCGACTTATCCTGATCTGTACGCGGCTGTGGGCGTCCATTCCGGGCTTGCCTACAAGTCCGCGGCCGACGTTCCTTCTGCCTTTGCAGCCATGCGCGGGGATGGAGCCAAGTCGTCGCGGCGCGTGACCGACATTGGCGGCGCCAAGACCTCTCCGAGAACCATCGTTCTCCATGGTGCCGCCGACAAGATCGTCCACCCGTCGAACGCCGCGATGATTGTCGATGCTGAGAGTCGAGCGAGCCACACGGATCATCAGGAGGAGGGGTTCGACGCCGGCCGAGGTTTCACCCGCACAGTCACGCGAGACGAGGCCGATCTGGTCGTGGCCGAGCACTGGATCATCCACGGGGCCGGTCACGCTTGGTCGGGCGGAAGCGCGGACGGCAGCTATGCCGATCCCAACGGCCCCGATGCGTCTCGGGAAATGGTGCGGTTCTTCCTGGGCGAACGGGCCGGTTCACGGGCGGCTGCTCGTTAGCGCGGCGCAAGGCCAGCCAGCCACCGATTTTTCTCCGTTATCGCGGCTCTTGCCAGAGGGCGCGTCCCTTGACACGATGGGTGCCTAAAGGCTCGCAAGAGGGAAAAAAGGGCCGAAATCAAAGGGCCCACCTTGCGCGGCGTGCCAAGGGAGGAGAGCATGGGCCAAGCGCAGGGCCAACCAGCCCGCAGCGCCCGCTGCATCGCACTGGTTGGTCCCTATCTCAGCGGTAAGACGACACTCTTAGAATCCATTCTGGCGCGGACCGGCGCCGTCAAGCGGCAGGGCACTGTCACCGCCAAGAACACGGTGGGTGACGCCTCCGACGAGGCCCGCCATCACGGCATGAGCGTCGAGCTCAACGTGGCCACGGTCGATTTTCTCGACGACACCTTCACCTTTCTCGATTGTCCAGGCTCCATCGAATTTCAGGCGGATGCGGCCAACGTGCTGACCGCCTGCGATGCGGCCGTCGTGGTGTGCGAGCCGGACGAGAAGAAGGTTCCGGCGCTTCAGCTCATCCTCAAGCAGCTCGAGGATCGGGGCATTCCGCACTTTCTATTCCTGAACAAGATCGACAAGGCGGACACGCGGGTGCGCGACATCGTGCCGATGTTGCAGCCGGCTTCGGCCGTGCCTCTAGTGCTGCGCCAAGTGCCCATCTGGGAGAAGGACATCGTCTCGGGCTTCATCGATCTGGCGCTCGAGCGCGCCCATGTCTATCGCGAGCATGCGCCGTCCGAGGTGATCGAAATGCCGCAAGCGCTTGCCGAGCGCGAGCAGGAGGCGCGCTTCTCCATGCTGGAGCAGCTGGCCGACTATGACGACGAGCTGATGGAGCAACTGCTGGAGGACGTCGAGCCGCCGCGCGACAAGGTGTTCGACGATCTCGCCACGGAGCTGCGCGAGGGGGTGATCTGCCCCGTGCTGTTCGGCTCGGCGGAGAACGGCAACGGCATCCTGCGGCTGCTCAAGGCGCTACGTCACGAAGCGCCCTTCGTACAGAGTACGGCGGCGCGTATCGGCGCGGACGGCGCCTCGTCCTGCGCCTATGTGATGAAGACGTTCCACACGGCGCATGCGGGTAAGTTGTCGCTCGCCCGCGTTCTCGCCGGCACGTTTGCCGACGGCGATTCCGTCTTCGGCGGCGAACGCGAGGAGCGCATCGCCGGCGTGTTCGCCCTGCTCGGGCAAGAGCCGGTGAAGCGCGATGCGGCCAAGCCGGGAGACACGGTGGCCTTTGGCCGGCTGGAGAGCGTCAGGACAGGCGCCACGCTGTCGACCGAGAAGGGCGCGTCGCTGAAGATCGAGCCCGGCGAGATTGCGGAGCCCGTGTTCGGGCTCGCGATCGAGGCCAAGGAGAAGAAGGACGATGTGAAGCTCACCGCCGGGCTCGCCAAGATCATCGAGGAGGATCCGTCGCTCTCCATCAGCCACGACCAGGACATGGCCCAGATGGTGCTGTGGGGGCAGGGCGAGATGCATTTGCGCGTGGCCTTGGAGCGGCTGATCCGCAAATACGGCGTCGCCGCCGCGACGCACCCCCGCCAGATCCCCTACAAGGAGACCATCCGCAAGTCGACGGAGGTGCGCGGACGCCACAAGAAGCAGTCTGGCGGCCACGGCCAGTTCGGCGACGTGGTGGTGACGATCGGCCCCCTGGCGCGCGGACAGGGCTTCGAGTTCTCCGACAAGATCACCGGCGGCGTCGTGCCCAAGAACTACATTCCCTCGGTTGAAATCGGCGTGCGCGACTATCTTCACACCGGACCGTTGGGCTTCCCCGTGGTGGATGTCGCCGTGTGTCTGATCGACGGTTCGTATCATTCGGTCGACTCTTCAGACATGGCGTTCCGCCAGGCGGGGCGCCTGGCTATGTCGGAGGGCATGCCCCAGTGCCAGCCCGTGCTTTTGGAGCCGGTCATGGCGGTGGAGATCGCCGTCCCGTCCGAGGCCACGGCGCGGATCAACTCCATCGTCTCCTCCCATCGCGGGCAGATCCTGGGCTTCGATGCGCGGCCCGGCTGGCCCGGATGGGACGTGGTTCAGGCCCATATTCCCGAGGCCGAGATCCAGAACCTGATCGTGGAACTGCGCTCGGCCACGGCGGGCGTGGGGACGTTCCACGCCGAGCTGGACCATTTGGCCGAGCTTGTCGGCAAGGCGGCGGACCAGGTTTTGGCCCATCGCGGCGACAAGGCGGCCTAGAAGGGGGATGTTCGGAGTGCCACAAAGTGGCGCGGAGCCCTTGCCCCGTTCCGCTGGGCCCGGTAGACGATTACCCCGAATTCCGGAGTTTTTGACCGATAGACAGAGGGTGTTCCCATGACCGTATTTCCGCAGCTTGTAATCCCTGAGACCCTTGCCGCCGGCCCCGGGCCGGGGAACACCGACCCGCGCGTGCTCGAGCGTTTCGCCAAGACGGGCGTGGCCGATCACATGCAGAAGGACGTGCTTCGCGGCATGATCGAGGCGAAGCTCATGCTGCGCGAGCTGTGGGGGACCAAGAACGTCTACACCTTTGGCGTCGCCGGCACGGGCTGGAGCGGCCTCGACTGCGTCCACAGTCTGATCCTGCCGGGCGACAAGGTCGTGACCTTCGCCAACGGCACCTTCTCGGGCATCGACGACCTCACCATCCGCATCAAGGCCTCCACGCTTGAGGATCTCGCCGCCGACTCCGTCAATCCGAAGCCGAAGAACGTCGTCACCGTGACCGTGCCGCATGGCCAGTCGGTCTCCGGCGAGACGGTCGAGAAGGCGCTCGCCGAGCACAAGCCCATGTGGGCCTTCATGGCCCATTGGGAGACCGGCTCGGGCCGCATCAACGACCTCAAGGGCTTTTCGGACGCTTGCGAGAAGCATGGCGTGCTGGGCATCGTCGATGCGGTGTCGAGCCTCGGCGTCGGCGACTTCAACATCGACGACTATCCGGGCGTGGTCGCCTGGGCGTC
>CAYWIA010000023.1:7905-19882 GCA_964458245.1 uncultured Methyloceanibacter sp. | reverse complement strand
CCCGGTTGACCTCGTTGATGGTGGGGAGCCTCTCGGCCAGAGAGGCGCGGAATTGGGGGAAGCGCTCCGCAGGCGAGGCGCTTCCGGACACTTTCAGCACCATCTTGGCAGTGAGCGCAAGCTCCTTCTCGATCAAGGCGAAGATGGTTTCGCGGACCCTCTCGTCGGAGACTAACCCCGCGTAATCGCTGGCAATTTCAAGATCCACGACGGCCAGAATCTTCTCCACCTCGTCGATGATCAGGCGGAACAGCCGGGACTCCTTGAACATCCGGTCAAGGAGTTCCGCGCCCTTGTCGCCGCGCACCTCGAGCATGTTCTGAAGCGCGGTGCCCACCCCGTACCAGCCCGTGATGAGATGCCGGTTCTGGGCCCAGGCGAACACCCAAGGGATCGCCCGCAGGTCCTTGAGCGAATTCGCGCCGAAGCGCCGCGCCGGCCGCGAGCCGATATTGAGCATCGAGATTTCTTCGAGCGGGCTCGCCGCCTGGAAGTAGGTGACGAGGTCCGGATGGGTGATGAGCCCCGTATAGGCGGCCCGGGACGCGCCCGCCAAAGCCTCCATGGCGTCGTCGAACTCGCGGCTCGGCCGGAGCGCCCGCTCCCGCTCCGACTTCAGGGCATGCTCCAACACGGACGAGGCGAGCAGCTCCATCTGATAGAGCGACGTGCCCTTATTGGCGTATTTGTAGGAGACCACCTCGCCCTGCTCGGTGACGCGGAAGCGGCCGCGGATGGAGCCGGCAGGCTGCGCGGCGATGGCACGGCCGGTGGGCGCACCGCCTCTGCTCACCGAGCCGCCGCGGCCGTGGAAGAAAGCGATCGCCGTGCCCGTTTCCTCGCCCACAACAGTGAGGCTGACTTGCGCCTTGGCCAACTCCCAGTTGGAGGCGACGAAGCCGCCGTCCTTGTTGGAGTCGGAATAGCCGATCATCACCTCTTGCAGACCGCCCTGCCAATGGGTGGAGCGGCGGATGAGCGGGATGGCGAGCGCTTCGCGCATGATGGCGGGCGCGGCGCGCAGATCGTCGATGGTCTCGAACAGCGGCACGATCGGCATGGCGCAGATCTCCGTGCCCGCCGCGTCGAGGAACAAGCCGCCTTCCTTGGCAAGCAGATAGCCGCCGAGAATGTCGTCGACCGAGCGCGTCATCGACAGAATGAACGAGCCGAAGGCGTCGCGGTCGAGCCCGCGGCGGATCTCGGCGGCCTGAGCGAACATGGCGATCAGCTCTGTCGTCTCCGCCGGCAGCGCGTCGATCACGCGTTCCGTGGTGAGGGGGCGCGTCAGCTCGTGCAGCAGCCAGGTGCGCCACTCGCGGCTGCCGAGCTCGGGCGGATTGCCTTCCCCATGGCCGGTGCCGGCCCACCACAAGGATTGCAGGGCCTGGGTCGTGCGCGTGGTGTTCTCGCGAAGATCGAGGCGCACGGTCGAGAAGCGGAACAGCTCCACGGCGCGCCGCACGGGGCGCACCAGGTCGGCGGCGATGCCGGGGCTGTTCGCCTCTTCCAGCGCGCGCTCCACCAGGCGCAATTCGTGGATCAGCTCATCGGCGTTGGCGTAATGGGGCGTACCGAGGTCGAGCTCCTGACCCTCTGCCCGGCGGCTCGTCGCATCGAGCTTGCGCAGGATGCAGGTGAGAAACTGCCGGTAGGGCTCGCCGGGATTGCGCTGGGCGATAATCTGCTGGTCGCCGCTCATGTTGAGGGCATGCTCCAGCTCTTTGCGGAAGCCTTGCGGCACAGGCAGCGCCCGTTCGGTGATCGACAGGGCGCGCGCGAGCGCCACGATGCGCTCCCGATAGTGACGGAGCGCCGCGAGCGCGTTCTGACGCAACGTCCAGCCGGTCACGCTCGTGGTGACGTGAGGATTGCCGTCCCGGTCGCCGCCGATCCACGAGCCGAACTGGAAGAAGGGCGGCAGCTCGAACTGCTGGTCGGGATAGTTGCGCTTGAGCGCGCCGTCGAGCAGCGCCATCATCTCCGGCGCCTTCTCGAACAGCGTCTCGTCGAAGAAATGGAGCCCGCGCAGCACTTCGTGCTCGACCGTGGGTTTCTCCAGATGAAGCTCGCCGGTCATCCACACGAGCTCGATCTGGTCGCGAATGTCGGCGAGGATCGCCCCGCGCTCCCGCTCCGTCCACCGCGCACCCTCGAGCTCGCGCAGAAGCAGATAGATCTTGCGGTACTTCTCCAGCACGGTGACGCGCTTCGACTCCGTGGGATGCGCGGTGATGACGGGACGGATGCGCAAGGACCGCAAGAGATCCTCGATCTCTTTGGGCGAGATGCCCTCTTCCACCGCGTCGGCCAGTACATGGTCGAAGGTGCCGCGCAAGGACTCGCGTCCCCGTTCGCGCTCGATATGGCGGCGGCGGCGCATGGCCGCGTTCTGATCGGCGATGGACAGAAGCTGGAACCAGATGCCCTGGGCCTGCAGGGCTCTGGCCATCAGCTCCGGCGAGAAGCCGGAAATGTTGGCGCCGCCGGCGAACACCGCCTCGAGTTCCGGCTGGTGCCGGCGAACCACGTCCATGAGGAGGTCGAAGAGGATATCGGCGGCATCTCCGGACGAGATTCCACCGATCAGAGGGGGCGCACCCGCCTCGACCTCAAGCTCCGACTCTATAAGCTCCTCGTTCATGACAACGCTGGCACTCCGATCACACCGATCGGCTTTGAGTGGGTCCGACCGGGCGCCCCCGCCTGCCCGGCATCTTCAGTTATCCCTTGATCGCCAGCACCGCCGCAGAGGCGCGGTGGAGCCATAAGACTCCACCGGCAACCCTTGGCTTCCGGGAACGGCCGGGCGTCGCCGCCCGACGTTTCCTTAAGCCCCGAGCACCTGCGCCACGGTCGAGCCGAACTCGCTCGGATTGGGCGCAACCGTGAGCCCACACGAGCGCATGATCTCGGCCTTCTCGGCGGCGCTGTCGCCGGTTGCCGAGATGATGGCGCCGGCATGGCCCATGCGGCGCCCCTTGGGCGCAGTCAGGCCGGCGACGAAGCCGATCACCGGCTTCGACATGTTGTCCTTGATCCAGGCGGAGGCTTCGGCTTCCTGCGGGCCGCCGATCTCGCCGATCATCAGCACGGCTTCCGTCTCCGGGTCCTCCTCGAACAAAGCGAGGTGATCCAGGAAGGACGAGCCGTTGATCGGGTCGCCGCCGATGCCGACGGAGGTCGAGATGCCGATCCCGTGCGCCTTCATCTGCGCGGCCGCCTCATAGCCGAGCGTGCCGGAACGAGAGATCACGCCGACCTTGCCTTGCAGATAGATATGTCCCGGCATGATGCCGAGCATGGCCTTGCCCGGGCTGATGATGCCCGCGCAGTTCGGGCCGACCATCATGGTCCGCTGGTCGCGCGGATAGCGCATCAAATACCGCTTCACCCGCATCATGTCCTGCGCCGGAATGCCGTCGGTGATCGAGCACACGAGCTTGATGCCCGCATCCGCCGATTCCATGATGGCGTCGGAGCAGAAGGCCGGCGCCACGAAGGTGATGGACGCTTCCGCGCCCGTCTCCTTGACGGCTTCCTTCACGGTGTTGAACAGCGGGCGGTCGAGATGCCGGCCGCCGCCCTTGCCCGGCGTCACGCCGCCGACCACGTTGGTGCCGTACTCGATCATCTCCTTCGCGTGGAAGGTGCCTTTGTCGCCGGTCATGCCCTGGACGATCACCGGTGTTTTTTCGTCGATCAGAATGCTCATTACGTTTTTTCTCCGATGACCCGCGCTACGCCGCCTGCAACTTGCCTTGGCACGCCGCCACCGCTTTCTCGGCCGCTTCGGCCAAGGTCTCGGCGGTGATCAGCTTGAGCCCGCTGTCGGCCAGGATCTTGCGGCCCTCTTCGACATTGGTGCCAGCCAGGCGCACGACGAGCGGCACTTTGACCTCCAGGTTTCCGCAGGCCTGAACCACGCCCTTGGCCACCCAGTCGCAGCGATTGATGCCGGCGAAGATGTTCACCAGGATGGCTTTCACATTTTCGTCGGACGCGACGAGCTTCATCGCCGTCTCGATGCGGTCCGGCGAAGCGCCGCCGCCCACGTCGAGGAAGTTCGCCGGCGAGCCGCCCGCGTGCTTGATCATGTCCATGGTCGCCATGGCGAGGCCCGCACCGTTCACGATGCAGCCGATCTCGCCATCGAGACCGATATAGTTGAGGTTGTGCTCCGCGGCCTGCGCCTCGCGCGGATCCTGCTGCGAAGGATCGTGCATGTCGGCCACGTTGTGGCGGCGGAACAGCGCGTTGTCGTCGAACGACATCTTGGCGTCGAGCGCCAGCACGCGATCGTCCTTGGTCACCACCAGCGGATTGATCTCAAGCATCTGGGCGTCGCAATCGCGGAACGCACGATAGGCGTTCATGATCGTCGACACGGCGCTCTGCGCCTGCTTGATGCTCAAGCCGAGCTGGAAGGCGAGCTCGCGCGCCTGGAAGGCCTGAAGGCCGACGGCAGGCTCGACGATAACCTGAAGGATGGCATCGGGATCGGTCTTGGCGATCTCCTCGATCTCCATGCCGCCCTGCTGCGAGGCGATGACGCGGATGCGCTCGGCCTTACGGTCGAGCACGTAGCCGAGATACAGCTCGCGATCGAAGGGCTCGGCCACTTCGATATAGACGCGCTGCACGGGTTTGCCCTCGGGTCCGGTCTGGTGCGTGACCAGACGCTTGCCGAGCATGGCCTGCGCCGCCTCGCGCACCTCGTGATAAGTCTTGCAGATCTTGATGCCGCCGGCCTTGCCGCGCGCACCTGCATGAATCTGCGCCTTGACCGCCCAGCTCCAGCCGCCGAGCTCGGTCGCCGCATACACGGCCTGATCGGGGCTAAAGGCCACGGCGCCCTTTGGCACCGGTACGCCGAAGCTACCCAGAAGTTCTTTCGCTTGATACTCGTGAACGTCCACGTCGTTCCTCCCTTCCTAGTCTCTTCGGCGGGCTATCGTTGGTGTGAGAGCCGCTGCCGAAAGGCCTCAGCTCACCTTGCCCTTTACGATGTCATATGCCTTCTCGGTCGCGGCCTCTGCACCGTCAAGAAGGCCCTCTAGTTCGCCCAGCTTAGCGTCGACGAAGCTCTTGTCCGAGATCATTTTCGCATTGATGTAGACATTTAGCGCCGCGCTTCGCAGTGCAGCATAAGCCGCCAGCACACCAACGCCGGCGTCGGAGATCACGTTGAGGTTGCCCTTCTCGGACGCCGCCAGCGCCAGATCGATGACCTCCCGCGCCAGATGGCAGCAACCCATCGGCACTTCGGTGGCTTGTTTCAGGGCCGCCTGGATGGTCTCGCCGCGCGCCGCTTTCTCGGAGTCCGTCTCCTTCGGCATGCCGTAGGCCGCCATCACCGTATCGAAGGCGCGCACGTCCTCCTGGATCATCCCGGTCAGCCGGTGGCGCAAATCTTCCGCCTTGGCCAGGAGGTTCTTCATCTCGTCCTCCACCTCGGCATATTTCTTTTTGCCGATGGTGAGGTTGCAGACCATGCTGACCAACGCCGCGCCCATGCCGCCCATGATCGCGGCCGCGCTGCCGCCGCCGGGCGTCGCGTCGCTCGATGCGAGCGCATCGAGGAAGGGTTCGATCGCGGTATCCTTGATCTCGGTCATCTAGGCCATCTTCTTGGCAAGCGCGTAGATCTCTTCCGCGTCGTAGACGCCCTCGGAGCTCTCGAACAGCTTGGCGATGCATTCACGGTGAAGTTTCAGTTTGAGTCCGCCGATGCCGAGCGCACCGAAGGCGAGCTTGCCGTTATAGTCCTTGCCCTTGTCGGTCGCCTCGATCCCTTCGACGCCGAGCGGGGGCTGCGCGTTCACGTCGGCCAGAAGCTCGATATTGGAGTTGTTC
This sequence comes from uncultured Methyloceanibacter sp., assembly GCA_964458245.1. GTDB lineage: Bacteria > Pseudomonadota > Alphaproteobacteria > Rhizobiales > Methyloligellaceae > Methyloceanibacter. Next base: position 14,026 of record CAYWIA010000023.1, on the reverse strand, counting down.
TCCCAGGCGGACTTGGGCAGCAGCTGCACGCCGATGGCGCCGGCCGAATAGACGATGTTGGCGTCCTTGACGGCCGCGGCACGCTCCTCGTCGGTCGCCCCGGCCGCACCCGAAACCTTGATGCCGAAGCGCTTCTCGATGACCTTGGCGGCCTCCTCCGCGCGCTCCTTGGTGCGCGAGGTGATGGTGACGTCGGCGCCTTCCATGCCGAGGAAGCCCGCGGCGCGCATGCCGACCGGCCCGGTGCCCGCGAGCACGACGGCCTTCTTACCCTTGAGCGACTTCGCCTTGGCGAGCAGCGCCACGCCGGCAGCGGCCGTCGTGTTCGAGCCGTTGGAATCGAGCATCACCGAAACGCGGAACGGCCCGAAGAAGCTCTTCTTCACCTTCTCGAACAGCGCCTCGCCCTTGGCCATGTTGCCGCCGCCGACGAAGATCGCCGTGTTCTGCTTGTCCTTGCCGCCACGGGTGTAGATGCAGCCGTCGACCAGCGCGCCCACATTGTCGGGCGTCACGTTCGCATAGCCGGTGACGCGGTCGGCGCCGCCGTCATAGCCGACGACCGTGTCGAACACGCTCGGCATCTCGTCGGTATCGAACAGGAACAGCAGTTTCTTCATGGCGGTCGCCCCTAAAAGCTAAACGACGACGTTCTGCGGTTTGTCCGCGACGAACGCCTCGATGTTGTCGATCAATTGATCGGCCAGGATCTGCATGGCCTCACGGCTCGCCCACGCCACATGCGGCGTGACGATGAAGTTCGGCATGTCGAGATCGAGCAGGATATTGCCTTCCTTCGGCGGCTCCTTGGTGAGCACGTCGAAACCGGCGCCGGCGATCGTGCCGGCCTTCAGCGCCTCGGCCAGCGCCGCCTCGTCGACGAGCCCGCCCCGCGCCGTATTGATGAGGATCGATGTCGGCTTCATCATCTTGAACTCTTTGGCGCCGATCATGTTCTGGGTCTCGGGCGTCAGCGGGCAATGCAGCGTGATGACGTCGCTCTCCTTGAGCACCGTCTCGAGATCCACGAGGCCCTCTTGCGGAAACACGTCATAGGGCAGGATCTTCATGCCGAGACACTTGGCGCGCTTGGCCACTTCCTTGCCGATGGCCCCATAGCCGACAACACCCATGGTCGACCCGGCGATGTCGCGGATCGGGTGATCGAAGAAGCAGAACTGATCGACTTCCGCCCAGCGCCCGTTCTTGACGTCTTGCACATAGGCCAGCAGGTTCCGGCGCAGCGCGAACATCAGCGCGATGACGTGCTCCGGCACGGTGTTGAAGGCGTAGTTGCGGATATTGACGACGGTGATGCCGTTTTCTTTGCAGTACGCCTTGTCCACGACGTCGGTGCCGGTAGCGGCCACGGCGATCAGCTTCAGCTTGGGCAACTGCTTCAGCACCTCGGCGCGCATCGGCACCTTGTTGATAAGGGCGATGGTCGCGTCCTTGAGGCGGTCGACGATGTCCTCAGGGGTCCAGGTCGACTGATACTCTGTATAGGTGTGCGGAAAGTCCGGCTTGCGGACATTGGCGCCCACCGACTCTCGATCGAGGAAGACGATCGCGTGCTCCACTGAACCTCCCCCTTCTCCTTACGTCCGCGGGGTCACTCCCCACATTGAAACCTCTCCGGCGAAAGGCCGCTCACGCCGGTCGGCGTTCGTCCTGGCCTTGCGTTGAGTGCCTGGCCTCTTATTCCGCGGCCATACGCTGTTCGCCAGCGCCTCCACGGAAATGCTCCTGCGCCGCCGCCACGCCCGAACCGGGCACGACCTCGATGCCGACATCGCGCATGGACATTTCGGCGCCGGCGAGGGCGCCAAGCAGCATCAGCTCGTTGAGGTCGCCGAGATGGCCGATGCGGAACAGCTTGCCCGCCATCTGCGACAGACCGGCGCCGAGCGCCAGGTCGTAGCGCCGGTAGGCGCGGTCGATGACATCGGCGCCGTTGAAGCCTTCGGGCACCATGATCGCGCTCACCGTGTCGGAGTACCACTTGGGATCCTTGGCGCAGAGCTTGAGCCCCCACGCCTCGACCGCGGCGCGCGTGCCATTGGCCAGATGGCGATGCCGCGCGAACACGTTCTCCAGCCCTTCCTCGAACAGGATGGCGAGGGACTCGCGCAGCCCGTAAAGCAGGGGCAGCGCCGGCGTGTACGGAAAGTAGCCGCCCGGATTGGTGCGGAAATGATCGGCGAAATCGAAATACGCCTTCGTGCATTTGGCGTCGGCCATCTGCGCCAGAGCCTTCTGGCTCACGCAGACGATGCCGAGACCCGCGGGCAGCATCATGCCCTTTTGCGAACCGGTGATGGCGAGGTCCACGCCCCACTCGTCGAAGCGGAAGTCGATGCTGGCGATGGAGCTGACGCCGTCGACATAGAGCAGCGCCGGATGGCCCGCGGCGTCGATGGCGCGGCGCACCGCGGCGACGTCGGAGGTCACGCCCGTGGCGGTCTCGTTGTGGACCACCATGACGCCCTTGATCTCATGGTTTTTGTCGGCGCGCAGCGCCTCCTCGATCTTGTCGGGATTGGCGCCGGTGCCCCATTCTTCCTCCTGCACGATCACCTCGAGCCCATGGCGGCGGGCGAGATCGATCCACAGATGGCTGAACTGGCCGAAGCGCGGGGCGAGCAACTTGTCGCCCGGAGAACGGGTATTGGTGAGGGAGGCCTCCCAAGCGCCGGTGCCGCTGGACGGGAAGATGACGACCTGGCCGTCCTTGGTCTGGAAGACCTTCTTCATGTTCTCGTAGAGCGGCAGGGTCAGCTTCGGGAAATCGGACGAGCGATGGTCTTCCATCGGAACGTGCATGGCCCGCAGAATTCGCGCGGGAACATTGGTTGGTCCCGGCACAAATAGAAAGTTACGGCCCGGCCGTCTGGCTCCAGACATGGTGTCCTCTCCTAAGGGATTCTGGGCTGCCTAGGTCCTAGGCGGACCTATGCCTTGCGCTTGGGCAAGGTGGTAGCCTCAGGCCGTGCGCCTGGCAACCCTTTTGCTTGACTAGAACAAACCGCTAATGCGTCCATCCGACGCAAGTTCAATGCTATTGGCGGCCGGCACTCGCGGGAGCCCCGGCATCGTCATGATGTCCCCGCAGATCACCACCACGAACTCCGCGCCCGCCGACAGCCTTACCTCCCGGATCGGGATGGTATGGCCGAGCGGCACGCCCTTGGCGTCCGGATTGGTGGTGAAGCTGTACTGGGTCTTGGCCACGCAGATCGGGAACTTGCCGAAGCCCGCCTTCTCCAGATCCGCGAACTTGTCGCGCACCGCTTTCGGCGCCGTGATGTCTTCCGCCCCGTAGATCTCCTGAGCGATGGTGCGTGTCTTGTCCCACAGCGACATGTCATCCGGGTAGAGCGGCTGGAAGTCCGCCGGCTTGGTGTCGATGGTCTTGACCACGGTCTCGGCCAAGTCCTCCGCGCCCGCACCGCCCAGCGCCCAGTGATCGGCCATGACGCATTCGGTGCTGGCCGTGGAGCACAGGCGCTTCAAGAGCGCGATCTCGTCGTCGGTGTCGGACGAGAAGCGGTTCGCGGCGACGACCACGGGCACGTTGTACTTGCGCACGTTCTCGATGTGCTTCTCGAGATTGGCGAAGCCTTTCTCCAGCGCCTCGAGATTCTCTTTCTTGAGATCGTCCTTGGCCACCCCGCCATGCATCTTGAGCGCGCGGATGGTGGCGACGATCACCACGCAATCGGGCTTGAGCCCCGCCTTGCGGCACTTGATGTCGAAGAATTTCTCCGCGCCGAGATCGGCGCCGAAGCCGGCCTCCGTCACCACATAGTCTGAGAGCTTGAGCGCCGCCTTGGTGGCGATCACCGTGTTGCAGCCGTGAGCGATATTGGCGAACGGACCGCCGTGGATGAAGGCCGGGTTGTTCTCGAGCGTCTGCACCAGGTTCGGCGCCAGAGCGTCCTTCAGCAGCGCCGCCATGGCGCCCGCGGCGGACAGCTCTTTCGCGGTCACCGCCTTCTTCTCGCGCGTCTCGCCGACCTGGATCTGCCCCAGACGCCGCTGCAGGTCGGCCAAGTCCTTCGCCAGGCAGAAAATGGCCATGACCTCGGAGGCGACCGTGATGTCGAAGCCCGCCTCGCGCGGGAAGCCGTTCGAGACTCCGCCGAGCGAGGTGACGATCGAGCGGAGCGCGCGGTCGTTCATGTCCACGGCGCGGCGCCAGCTCACGCGGCGCGCGTCGATGTCGAGCTTGTTGCCCCAATAGATGTGGTTGTCGATCATCGCCGCGAGCAGGTTGTTGGCCGCGCCGATGGCATGAAAATCGCCGGTGAAGTGGAGGTTGATGTCCTCCATGGGCACCACTTGCGCGTAGCCGCCGCCGGCCGCGCCGCCCTTCATGCCGAAGCACGGGCCGAGGCTCGGCTCGCGCACGCAGATCATCGCCTTCTTGCCGATCTTATTCAGCGCATCGCCGAGGCCTACGGTGGTCGTGGTCTTGCCCTCGCCGGCGGGCGTCGGCGTGATCGCGGTGACCAAGATCAGCTTGCCGTCGGGCTTGTCCTTGAGGCTGTCGATGTAGTCGAGGGAAACCTTCGCCTTGTAATGTCCGTAAGGGATCAAGTCCTCGGCCTCGATGCCGAGCTTCTCCTTGGCGACATCGAGGATCGGCTGCATGACCGCGGCTTGGCTGATCTCGATATCGGATTTCGGCTTCTTGTGTTGTTCGTTTGAGCCTTCTGGCATTGGACGCTTGCCCCCAGCTTTATTGCTACGCCGGACACCGAAATGCCCGCAAAAAGGTAGCCGCACCGTATTCATTCACTTGCCTTATGGCAATCGTCTGTGCAGGTTTCTGGCGCTACTCAATAGGGGGGAGTTCGGTAAGCGGATGAGGCCAGAAGACCTACTCAAAGCCATGTTCAAGGCGGGCGTCGACGCGGCTCTGCCGTCGGTTTGCGTGCCCGCTCATCTGCCGCCGAAGCCCAAGGGCCGCACCGTCATCATCGGTGCCGGCAAGGCCTCCGGCGCCATGGCCAAGGCGCTCGAAGACGCATGGGACGGTCCGCTCGAAGGGCTCGTGGTCACCCGCTATGGCTACCGCCTGCCTACCGAACGGCTCGAAGTGGTCGAGGCCGCCCACCCCGTTCCGGATGAAGCCGGCCGCGAGGCCGCACGGCGCATCTTCGAGATGGTGCAAGGGCTGACCAAGGACGACCTCGTGCTCTGTCTCATCTCAGGCGGCGGCTCGGCGCTGCTCGCGATGCCGGCCGAGGGCATCACGCTGGAGGACAAGCAAGCGGTCAACAAGGCGCTGCTCGCGAGCGGCGCCACCATCTCGGAAATGAACACGGTGCGGAAGCATCTCTCCGCCATCAAGGGCGGCAGGCTGGCGAAGGCCGCCTATCCGGCGCGGGTGGTGGCGCTGATGATCTCCGACGTGCCGGGCGATGACCCCTCGATCATCGCCTCCGGCCCGACCGTGCCCGATCCTTCGACCAAGGCGGACGCGATCGGCATCATCGAGAAATACAATCTCGACCTGCCTGCGAATGTCAGGCGCGCGCTTGACGCTGCAGACGAGACGCCGAAGCCGGGCGATCCCTGTTTCGAGCGCGTCGACAACATCATGATCGCCACACCGCAGGCTTCGCTTGAAGCCGCAGCCGAAGTCGCCCGCGCAGCCGGCGTGACGCCTGTGATCCTGGGCGATTCGATCGAAGGCGAATCCCGCGACGTGGCGCTGGTCCATGCGGGCATCGCGCGCCAATGCGCCATGCGCGGGCAACCCGAGCGGCCGCCTTGCGTGCTGATCTCCGGCGGCGAGACCACCATCACGCTCAAAGGCAAAGGCAAAGGCGGGCGCAACACCGAGTTCCTGCTCGCGCTCGCCATCGCGCTCGACGGGCTGCCGGACATCTATGCGCTCGCCGGCGACACCGACGGCGTCGACGGCTCGGAGGACAATGCCGGCGCGCTGATCTATCCGGACACGCTGAAGCGCGCGGAGAAAGCGGGCTTGAATCCGAAAGCCATGCTCGCGGACAACGACCCCTACAGCTTCTTCAAAGGGATCGGCGATCTCTTGGAGACCGGCCCGACCATGACCAACGTCAACGACCTCCGCGCCATCCTCATACAGAAG
>CAYWIA010000023.1:6685-7805 GCA_964458245.1 uncultured Methyloceanibacter sp. | reverse complement strand
GCCGAGGACTAGGACCGCAAAAGCAAGACCCGCCGCGCTGGAGCACGACGGGCCAGGCTGCCGAAGAGCTTGGAGGAGCGTCTTAGCTCGGCAGCAACACGGTATCGACCACGTGGATGACGCCGTTCGACTGCATCACGTCACCGATGGTGACCTGGGCGGTGTCGCCCTTGCCGTCGATGACCCAGAGCTTGCCGTCCTTCATCTTGACGGTGAGCATTTCGCCTTCGACGGTCTTGAGCTTGGCTTCTCCGCCGCCCTTCTTGACCTTGGCCATCAGATCCTTGGCGGTGAGCTTGCCGGCGACGACGTGGTAAGTCAGGACGCCGGTGAGCTTCTTCTTGTTCTCGGGCTTGAGCAGCGTGTCGACCGTGCCGTCGGGCAGCTTGTCGAACGCCGCATTCGTCGGCGCGAACACCGTGAACGGGCCGTCACCCTGAAGCGTATCGACCAGGCCAGCGGCTTTCACGGCTGCCACGAGCGTGGTGTGATCCTCCGAGTTGACGGCGTTCTCGACGATGGTCTTGGAGGGGTACATCGGCGCGCCGCCCACCTCCACGCTCATCTCCTGCTTGGCGAAGGTCGGCATCGCGGTGAATGCGAGACCGGCGGCGATGGCGCCGGTGAACGCGAGTGCTGCGAGTTTCATGATCTACTCCTGTGTTGCTTTTCCCTTCTGGGGGGGTACGGGAGCAGTTACGAGAGAGCGTCCGGCCCGGATGCGCGGGACGACGTTGACGTTTTCGTGAGGACGTGAAGACGCCTAGAGCGCGGCCAGCGTGCCCTTGGCGACGATCGGGCCGGTGGGAGCCCCGGACGGCGATCCGCCGAGCGGCTCGACCGTGATGGCGAGCGTGGAGTTCGCGCTGACATGAGGCTGCAGCGCCGGCGGCACCTTCACCTGCACCGGATGGTCGGGATCGACAAGGCCGAGCGAATGAGGCTTGCCGCCGGGTGGAATGACCCAAAGCTCCAACGAGCGCTGCGCGCGGCCAAGGAGCGCCGCCGGCACGATGGTGACACTGCCGTCGTTGGGATTGGACGCGGCAATGAACCCGGGCTGTCCCGATTGCTCGTCGAGCCGCGCGACAAGCGGCGAGACCGTGCCGGACAGGTCGAC
>CAYWIA010000023.1:2318-6585 GCA_964458245.1 uncultured Methyloceanibacter sp. | reverse complement strand
GCGCCGCTGCGCGGCGTCGAGCACGCCCAAGACGTATTCGGCGGCGGTCAGGGCGCCGTGATCGTCGTGATCGTTAGTGCCGTTCGTGTTCATCGCTCCAAACACGCCCTAAGCTTGGCCAGCCCGCGCCTGATCCAACTCTTCATCGTACCGAGCGGCACGCCGGTGCGGCGCGCAAGCTCCTCATAGGTCAGCCCGCGCATAAATGCGGCCCTGATTGCCTCGCGCTGGTGCGCCTCCAGCTCTTCGAGACATGAGGCCAGGCGGGCGCCGTCCTGCGCGGTGCCGAGCGTCTCCAAGGCGGAGGGCGCGCCATCGGGAATCTCGGAGGCTTCGTCCAGCGGCACGCTGCGTCTCGCCACGACGCCGGAACGCAGGCGGTCTATCGCCCGATTCCGCGCCACGGCCACGAGCCAGGTTATCGGGCTCGCGCGGGCCGGATCGAAGCTGTCCGCCTTCCGCCAAACATTCAGGTAAACCTCCTGCATCACGTCCTCGGCCTCGCCTCTGTCGTTCAAGATACGGAGGCAGATGCCAAAAAGCTTCGCCGAGGTTTCCTCGTAGACCAAGCGGAGCGCGGCGCGGTCGCCGTCCGCCACGCGAGCGAGCGCGGCCGCAAGTTGTTGGCGCCTAGCTTCGGCGTCGGTCGTCATATGCGCCACGTGCTCCGCAATCCCGATCCTCATCCTTAGCGCGCCATAGGGGAGCCTGTCTCTATCGGACCCCGCGCGGAGCACCATTCTCCCCCAGCCGCACCTTACGTTTGCGCGAGGTAGACGGTTTGGGTGAAGGGCCGGTCCTGGAGCGGATTGTGGAACGTCACCGTCTCGGCGCGCGCCTGCGCAAAGACACCGGCGAGCCGCGCCGTGAAGGCCGCGTCGGGGCGATCGTTCGACCAGAGCCCGAACACGCCGCCGGGACGAAGATGTGCGGCAAGCCGGCGAAGTCCCTCGGGCCGATAGAAGGATGCGTTGCCCGCATCGAGCAAGGCTTCCGGCGAATGATCGATGTCGACCAGGATCGCGTCGAATGTGCGGCCCGGCTTCTCCGGATCGAACCCGGCCTCAGAGACCGTCAGCGCGAAGAAATCGCCGTGAAGCAACCGGCAGCGCGCATCGTCCGCCAGCGCACGCCCGAGCGGCAGCAGCCCCTTCTCGTGCCACTCGATCACGGGCTGAAGCGCATCCACCACGATGAGCGAGCGCACGTTGTCGCTCTCCAGCACGGCCTGGGCGGTGTAGCCGAGGCCAAGCCCGCCCACCACGACGTCGCGCGGCTCCCCTCCACCCAGCGCCGCGAGCCCCAGCCGCGCCAGCGCGATCTCGGACGCGGTGAACAGGCTCGACATCAAGGACTCATCGCCGAGCTTGATCTCGAAGACATCCACGTCGTGTATGAGGTCGCGCCGCCGGCGCAGGCTCAAAGCCCCGATCGGCGTCGGGCAGTAGTCGAGTTCCTCGAAAAGGGCGCTCATCTCTCGACGACCTTATTGAACGTCTCCGCCCAACGCCAAGCCAATCGGCCCAACAGAAACGCGCGAAGCTCCGCGCTTGATCGGCGCGGCCATGCGCGCAAGGCTAGCGCATGATCCGCGGCGTGCTTCTCGATCTGGCGGGGGTTGTCTATCAGTGCGACCAGGTGCTGCCTGGCGCCATCGAGGCGGTGGCGCGCTTGCACGCGGCGAAGCTGCCGCTGCGCTTCGTGACCAACACCACCACCAAGACCAAACAGATGCTGCTCGCGCGCCTGTCGCGGCTTGGACTGGAAATCACGGGCGAGGAGCTGTTCACGCCCGGCCAGGCGGCCCGGAGCTGGCTCACGGAGCACCACGCCACGCCCGAGCTTCTCGTCCATCCCGACCTCGAGCAGGAGTTCGCCGGCCTTCCAGAACAAGAAAGACGCGCCGTCGTCGTCGGCGATGCGGGCGAGACTTTCACCTACGACACTCTCAACCGCGCCTTTCGGGCACTGATCGACGGCGCGGACCTGCTGGCGCTCGCCAAGAACCGCACCTTCAAGGGCGACGACGGGAAGCTCAGCCTCGACGCAGGCGCCTTCGTCACAGCACTCGAATACGCGACCGGGAAAGAGGCGACCGTTCTCGGCAAGCCTTCGCCGGAGTTCTTCGGCAGCGCGCTCGCCAGTATGGATTGCGCCCCCGCAGAGGCCGTGATGGTCGGCGACGACGCGGAGGCCGATGTGGCGGGCAGCTTGAACGCCGGTTTCGGATGCGCGCTGCTCGTGCGCACCGGGAAATACCGCGACGGCGACGAAACCCGCTTCACCCCGCACCCCACGGCGACGGTCGCCGACCTGCCGGCCGCCGTTCAGTGGATCGTTGCGCAATTGTCCTGACGTTGCGGCCAGACGAATCGCCCGCGACGGGTTGCGAAACCCAATGAGCGCGTTAGTGTGGCGCTCAGAACCGGCGGTTTGCCGACCGATTCGATTGTTCGCGCGGCCCCGACGATCCTGGGTCCAGCAAAGTTTTGCCGGCGGACGGCCCAAAGTTTTTCACGTCCGTCACGGAACAGTCGAAATTGGCGTGAGAATAGGGCGGACTGCCGGGGGGCGAGGGGAGCCCACCAAATTCGCAACCGAGACGGCCAGGATCCAGGCGGGCCGACGGCCGGCCTTCAGGCGCAAGGCGTCGATTCGAAGGGATGAGGGATTTATGCTGAGGCGCGCTTTTCTTAGCCTATTTGCCGGAATCGCCCTTTTGGCGCCGTCGATCGCCGCAGCCAGCCCCGCCCTCGTCTTCGAGCCCTATAACGGCACGGTGTTCTATGCCGAGGATCCCGACGCGCCGTGGTTCCCCGCCTCGCTCACCAAGCTGATGACCGCCTATGTCGCCTTCCACGCGCTCAAGAACGGCGAGGTGAAACCCGACACGCCGGTGATCTGCACGAAAAACGCCGCGAAGCAGGCCCCCACCAAGCTCGGCCTTCCCGTCGGCAAGTCCATCGATTTGGAAACGGCGATCAGGGTGATCATCGTCAAGTCGGCCAACGACGTGGCCGTGATGGTGGCCGAGACCGTGGCCGGCTCCGAAGAGGCTTTCATCGCGCGCATGAACGCGGCGGCCAAGCGGCTCGGCATGACCAGCACCCAGTTCGCCAATCCGCACGGCCTGCCGAACGAGCATCAATACACGACCGCCCGCGATCTCGCCCGCCTCGCCCGCGCGCTCATCATCGAATTTCCGGAGCATGCCGACATCTTCGCGCAAACTCACGTGAAGGTCGGACCCCAGCAGCTGCGCACCCATAACGGCCTTCTGATCAGTTTTCCCGGCGCCGACGGCATGAAGACCGGCTTCATCTGCGATTCCGGATTCAACATCGTGGTCAGCGCCACGCGCGACGGCCGCAAGCTCGTGGCCGTGGTGCTCGGCGAGCCGTCGACGCGCGTGCGCAACGCCCGCGCCGCCCAGCTTTTGGAGAACGGCTTCCAGCGCTATTTCTGGAAGTCGCTGTTCGGCACGAGTCTCGACGGCCTCGCGCTCCAGGCGAAGGTCGCCGACGGTCCTGCGCATCTGCGCGAAGTGATCTGCGGACGCCGCAGCAAGGCCGAAACGCCGGATGCGCCGTCCTTCGCCAAGATCACCGAGCCGGTCAAGACGGCCGATCTTCCGGATATCCTGTTCAGCGCGACCAATTGATCCTGTCCCGTCACTTTGCTTTCGGGGCCGCTTTCTGCGTTTGCCTGACACAGCTCGGCGCGACGTCGGCGCGGGCCGAAGATCCACCCGAAGAGATCGCCGAGACCATCGCGGAAGCCGCGGAGGTCTGCCGCGCTCAAGGCGGCAAGCCTGAAACGACGGCGGCGCTCCGCGGCGACGACTTGAACGCCGACGGCGGTTCCGACTGGATCGCCGATTACGCGAAGATCGAATGCGAGGGCTCCAACAACCCCGCGTGCAACCAGAACGGCTGCATGCTGCAACTCTATTTCTGGAACGGCGACGGCTGGGACAAGGTCTTCGAGGACTTCGTCAAAGGCTACAAGTTCTCGTCGAGCGGCGACACGCGCACCATGCACGTGACCACCGCCGGCACGCCGTGCAACAAGCCGGCGAAAGAGACCTGCTCCTACAATTACCGTCTCGAGAAAGACGCCGTCTCGCCCGTGCAGTAGCGCGCGCTCAGAACGACGAGCCCGGCTGCTTCAGGAACGCTGCTTCCTCCGGCGTCGACTCCCGGCCGAGAATCTCGTTGCGATGAGGAAAGCGGCCGAAGCGCGCGATAATCGCTTCGTGTCTCCGGGC
>CAYWIA010000023.1:0-2218 GCA_964458245.1 uncultured Methyloceanibacter sp. | reverse complement strand
CGTTGCGATGAGGAAAGCGGCCGAAGCGCGCGATAATCGCTTCGTGTCTCCGGGCGAATTCGAGATTTTCCGGATTGCCGAGCGCCGTGAACAGTTCGAGAGAGCGCCTCTGCACGGCCAAGTCTTCCGAATGCTGGAAGGGGATGTAGACGAAGCACCGTTTCTCCGGCGGCAGCTTCATGTCCAGGCCCTCGGCGATGGCGCGCTGCGACAAGGCGAGCGCTTGCGCGTCCGTAGCGAAGGCCTGGGGCGCGCCGCGGAACATGTTGCGGGGAAATTGATCGAGCACAAGTATGGCGGCAAGCACGCCTTCAGGGTCGTCGAGCCAACCGGGCGGGACGCCATCCTTCAGCGCCTCATAGGTCTCGCCAAACCGCGCCGTGATCTCCGCATCGACATGCGCAGGCGCGCCGTACCATTCCTTCGGCGACAGCTCCTCGAACCAGAAGCGGACGATCTCTTCCGGCTCGGCGATCATCAGGACGACCCTTCGGCCGAGGCGGCGATCGCCGCTTCGATGAGCTTCTTGGCCTCCGGCGAGGCCCAATCGGCGGGACCGACCAGCCGGCCCATCTCCTCGCCTTGCGGATTGAGCAGGAGCGTTGTCGGCATGCCGACGACTTTCAGCGTGGCGAAGAGCTTGCCCGAGGGGTCGGCATAGAGCGCGAGATCCTTCGCCCCGGTCTCCTCCAAAAAGTCCTTCGCCTTGTCCGCGCCGCCCTTGTCGATATTGATCGCCACCACCTCGAAGTGAGGCCCGCCGAGCTCCGCCTGGAGCGCGTTGAGCTGGGGCATCTCCTCGCGGCAGGGCACGCACCAGGTCGCCCAGATATTGAGGAGGACCACCTTGCCTTTGAGATCGGCCGCGCTCTGACCCTCCCCGCCTGGACCGTCGAAGCTGAACGCCGGCAGCGGGACCGGCTTCGGCCGCACCACGAAAGCGGCCATGTCGCCCGTGTTCAGGCCTTTGAGCGGGCTCGTACCGCCGCTCGCGGCCCCGGCCTTATCTGCCGTGGAGGGGGCGGATGCCGGGCCCGAACCATTGTCAGAGGGGGCTAAAAGCAAATATACCGTGCCGAACCCGGCAATCGCGGCGATCGCAGCGGCGATCATATACCTGGCCGGCGACGCGGCGTGCTTGCGTTTGTTGGAAGCGTTCACGTCATCCTCTTCGAACTTTGCCTGCTAGGCCGGACGATCATGACCAACACCATGTGGGGTGGCCGCTTTGCCGCAAGCCCTTCTGAGATCATGGAGGAGATAAATGCCTCCATCGACTTCGACAAGCGGCTGTGGCGCCACGACATCGAGGCCTCGAAGGCCCATGTCGCCATGCTCGCGGCGACCAACATCGTTTCGTCCGCGGAGGCAGACGAGATCACGACGGGTCTCGACCAAATTTTGGCCGAGATCGAGGCCGGCGACTTCAAATTCACGCGAGCGCTCGAGGACATCCATCTCAACGTCGAGCATCGGCTGAAAGAGCTGATCGGCCCCGTGGCCGGCAAGCTGCATACCGCGCGTTCGCGCAACGACCAGGTGGCCACCGACTTCAAGCTCTACGTCCGCGACGAGATCGCCGCAATCGACGCCGGGCTCGCAAGCCTTCAGCTTGCGCTGGCGAAACTGGCGCTCGAAGAAGCCGCGACGGTCATGCCGGGCTTCACCCATCTGCAGACCGCGCAGCCCATCACCTTCGGCCATCACTGCCTCGCCTATGTGGAAATGCTCGCCCGCGACCGCGGCCGCTTTCACGATGCCGCCAAGCGGCTCAACGAATCGCCGTTGGGCGCCGCGGCGCTCGCCGGCACCAGCTTCCCCATCGACCGGGACATGACGGCGAAGGCGCTTCACTTCGACAGGCCGACGGCGAACTCGCTCGATACCGTCTCCGACCGGGACTTCGCGCTCGAGTCTTTGGCGGCCGCAGCCATCGCCGCCATGCATTTGTCGCGGCTCGCCGAGGAGATCGTGCTGTGGACCTCACCCCAATTCGGCTTCGCGCGGCTGTCTGACGCCTTCTCCACCGGCTCCTCCATCATGCCGCAGAAGCGCAACCCGGACGCGGCCGAGCTGGTGCGGGCCAAGAGCGGGCGCATTGCCGGCGCCTTTCAGGCGCTGCTCATGGTGATGAAGGGCCTGCCGCTCGCCTATGCCAAGGACATGCAGGAAGACAAGGAGCCGGTGTTCGACGCGCTCGATGCGCTGAAGCTCGGCC
>CAYWIA010000022.1:0-20152 GCA_964458245.1 uncultured Methyloceanibacter sp. | reverse complement strand
CCTACGCCGACTGGTTCTTCGCCTGGAAGCGCTCCTACGTGGTGCTGAAGGAGACCATCTCCTCCGCCGTGAGCCGCTTCTTCGAGACCGGCAAGTACGAGTCGCTCTCCGAGGCCATCGAGGCCGATGTCGAAACATATTTCCTGCGCAATTACACCGAGCAGGTGCTGAAGCCCGAGCTTCGCGACCAGACCATCACCGCGGGCGTGGAACAGTCGGTGCGGCACGCCCATGACAGCTACCGCCGGGTCATCGCCAACGGCGACATGCGGCTCCAGCTGTTCCTCGCCAAGAACACGAGCCACATGGAGGACATCCCGGCGACAACCTCGATGACCAACGTCAAGCTCGACTGGGATGCCCAGAAGTGGAAGGCGCCGGTCTATCTGATGGAAGATCGCGCGTTCGACGGCGTGGTCGGCGTGGGTACGGCGGCGGCGGGCGGTACGGTCGGTGCGCTTACGCTGGGCCGCGCGATCAACGGCATTGCTGCCCGCAGCTTCGGGCAGATGTCGGCACGGGTCGCCGCCTCGCTTGCGACGCGCGCGACGCCGGCGCTGCAAGGCGCGGCGGTCGGCACCGCCGTCCAGCCCGTGGGCGGTCAGGTGATCGGCGCGGCCATCGGCGTGGCGATCGGCATCGCCATCGATTATCTCGCCAACGAGGCCAACGAAGCCATCAACCGCGAGAGCTTCGTCGCCGCCAACGAGGAGGCGCTCGACGCCACCATCACCGCCTGGAAGTCGGGGCTCGAGGCCAGCGTCGACACGGCCATCGACAAATGGTTCGACGATGCGAGAGCCTCCGTTGTACTCGCCTCCCAATAAGTTTCCCGCCAATCCGCGGCCGCAGCCTTTCGGGCAGGGCCTCAAGCCGAGCCACGCGCCCTGGGTCGCCGAGCACGGGGCCGCGCCGGCAAAAGCCGGTTTTCCCAAGGATTCCGGCCCCGAATTCGGGTCGCATTTCCGCCGCTTGGCGGGCTATGCTGAGCCCAAGAAAGAGAACGGTAGGGGCGTTACGGGGATGGAAGAGAACGTCAAGGCAATCGCGCACCCGGCGGCGAGCCGGTCCTTGCGCGAGGCTATTCGCAAAGCCCGTTTGGACGAGGCCGAGCGCCTCGATATCACCGCGGACCATCGCGACGGCGAGATCGCGCGGCTCGAGCTGCTGAAGGCCGAGCTCGAGACGGTGTTCGCCGAGATCCCGAAGCAGGACGACCGCTTCAGTCTCGCCCTTGTGCCGAGCCGCCCGGCGCGGCTGTGGATCGATCTCTTCACCTATGTGGCCATTGACGAAGGCTCGGGCGCCTATCTCTTCATCCGCAACAGCGAGAACGGGCGGCGCACGCTGTTCAGTGCGAACAATGTGGCCGACGTGACGGATCGCATCACGACCTATATGGCGCGGGAGATCGTGCGCCGGGAGCGGATGGAGGCGGCGCTCTTGGAGCCGGGTCCGCGCCAGAGGCTGTTCGCGGAGCCGGAGCGCTCCCGCCCCCCGACGGGCGTCGTGCTGTCGGCTTTCATCGTCGGCCTTTTGTCCGGCGCCGCGGGGCTGTTCGCCGCGCTCTGGCTCAGCGTTCCCTGAGCACGCGCCGCTCGCATTCCCATACTTGATCGCTGCTCGCGGCCGCGCGGCCGACCATCTCCACGCGCCAGCCGTTGCCGGCCTTTTCGATAGTGTACTCGTTGTAGCGCGCGGCCGGCGCGCGGCCCTCGACGGCTTCGGAGGCGGACGGCACGCCGACGACGATCGCGGGTCCGCTGACCGTGTCGAGCTCTCGGATGCTCTGCTCGTGACGATGCCCGTGCAGCACCAACTCGGCGCCATGCTCGCGCAGAATGTCGGTGAGCTTCTTGGCGTCGCGCAGTCCGCGCCGCCAGCCCGATTGTCCCGGCAACGGCGGATGATGGATCAGCACGACGCGGAACAGGCCTTCGCGGCCGAGCGTGTCGAGCGCGCCCTTTAAATATTCGCGCTGCGTCTTGCCGATGCGGCCCGCGGCGACGAACGCCATGGTGGGGATGGCCGAGGACAGCGCGACGATGCCGATGTCGCCGAGGCGGCGGACGAAGGGAAAGCCGGTCTTGGGCGTCGGGAACAGCGCTTCGCCCGCTTCGTTCGCCCGCATATAAGGCTGCCAGTGGCGCGTGCTCTTGTCGGGGTGGAGCCGGACATAGGCGTCGTGATTGCCGGGAATGGCGGTCACCTCGTCCGGCGGGCCGAGATGACGCAGCCAGTCCGCCGCCTTTAGGAACTCCTCGGGCAGACCGAGATTGACGAGATCGCCGGTCACGGCGATGTGGTCCGGGTTCCGCTCGATGAGGTCGCGGGTGAGCAGGTCGAGGATCTCGCGCTTGTGCACGTATTTCCGCCCGCGATGCCAGTTCACGTAGCCCAGGATGCGCTTCGACAGGAGGTGCCGCCGCTTGGCGTGCGGGACCGGGCTCAAATGAATGTCGGAGAGGTGGGCGAGGGTGAACACGAGGGAGATGGAGATCTTTCAGGACTTGCCGCTGGGCGGAGACTAGCCCGGGGCGGCGCCCGGTCAAAACCTCGAATAGCTCTTTGACGCCGTTGCGGCCGCGAGAATCGCGCTTCGCCGTTTAGGTGGTAGCGAACTCCGTTGCCCCACCCTGTGCCCGGGGGTTTTCTTATGCGTGCTCTCATTCTCTCGCCTCTTTGGGCGCGACTTATGCCCGCCTTCCGAAGCCGGGGTACAATCCTTCCGTCCCTCGTCCATGAGGACGCGAGCTGCAGACCGTCTGCTTCTCGAGGACAAGGGACGCGGCCGCCCGAGGTGGCGCGGTACGGATGGGATGTCTCGGACGCAAAATTCCCGATAGGCCCGGACCGCCGCGCCATGGCTAACGGACCAGCCTCGGGGGTCTCTAGTCCGCCCGCCTCGCGCTGGAATGCGTAGGCCGTCGGGTGAGGTGCGTGATCTCCATGCGCGCATCTGTGCCACCGGTGATAAGCGGCGGTACGAGGCTCTAAAAGGATGCCGCGAGCGGGGCGCTGGGAGGCCGCCCACTAAACTGCAGTAGGATTGCGGCCGATCGGTGCCCCGCTGTCCTTGCTCATGAGGGAGACATTGGGAGAAAGTATGCTCGCTTCGCGCTCGGCGCGGTGCGGCGATGAACCATGTCCTCATGGATGCAAGGATCGTGGAAAGAGGCGCGTGGGCCAGGGGCTCGCGCATGTGGAGTAAGGAGGCTGCGCTGAGCGTCAAACCATCTCGAAGTGCCACGGCTTCGCGTCTGATCACGGCGATGCTGCGGCCGTTCTGGCGCATGCGCCGCGGCATGACGCTCGGCGCGCAAGGCGTGGTGATCGACGGCCAGAACCGTGTGCTGCTCGTGCGCCACGGCTATCGGCCGGGCTGGTTTTTTCCCGGCGGCGGCGTGGAATGGGGCGAGACGCTGGAAGACGCGCTTCTGCGCGAGCTCGAAGAAGAAGTCGGGGTGACGCTCACGGGTCCGCCCGTGCTGCACGGCATCTTCTCCAACAACGCCAATTTCCCGGGCGATCATATCGCCGTCTATCTGGTGCGGCAGTGGACGAGGGCGGGCGAGTACCGGCAAAAGGGCGAGATCGCCGAGACCGGCATGTTCGCGGCGGACGAGGTGCCGGCCCTGACGGATCTCGGGACGCGGCATCGCTTCGCCGAAATTTTCGATAACGCTCCGCTCAGCGCTCGCTGGAAGCCGTGAGCAATCGGGCCGGGCATCCCGCTCAGAAGCGCGCCCGATCGTGAGGGGCGGAATAGTCGATCTCCGGACCGCGCGGCACGATGCCGGTCGGATTGATCCAGGGATGGCTGCGGTAATAGTGGGTCTTGATGTGATCGAGGCGCACCGTCTCGGCGATGCCCGGAACTTGGAACAGCTCGCGTGTGTAGTTCGACAGGTTTGGATAATCCGCGATCCGCCGGAGGTTGCACTTGAAGTGACCGACATAGACGGGATCGAAGCGCAGAAGCGTGACGAACAGGCGCCAGTCGGCTTCCGTCAGCGTGTCGCCGACCAAATAGCGATGACGCCCCAAGCGTTTCTCGACCGCATCGAGCGAGCCGAACAACGCCTTGAAGGCCTTCTCGTAGGCGTCTTGGCGGCTGGCGAAGCCGCAGCGATAGACGCCGTTGTTGATCGTGCCATAGACCTCGTCGTTGATCGCCTCGATCTCCGGCCGCAAGGGTGCCGGATAGTAGTCCGCACCCGTGGCGCCGGCGGCGTCGAAGGCGCTGTTGAGCATGCGGATGATCTCGGAGGATTCGTTGGAGACGATCGTCTCGCGCTTCTTGTCCCACAGGACCGGGGTCGTCACGCGGCCGGTGAAATCGGGAACCGCCTTCAGATAGACATCGGCCAGCCTATCGAGGCCGTTGACGCGGTCACCGGTCGCCCCATCGAAATTCGTGTCGAAGGTCCAGCCCTTGTCGCCCATATAAGGATGGACGACGTCGAGGCTGATCGCGTCTTCGAGCCCTTTCAGCTTGCGGAAGATGATCGTCCGGTGGGCCCATGGGCACGCATACGAGACGTAGAGATGATAGCGGCCTCGCTCGGCGGGGAAGCCGCCTTGGCCGCTAGGTCCGGGGGATCCGTCCGCGGTGATCCAATTGCGCAGCGTCGTCGGTTCGCGCTCGAACTGTCCGCCATGGGACTCGGTATCGTAGCCCTTGTCGTACCAGACGCCGTCGACGAGAAGTCCCATGCCGCTCCGTGTTGGTCTTGCGCTTTACTCGCCGCCGCCGGCGAGCTTCATGGCGATCTTGGCGACGTGGTGCCCTTGGAAGCTCGCGAGGTTGAGCTCCTTCTGGGACGGTGTGCGGGAACCGTCGGGTGCTGCGATGGTGCCGGCGCCGTAGGGCGAGCCGCCTTTCACCTCGCTGATGTCGGGAAGGTCGGGGGCGGAGTAGGGCAGGCCGACCACGACCATGCCGTGATGGAGCATCGTCCAGTGGACGGAGACGATGGTGGTCTCGTTGCCGCCGCCGGTCGAGGTCGAGGTGAAGACGCTGCCCACCTTGCCGATCAGGGCGCCCGAGACCCAGAGCGGGCCGGTCTGGTCGAAGAAGTGGCGCATCTGGGCGGACATGTTGCCGAAGCGGGTCGGCGTGCCGACGATGATGCCGTCATAGTCTGCGAGTTCCTGGGGCTCGGCGATGGGGGCCAGCTGATCGACTTTCATGCCGGCGCCGCGCATGACCTCTTCGGGCATCAGCTCGGGGACGCGCTTGACGGCGACCTGGGCGCCTTCCACCGCGCGCACGCCGTGGGCGATCGCGTAAGCCAGAGTCTCCGTGTGCCCGTAGGACGAATGATAAAGAACGAGCAGTTGCGCCGTGTCCGCCATGAAAGCCCCCGCTTGACCGCAAGGGGCGTGGCTTCACGGCCCCTCCTCGCCAGTCTTTAGTTTAGCAGATTCAACAATGTGACGAGAGGCGATAACACATACTGAACTTGGACGGCTTCGTAAACTTAACGAGATATCGTCGCACCCGGACGTCCGGAGCGCTGGACCTCGGGGCGCCGTCCATGATAAGGCAGCGCCGCTATGTGGACGAGAAGCACAAATTCGGCCTTTCCCCGACGACGAGCGCGCGCCCGCTTTATGCGGACTGCTTAGCCTCGCCGCCGCCGCCTCGTCCTGTTCTCTCGAAGAATCGCGTTTGGCGCCTGGCCGGTGGGAGATTTCCCTCGATCCGCAGATTTGGTGCGAACGCCATGACCTTTGAAATCCGCCTCGAGACCGCCGCCGACGCGCCGGCTCTATCGAAACTTTCCGCGCAAGCCTTCGGGCCTGGCCGTTTCGCGCGCACGGCGTATCGGGTGCGCGAGGGTGTGCCGCCGGTGGCCGGCTTGAGCCTGACCGGGTGGCTGGACAGCGCGCTCGTGGGCGGCGTCCGCTTTACCGCGATCAAGATCGGCGGCCGGGAAGGTGGCGCGCTGCTCGGGCCGCTCGTCGTGGATCCCTCCGTCAAAGGCAAAGGCTATGGCAAGGCGCTGGTCAGCGAGGGTCTGACGCGGGCAAGGGCGGAAGGCTTCGGCCTCGTGCTGCTCGTGGGCGACATGCCGTATTACGGCCGCTTCGGCTTCGCGCCTGTCGCGCCCGGCACGATCACGCTGCCGGGTCCGGTGGATCCCGGCCGCTTGCTTGCCGTGGCGTTGGAGGCGGGCGCGCTTGAGGGCATGACCGGAGCGGTTGCGGCGCACCCGCGCTAGCTGCGGGCCTGCTAGTGGCCTTCGCGGAACCACGTTGCGGCGAGAAGGCCGAGCAGGAGCGCCAGGGCGAGGAAGCCGGTGAACAGCGGGAAAAGCCGCACGCCCTTGACGTGATAGGCATCCCGCTTGTGCAGACCGAGCCAGTCGCCGCCATGCATCACGTGGCCGCTGCGGATCATGGCGAGGCGGGGCAGGTCGGAGGCCTCGCCCGCCTCGCGGCCGAGCCAGAAGGCGCCGCCGCCGGTTTCCTCCAGGATCGGGCCGAGAGGGCCATCGGTCGCGGTCACCGCGGCAAGCTCACGCGTGTTCGCCTTGCCCACGGTGACGATGCTCGCGAGTTCGCCCGAGGACACGCGGTAGACGCCTTGCTCGTCCACGGGCATGGTCTTGCGCCAAATTCCACGCTCGCCCTTGTCGAGGGTGACCGTCTCCTCCCCGCCGGACGGCGTGGTCACGGTGACGGGCTCGACCTCGTCCTCGATGGAGCGGCGCTCGATGATGAGCGTCTGTCCTTTGCTCGTGGCCCTCAGGGTCTCTTCCTCGAGCTCGGGCTCCTTCATCAGCCAGTGGGCCAGGCGGCGCAGCAGGTCGGAGTAAGGTCCGCCGCCGTCATAGCCGCGCGCCCACAGCCAGGCGTGGTCGGAGAGCAGCAGCGCCACGCGGCCCTTGCCGCGCTCGCCGATGACGAGAAGCGGCTTGTCGTCGGCGCCCTTCATGAGGACTTCACCGTCTTGCGGGCTGACATCGACCACGCGGAACCACCGGCCCCAGGTCGGCTCATCGCCATTGGGACCGCCGCGTGCGCCGGGCAGCTCGCTGGTGACGGGATGTTTCCCGCCGAGAACCGTGAGTCCCGGCTTGAACGGCTTCTCGATGACGCGCCCCGACGGGACCGCCGGCAGGATCTGCCCGAGCGGCGTGCGGTAGAGACTGAGCGCGGAGGCGTAGTCGTCGCCGGAAGAGACGAGCACCGCGCCACCGCGTTCCACGTAGCGGGCCACATTCTCCAGATAGAGCAAGGGCAACACGCCGCGGCGCTGATAGCGGTCGAAGATGATGAGGTCGAACTGATCGAGCTTTTCCTGGAACAGCTCGCGGGTGGGGAAGGCGATCAGCGACAGCTGATTGATCGGCGTGCCGTCCTGCTTCTCCGGGGGACGCAGGATGGTGAAATGCACGAGGTCGACGGCGGCGTCGGACTTCAGCATGTTGCGCCACGTGCGCTCGCCGGCATGGGGCTCGCCGGAGACCAGAAGCACACGTAGGTTCTCGCGCACGCCTTCCACGGTGAGCAGGGCGCGGTTGTTGATGGTGGTCAGTTCGCCGGGCGCGGTGTCGGTCTCGATCTCCACGATGTTGGGCCCTGCGTGGTCGATCTCCACGGGGATTTCGACGGTATCGCCGACGCGGACGGTCTTGGTCTTCGGCTCTTGGCCTTGATGCGTGATGGTCAGCGTGGCGATGTCGGTATTGCCCGGCTTCGTCTCGGTGACCTTGACCTCGATGGATTGATTGCTGCCCACGATGCCGAAGCGCGGCGCGGCCGTCACTTCGAGCCTGCGGTCGAACTCGCCCTCCTTGCCGGTCAGCAGCGCATGCACCGGCGCATCGAAACCGAGCGCGGACGCCGATCCCGGCACGTCGTGCACTTCGCCGTCCGTGATCATGATCACACCGGCCAGACGATCGGGCGGCACGTCTGCGAGCGCTTGACCGAGATCGCTGAACAGCATGGTGCCGTCGCGGTCGCTATCGGCGACGGTCGAGGTCGACCGGACGAAGCGCACGTCGAGATCGGGCACCGTCTTGAGCCGTTCTTCGAGGCCCTTCCGCACCTCCTCGGTGCGCTTGGTGCGTCCGGCGATGGTCTGACTTTGGCTGTCGTCGATCACCACAGTGACGATGTCGTTGAGGGGCTCGCGGTCTTCTTGTTTGAGGTGCGGGTTCGCAAGCGCCAGCATCAGCATGGCAAAGGCGAGCAGCCTCAGGATGGCGCCGCGACGCGCACGCCAGAACAGCAATGCGAGCAGTGCGACGCCGATTCCGGCGACGATCCAGAGAACCGGCCAGGGGACGAAGGGAAGGAACTCGATGGACCAGCTCATGATCTACTGCCCCAGACGCTCGAGGAGGGCGGGAACATGGACTTGGTCGGCCTTGTAGTTGCCGGTGAGCGCGTACATCACCAGGTTCACGCCGGCGCGGAAGGCCATCTCGCGTTGCACCTCGCCGCCGGGGACGACGGGATAGATCGGCCGGTTCGCTTCGTCGAGCGCCCAGGCCGAGGCGAGATCGTTCGAGGTGATGACGAGGGAACTTACGCCGTCGGTGCGGCGCGACCGCTCGCTGCGCTCCGCCTCGTCGGCTGGTTCGGCCTCGAGCCATAGCGAGCCCCCGTCCCACCGGCCGGGGAAGCTGTTCATCAAGTAGAACGACTTGGTGAGCACGTGGTTTTCCGGTACCGGCTCGAGCGGCGGGATGTCGAGTTGGCCGATCAAGCGGGTCAGGGCCTTGCCTTGGGCGCCGCCATAGGCGACGCGCTCTTGATCGCGCGTGTCGAAGATGATCATGCCGCCTTGCTTCATATAGGCGTCGACCTTGGCGAGGGTCTTGTCCGACATCGGCTCGCTGTCCTCGCGCACCGGCCAGTAAAGAATCGGGAAGAAGGACAGCTCGTCGCTCTCGATATCGACGCCCATGGGCGCGCCGGGCTCAAGCGCCGTGCGGGCGCGCAGGACCTTGCTCAAGCCTCCGAGACCTTCCTCGCTGGTGCGGTCGATCTCGGCGTCCCCGGTCAGCACATAGGCGAGACGCGTCTTGGTCGAAGCTTGGAGGGCGAAATCGTCGGCTGGATTGCCGGTCGTCTCCGGCGCGCGATCCGCGCCGGCGGCGGACGCCGGTGCCGGCAACGCCAATGGTACGAGCGCCAAGACAAAGGCGATTGCGGCGGCGGTTGCCATTTGACGCCGCCGGAAGCGGAAGCCCGTGCTCAGTGCGAGCACTGCAAGGATATCAAGACCGAACAGGGCGAGCGCGGCTACGTAGAGCCAAGGCTCGAGCGCCATGGGCTTCTTCAAGGTGTAGCCGCTCACCGCGCTCGCACCTTCCACGGGAGGGAGCGGTGTAAGCTTGGTGACCGGCGTCACGATGTTGAGCGCGCGGGCCGCGCCCGTGGGCCCGTAATAGCCGGGCGGATGATCGGGTCCGGGTACGGTCTTGGCGAGTTGATCCGGTGCGATCGGCGCGGCGCGCAGCGGCGGCGGCACCAACTGTCCGAAACCGTCCAGCGTTTGGATGGGGGCGAGCGCGGTGGTCGAAGTGGCTTGCGGCGTGCCGGCCTCGATCGTGACGCCCTCTTCGTCCGTCGGGGCGCCCACTTGGCTCGGGCCGAGCGCGATCGCGCGGCGGAGCATCTCCACGAAAAGGCCGGAAAGGGGCAGGTTCGACCAATCGGAGTTGGCGGTGACGTGGAACAGCACGATCCAGCCTTCGCCTTGCTTGGCGGCGGTGACGAGCGGCGTACCGTCGGCGAGCGTCGCCCAGACCTCGGCATCCATGGCCACGGTGGGATCGGCGAGCACTTGCCGGTTCACGCGCACGTCCTCGGGGACCTCGAGCCCATCGAACGGGCTCGTCTCTTCGAACGGC
The DNA here is from genome assembly GCA_964458245.1 of uncultured Methyloceanibacter sp. GTDB lineage: Bacteria > Pseudomonadota > Alphaproteobacteria > Rhizobiales > Methyloligellaceae > Methyloceanibacter. The sequence continues at coordinate 10,277 of CAYWIA010000022.1, read as the reverse complement.
GCCAGGGGCTGCGGCGTGCTCCAGGACAGCGAACCGCCCAGGGAGCGCCCGCCACGGCGCAGCGCCACGGGCAACAGCTCGTCGCCCCCTTGCTCGAGCCGGGGACCGGCAAAGCGGATCAAGACCCCGCCCTGGCCGAGCCAGTCTTCGAGATCTTCCTGCGTTGCGGCGACCAGCTTGCCGATATCGGCGAGCACGATGGTGGAGACGCGCTGTTTTTCGATCAGGTCCTGCACCGCGGTGGCGGCATTGCGCTCGTTCGGTGTGATGACGTCGGCATAGGGCGACAGAGCACGCTCCACATAATAGAGCGGCGACAGGAGCGGCTGCGCCTCCTCGCGGGATTCGCCCGAGACGATGCCGACACGGTGCCACTGCGAGCTGGCATCGAGCAGATGCACGGCGCCGGCGGAACGCTCGCCCTTGATCTGGATGCGCGCCACCTGGTTGCGGATCTCGAGCGGCAGATCGAAGCTCGCCTTCGCTTCGCGCTGACCCGCCTCGATGGTGAAAGGTGCTTCGCCGAGCGGCTCGCCGCGTCCGGTCAAGGCTCTGACCGTGCCTTTGCGGGGGCCGTCGGTGCCGCTCAGAACACGTCCGGCCAGCACGCCGCCTTCGCCGGTGGCTTGACCGAGGCCAAGCGGTGTGTCGCCCGCCTCGGGCTGAAGCACGGTGAGGCTGCCGCCGTCTCCCGCGAGCTTGGCGAGGCTCGCCGTGAAGGTCTCGCCCTCGCCATAGTCGAGGCCGTCGGACAGCCAGACAACGCTATAGCCGGTCTTGGTGGTCAGATCTCTGTCCAGAGCCGCGGCGAGCTTTGCGCGGTCGGGTGCGTAGGGCTCCGGGTTCAGGCCGGTGATGCGCTCTTGGGCCGCGTCGGCGGGAACGGGTTCGCCGATCGGCTGGTCCGAGGCAGTCGGCGCAAGCAGGACGGTACGGCCGTCGCGGCTGGCGCGGTCGATGGCCGCGGCGATGGCCTCGCGGCGTCCCGCCCAATTCGCGGCAGAGGCCCAGCCATTGTCGACGACGAGAAGCAGCGGACCTTCGCCGGCGAAGGTCTCGCGGTCCGGATTGATGACGGGCCGGGCCAGCGCCAAAATCAACAGCGCGGCAAGCAACATGCGCAGCAGGGTCAGCCACCAGGGGCTGCGCGCCGGCGTTTCCTCGGTGGGCTTCAGATCTTTCAGGAGCCGGGTCGGCGGGAAGACCACCACATTTGGGCTCGGCGGCGTGAAGCGCAGCAACCACCAGATCGCCGGCAGGGCGACAAGCGCCAAGAGCATCCAGGGCGCGAGAAAGCCTATGGGGCCGAGCGCCATCATGCGGCGCCTGCCGGCGTCGAGGGGGTGGGACGCGAGGCGCGGTAGCGATAGTCGCTGTCCTGGCCGGCGAGATGGCTATGGACCGCGAGCACGACTTCCTCGGCGGGACGGTCGGTGTGGTGCACCACGAAGGACCAGCCGAGACGGCGCGCCGCCTCTTGCAAATCGATGCGGTGGCGCTGCATGCGCTCCTGATAGCTGTCGCGCAAATTCTCGGCGCGTCCGGCGATCAGACGGTCGCCCCCTTCGCTGGCGGCGAACTCGGTGCGGCCCGAATAAGGCAGCGTCTCCTCGGCGGGATCGAGGATCTGGATGAGGTGACCGCGCACGCCCTGGCTGGCGATCTCCTGAAAGCGGGCGATGGTGTCGTCGACCGGTTCCAAGAAGTCGGAGAAGAGAAGACATTCGGAGAAGCGGCTGAGGCGCGCGGGCGGCGGCAGGCTTGTCTCCGCCGTCTCGTTCAAGAGAACCTCGGCAACCTTGCGTCCTGTGTTCCGGCCGGTGAAGGGAAGGCCGCCGAGAAGCCCCACACGCTCGCCGGCTCTTGCCAGAAGCTCGGTGAGCGCCAGGGACAGCACCACGGCGCGGCTCTCCTTCGAGGTCTTCGATAGGGACGAGCGGAAACGCATGGACGGCGACAGGTCGACCCAAAGCCAGACGGTATGGGCCGCCTCCCATTCGCGCTCGCGCACGAAGAGATGGTCGGAGCTTGCCGAGCGCCGCCAATCGATGCCGGTGACCGAGTCGTTCGTGTCGAAATGGCGGAACTGCCAGAATGTCTCGCCGGGGCCCGAACGACGGCGCCCGTGCGTGCCATGGGTCACGGTGTGCGCGACGCGCTGCGCCTCGATGAGAAGCGCGGGCATGCGCGCCGCAAGCCCATGGGCTTCGGCTTCCTCGGCCAGAAAGGGCTGAAGCGATGCCTGCGCGTTGGCCAAGGCGCGTCTACCTCAGCGGCTCGATGAGCCTTGTCATCATGTCGCTCATTTCGATCCCTTCGGCGCGGGCGGCGAAGGTGAGCGCCATACGGTGCTTCAGCACAGGCTCTGCAAGGTCAACCACGTCGTCCACGGACGGCGCAAGCCGGCCTTCCATCATCGCCTTGGCGCGCACGGCGAGCATCAGCGCTTGGCTCGCGCGGGGGCCGGGGCCCCAGGCAATCATCTCATCCAAGGTCTTGTCGATGCCGGTACCGGGACGCGCGGAGCGCACGAGCTGAAGAATGGCGTCCACCACCTGGTCTCCGACCGGCAGCTGGCGCACGAGGCGCTGGGCCATCATCAACTCCTCGGCGGAAAGAATCGTCTTGAGTTTGCGCTCCTCCGTGCCGGTTGTGGCGAAAAGCATGCGCCGCTCGGAGTCGGCATCCGGGTAGGACACGTCGATCTGCAACAGGAAGCGATCGAGCTGCGCCTCGGGCAGCGGATAGGTGCCTTCCTGCTCCAGCGGGTTCTGGGTGGCGAGGACGTGGAAGGGGCGCGGCACGTCGTGGCGGATGCCCGCGACGGTGACGTGATTTTCCTGCATGGCCTGGAGCAGGGCGGACTGAGTTTTGGGGCTCGCCCGGTTGATCTCGTCGGCCATCAGAAGCTGCGTGAAGATCGGGCCTTTGACGAAGCGGAAGTCGCGGCGGCCGCCGCTGTCCTCTTCGAGCACTTCGGAGCCCACGATGTCCGACGGCATGAGGTCCGGCGTGAACTGAATGCGCTTGTTCTCCAGCCCGAGTACGGCGCCAAGGGTCTCGACCAGGCTCGTCTTGGCGAGGCCCGGCACGCCGATCAGGAGCGCGTGGCCGCCGGAGAGAAGCGTGGTCAAGGCCAGATCGATGACGCGATCCTGCCCGAAGATGACAGTGGCGGTGGTGTCCCGCACGTCCTGGATCTTGGCGCCGATCTCGTCGAGGCGATCCACGAGTTGGGTCTCAGATTCAAGTGTGGTCATGGCTTCCGTTTCGCTCGATCCTGATGATGGGAATATATAGGGCCAAAGGCCGGGAAAAGCGGAACACTTTGAATGGCAATTGGGTCACAATAGCGTTGGCGCTTGGCGGAGCGAAAAACGAGGTCGTATCGCGGCGAATATGACAATGCCTGACCAAGATAAGAGAGACGGACTCGTAGCATCTGGCAAGGACGGCGGCAAACCGGCCAAGCCATTATTGCCAAACCTTAATGTTTGCGGAGATATCGGGCTGAAGATCGCCCGGGACGGAACTTGGTATTACCAGGGAAGCCCCATCGGCCGCCAACCCCTGGTCAAGTTGTTCTCCACCGTCTTGCGTCGCGAAGACGACGGCTTCTACCTGGTGACGCCTGTGGAGAAAGTGCCCATCGCCGTGGAGGGGGAACCCTTCATTGCCGTGGAGATGACGCGGGAAGGGACGGGCCGCGATCAGCGGCTTTCCTTCCGCACCAATGTCGATGACGTGGTGACGGCCGGGCCCGACCATTCGATCGGCTTTCGCGCCGAACCGAAAGGTGGCCATGCGCCCTATGTCGAGGTGCGCGACGGCTTACGCGCTCAGCTCGCAAGGCCGGTCTATTACGAGCTGACGGAGCTCGCCACCGAGACCGGCCAGGGCACCGGCGTGTGGAGCGCCGGCGCCTTCTTTCCGTTCCCCATGGAGGGCTGAACCGGCCTCGCATTGTCGGGCACGCGCCGCTAAGGTCTCGGCAAAACTCACGCCTACTTGGGGAGACCGGCCAAGCTGATGTTGCGCATCGCCCTCATCGATATTCTGCTCTTTGCCCTGCCGTTCGTGATCTACGCCGCCTACATGATCTGGGTGAAAGGCAGGGCGCCGGCGAGCGCGATGACCGGCGCGCCGATTTTCTGGCTGCTGACCATTGGCTTCGGACTCCTGATTGCCGTCACGGTGACACTGGTGCAGTTCTCCGGCGGCAGCCCCGAGGGGACCTATCACCCGCCTGTCGTCGAAGACGGCGTGATCAAACCCGGCGGCGTCGACTGACATTAGAGGCTCCATGGCCGAGCACGACACCCCCCGCGCCGAGGCGCCACCTTCGTTGAAGGACGCCGGATGGCTCAAGCGGCCGGAGACGGTCCGCGTGTTCGCCGCGCTCTCTGGCGACGGCATCGAGACGCGCGCCGTGGGTGGCGCCGTGCGCGACGCGCTGCTCGGCCTTCCCGTGAGCGAAGTCGATCTCGCCACGATGGCGGTGCCGGAGGACGTGATGGCTCGCGCGCGCCAAGGTGGCCTCAAGGCCATCCCCACCGGCATCGCGCACGGGACGGTGACGGTGGTGGCCGACGGCGTCTCCTTCGAGGTGACGACGCTGCGGCGCGACATCGAAACCTTCGGCCGCCACGCCAAGGTGGCCTTCACGACGGACTGGTCGGAGGACGCGCAACGGCGCGACTTCACGTTGAACGCGCTCTACGCCGGGGCGGACGGTAAGCTCTATGACCCGCTCGGCGGTTATGAAGATCTGCTCGCGGGACGGGTGCGCTTCATCGGCGATGCGGCGGCCCGTATCCGGGAAGACTATCTGCGGATCCTCCGCTTCTTTCGCTTCAATGCCTACTACGGCAAGGAGCCGCTCGATGCGGCAGGACTTTCGGCCTGCGTGCAGGAACGGAACGGCCTCGCCCAGCTTTCGGCGGAACGGATCGCTGCCGAGCTCAAGCGGCTCTTGGTTGCGCCGCGCGCGTTCGAGGGTGTCGAAGCGCTGTTCGACTTCGGGCTTCTGAGCGACATTCTGGGAAGCGCGCCGCGGCTCGACCGCTTGGCGCGGCTGATCGCTATCGAGACGGCGCGCGGCCGGGAGCCCAACGCGATCTTGCGGCTGGCCGCGCTCTCGGTGTTCGTGGCCGAGGATGCGCCTCGGCTTGCCGCGCGATTCAAGCTGTCCAATGCGGATCAGGCGCTGCTCGCGCTCGGCGCCGATGAGACCCTCGATGCCGCGCTGCCCGGTGAGGATGCGGCGAAGCGCTTGCTCTACAGGATCGGGGCGGAAAGGTTTCCGCCGAAGATGCTGCTCGCGTGGGCCGCGAGCGGCGCACCCGCCGACGCTGACGGCTGGCTTCGCGCACTCGACCTGCCGGACCGCTGGCAGGCGCCTGCGTTTCCGTTGCGGGGCCCTGATATCACCGCGCTCGGCGACTTCAAGGGACCGCAGATCGGCGCGATGCTGCACGCGCTCGAGCAGCACTGGATCGAGGGCGGTTTTGCCGAAGACCGCGAGCAGCTCCTGGCGAGAGCCAAGGAGCTTGCTCAGGCCTAACCGAGCCGCTCGATCAAGCTCATGGCAGCCGCGGGCGCGCGCAGCTTTCCCTCATGGATGAAATACACGAACACATCGCGCGGTTTGGCCTCCGCGATGTGTCCGTTGTCCACCACAGGCAGATCCTTCGGCGTGCCGCCCTCGGCCCAGACCTTGGCGCGCGCGGCCCATGTGTCGAGGTCCTTCGGCGGGTAGCCGGTCTCGATCGCTTCCCCGCCGCGTTGCAGCCGCGCATAGACGACGTCGCCGGTGAGGTCGGCGATGGAGGGATAGTCTTCGCTGTCCACGTAGACAGGGGCCACGCCATGCTCCTTGAGCAGGCGAATGAACGCCGGATCCTGGAAGCTGGCATGGCGGACCTCGACCACGTGGTTGAGCTTTCGCCCATCGAGGTCTTTCGGCAGATGTTCCAGGAACTTGGCGAAGTCGGTCTCATCGAATGTCTTGAAGGGTGCGAATTGCCAGAGCACCGGTCCGAGCTTGTCGCCGAGCTCGCTTAGTCCGGAGGCGAAGAAACGCTCGATGAACTTGTCCGTCTCGGCCAGAACCTTCTGCTGGGTAACGAGGCGCGGACCCTTTACCGAGTAGACGAAGCCGTCCGGCGCGGTCTCGGCCCATTTGCGGAAGCTCTTCGGACTTTGCAGCCGGTAATGGGTGGCGTTGATTTCAATCGAGGTGAGGTGGCTTGTGGCGTAGGCGAGCTCGTCGGCTTGTCGCAGTCCCTTGGGATAGAACACCCCGCGCCACGGCGCATAGATCCAGCCGCCGACACCGGCGCGGATGGTCCCTGACGTGCCTTGGTCCTTCCGCGCCACCGATGACTCCTCGTCATGTCCGGCCGAAGTGCCGGGCATCCACGGGCGACTAATCTAAAGACGTGGATGGCCGCGACAAGCCCGGCCATGACGACAACGGAGACATATGAAAAGAGCCGCGCCCGAAGGCGCGGCTCGATACTCTGGGGGTACCTTTACGCAGGAACGCAACTTACGCGACGCAACCTACGCAACTGAACGCTACGAGACTAGAAGTCCATGCCGCCCATGCCGCCCATACCGCCGCCGGGCATGGCGGGCGCCGATGCCTTCTTCGGCATCTCGGCCACCATGGCTTCGGTGGTGATCAGCAGGCCGGCGATGGAGGCCGCATCCTGGAGCGCGGTGCGCACGACCTTGGCCGGGTCGATGACGCCTTGCTTGACCAGGTTGCCGTACTCGCCCGTCGCGGCGTTGTAGCCGTAGTTGTACTCGTCCTTGTCGAGGATCTTGCCCACGACCACGGCCCCGTCCTCGCCGGCATTCTCGGCGATCTGACGCAACGGAGCCTGAAGGGCACGGCGGACGATGTTGACGCCGACCTTCTGATCCTCGTTGGCGCCTTTGACGGTGTCGAGCACCTTCAACGCACGAAGCAGGGCCACGCCGCCGCCCGGCACGATGCCTTCCTCGACGGCCGCGCGGGTCGCGTTCAACGCGTCGTCGACGCGGTCCTTCCGCTCCCGCACTTCGGTCTCGGTGGCGCCGCCGACCTTGATCACGGCAACGCCGCCGGCGAGCTTGGCCAGCCGCTCTTGCAGCTTCTCGCGGTCGTAGTCCGAGCTGGTGTCTTCGATCTGCTGACGGATCTGGGCGACGCGCGCCTCGATGTCCTTCTTCTTGCCGTCGCCGTCGACGATCGTGGTGTCGTCCTTGGTGATGACGATCTTCTTCGCCTGGCCGAGCATATCGAGCGTTACGTTCTCGAGCTTGATGCCGAGATCCTCGGAGATGACCTGGCCACCCGTCAGCACGGCAATGTCCTGCAGCATGGCCTTGCGGCGATCGCCGAAGCCCGGCGCCTTCACGGCGGCGACCTTCAGACCGCCACGCAGCTTGTTGACCACGAGCGTGGCCAGCGCCTCGCCCTCCACGTCCTCGGCCACGATCAGCAACGGACGGCCGGACTGCACCACCGCCTCGAGCAGCGGCAGCATGGACTGGAGATTGGAGAGCTTCTTCTCGTCGATGAGAATGTACGGGTTCTCGAGCTCGACGCGCATCTTGTCGGCGTCGGTGATGAAGTAGGGCGAGATGTAGCCGCGGTCGAACTGCATGCCCTCGACGACTTCCAGCTCGGTCTCGAGGCTCTTGGCCTCTTCGACGGTGATCACGCCGTCATTGCCCACCTTCTGCATGGCTTCGGAAATGAAGCGGCCGATCTCCTGATCGCCGTTGGCGGAAATGGTGCCGACCTGGGCGATCTCCTCGTTGGAGGTGACCTTCTTGGACTTCTCCTTCAGGGCCTCGACCACCTTGGTGACGGCGAGATCGACGCCGCGCTTCAGGTCCATCGGGTTCGAGCCGGCGGCGACGGACTTCGCGCCTTCCCTGACGATGGCCTGGGCCAGCACGGTGGCGGTCGTGGTGCCGTCGCCCGCCTCATCGGCGGTCCTGGAGGCAACCTCGCGCACCATCTGTGCGCCCATGTTCTCGAACTTGTTTTCGAGTTCGATCTCCTTGGCGACCGTGACGCCGTCCTTGGTGATGCGCGGCGCGCCGAAGGATTTTTCGAGCACCACATTGCGGCCTTTGGGGCCGAGCGTCACCTTGACCGCGTTGGCCAAGATATCGACGCCTTTGAGCATTTTCTCGCGCGCGTCTTGGGAAAATTTTACTTCCTTGGCAGACATGTCTTCTTACTCCTAAGGGCCTCACCCATGGCGCCGGCCAACCGGCATCTCAGGGGCAAAGGTGGAATTCAAACGGGTGGTTAGGCGGCCTTCTTCTTGGCGACCGAGTCTTCGAGCACGCCGAGAATGTCGCTCTCTTTCATGATGAGCAGGTCCTCACCGTCGATCTTGACCTCGGTGCCGGACCACTTGCCGAACAGCACGCGGTCGCCGGGCTTTACGTCTAGAGGCTGAACCTGGCCCTTCTCGTCGGTCTCACCGGGGCCGACAGCGACGACTTCGCCTTGCTGCGGCTTCTCCTTCGCGGTGTCCGGGATGATGATGCCGCCTTTGGTCCGTTCGTCCTCGTCGATCCGACGCACCACGACGCGGTCATGCAATGGACGAAACTTCATCTTGCGATCTCCTCCAAACAGATTGTCCAAATTGTCATGAAACAGGCGCTGAGCCCGGAACGGGCGCGCCACAAGGCTATTTAGAATCACGGTTTGGCACTTTCAAGGCGAGAGTGCCAGAAAATTAGCACTGTCTCCGGGTTGCTGCCAACATGCTGATTTGACTTATGAAATTGGCTGGACGCAAGCCCGGCCCGTGATTAGCATTGAAAAAGTCAAAACACGATGACCAAACAGGGACGAGGACTGATGGACCAGGGATTCGTTCACCAGATTGCAGGGTACTCGCTGACCACCGCCGAAATTCTCTACCGCCTTCCCGACCATCCAAAGCTGCTGCAGAGCTATATCTGGCAGGATTACGACATGGCGCCGCGCTTTCCCAGGCTCACGGATTTCCTGGATTTCTGGGACGCAAATCTCGAAGGACCGCTTTACCGGGTGCGCGTGGCGCACAAGAAGCTGATCTCCCCGACAGAATTCAGCTTCGTGGAAGGCGAGCTTTGCATGCATTGAGCGGCCGCTCGCTCGCCTTCATGGGCTCGCCATGGCAAGCTCCTATGCTCTTTTAGGGCTGCGGGAGGCATGACATGTGGCGGTGGGTGAAGGGGTTTCTGGCCGGAAGTCTGCTCGGACTGGCCGCCGGGTTTGTGATCGGGATTTTCGTCTTCCCGTACATTTTCCCGCCGCCGGACGCCACGGAGAGCTTGAGCCGGGAGGAGACCGGCAAGCTCGTGGCCAAGGGCACATTCATCCAGGCCAATCCCAACGATCCGGTGCATTACGGCAAAGGCGCAGTCAGCGTCTATCCCAGCACGGTCTTTCTCGGTGAAGACTTCGAGGTGGGACCGGGCCCCGATTTCCACGTCTATCTGGTGCCGAAGGCCGAAATCCGCTCCTCGAGCGACGTCACCGACACGATGTATGTGGACCTTGGTCGGTTGCGCGCCTTCAAGGGCAGCCAGAATTACCCGATCCCGGCGGGCGTCGATCTCAAGCAGTTCCCGAGCGTGGTGATCTGGTGTCAGCAGTTCTCGGTGCTGATCTCGCCCGCCGATCTCAGCTTCGAGCAGGGCGACAATCCCTAGGACGACGACTGCGCTTGCGCCTCGCTGTGCGGGCCGAAATCGTATTCGTAAATGTGCGCCTGTTCCTTATCCAGCACCGGCTTCAAATCGCGGAAGGCTTGGCCGTATCTGTAGAATGGAATCCGCGGGAAGAGGTGATGGATGAGGTGGAAGTTCTGGAACAGATAGAGCCAGTTCACGATCGGCTCGATGATCTTGCCGCGCACCCAGAACACGTTGGTATCGCGATAACGCTCGTGCACCTCATGAGGCGCATGGGTGAGATAGGCGAAGAAGTAGATGATTAGCGCCGAGGCGAGGATGTGCGGGAAGATCCACAGCATCAGGACCTCGCGCCAATAGCCCATCAGCGACAGGCCAATCGCCACCCCGTAGTAGAGCGCGTGCATGATGACGATGTGGATCGTGAGCGGCCGCATGCCCGGGATGTGCGCGTGGAAGGCGATGTGCTTCCAGAAATACTGGTGATACCAGAACACGATCGTCAGGCAGCGGAAGGCCACCAGGAACGGGTTCTTGACCGCGACCCAGTGGTCGGGATCGAGCTCCGGATTGTTGGTGTC
>CAYWIA010000021.1:18119-20483 GCA_964458245.1 uncultured Methyloceanibacter sp. | reverse complement strand
CGATCATCTCCCGGAACTTCCAGGTGGTGTCGACGTGGAGCAGCGGGAACGGCGGTTTGGCCGGATAGAACGCCTTCATGGCGAGATGCAGCAGGACAGAGGAGTCCTTGCCGATGGAGTAGAGCATCACCGGATTGCGGAACTCGGCGACCACCTCGCGCATGATGTAGATGCTCTCCGCTTCGAGCTGACGGAGATAGGAAGACAGGCGCTGCTTCATCACTTCGCACTCGTACTCGTCGATCGGGAGCCCTTGGCTGCAGGCTCGGCTTTTTCCAAGCCTTTGCCGTTCTGGGTCTTGGCGTGGGTCTCGGCCTTCCGCTTGGCGGCGAGGTAACGGTAGGCGCTGACCGGGATCAGCGCGAGATAAGTCACCGACCCGACAGCGAGCGTGAGCGATGGATAGGTCAAAAGCAGGGCAATGAAAAGCGCAGCGAGGACGAAAACCGGCGGCACATACTCCCGGTGGATCCGCTGGCCGATCATTTTTATCGAGAAAGTGGGGACATTCGAGACCATCAGCAGCGCGATCGCCAAGGTATAGATCAGGACGAGCGGGGTCAGGCTCGGCAGATGCAGGCCCAGATCCTGGGCATAAATCGGCAGGAGCAGAATGATGGCTCCGGCCGGCGCCGGCACGCCGACGAAGAAGGCGTTTTGCCAGGCGGGCAGGTCGGTCCGATCGAGCGACACATTGAAGCGGGCGAGCCGGAGCGCCGAGCAAACCGCGAAGACCAGCACCGCGATCCAGCCCAGGCTGCGCAGATCCTCCAGCGCCCAGTTGAACATGATGATGGCCGGCGCCACGCCGAAATTGACGAAATCGGCAAGGCTGTCGAGTTCGGCCCCGAAGCGGGACGAGGCTTTCAGAAGACGTGCCACATGGCCGTCAATGCCGTCGAGAAACGCCGCGAACACGAGCGCCGCCACCGCGAGATCCCAGCGATGCTCGATACCCATGCGAATTGCGGTCAGACCCGCGCACAGCCCGACAAGCGTGAAGATGTTGGGAATGAGCACGCGGACCGGCACCTGGCCGCGGGCGAACACGCGTTGCCGCGGCTTGCGGTCTTCCCGTTCCGGATCAAAAGGAGGAAACATGAACTCTTACGCCTTCCCCCGCGTGTCGTCTGCGTATGTCGCGAGCACCGTCTCACCACCTATCGCCGTCTGGCCGATCGCGGCCAGAACATCGACGCCGGCCGGGAGGTAGAGGTCGACGCGGCTGCCGAACCGGATCAAGCCCATGCGCTCGCCCGCCTCCACGCTAGCCCCGTCGTTCACGAAAGTCACGATTCGCCGCGCCACCAGCCCTGCGATCAGAACCACACCGATCCTGGCGCCGGACTTTGTCTCGATGACGAAGGCCTGCCGCTCGTTCTCCTCGCTCGCCTTGTCGAGCTCGGCATTGAGAAAAGCGCCGGGGACGTAAGCGCTGTGGATGATCCTGCCACCGACCGGCGCGCGCACGACGTGCACGTCGAGTACGGACAAGAACACGGAGACCCGCGTCAAAATCGTGGTGCCGAGCGCCAGCTCGCGCGGGGCGGTCACGCCCTCGATCACCGCGGCGACCTTGCCGTCGGCGGAACTAACGATCAGTCCCGGCCGGTCGGGCGTGACCCGCTCTGGGTCGCGGAAGAAATAGGCGATTGCGGCGGTGAGCAACACGGCGATCCAGCCGAGCACCGGCGCAAACAGAAGCAGGACCAATGCGGCGATGGCCGCAATGCCTACGAATTTGTAGCCGTCGCGATGGATCGGCACAAAGGCGTTGGTAATCGTATCGAGCAGACTATGCCGGTCGTTCATGGTGCTCCTAAGCTTCTCTGGTCAATTCGAGGCGAGTGCCTCGTCCTCCAAGCGCTCGGCCGCGCGGGAGTCGTGAATATCGTCTTCCTCGAGCGCATGCGCCAAACGTTCGCGCGCCTCCTCGGCCTCGCGCTGCCGCGCCCACAGGCTGGCATAGAGCCCGCCTTTGTCGAGAAGCTCGGCATGGGTGCCCTGCTCCACGATTGCCCCCTCGTCGAGCACGATGATGTTGTCGGCATGGACCACGGTCGAGAGCCGGTGCGCAATAACCAAGCTCGTGCGCTCGCGCGCCACGCGCTCCAGCGCATCCTGGATCTCCTTCTCCGTATGGCTGTCGAGCGCCGAGGTCGCCTCGTCCAGCATCAGGATCGGCGGCGACTTCAGGATGGTGCGGGCGATGGCCACGCGCTGCTTCTCGCCGCCGGAGAGCTTGAGGCCCCGCTCGCCGACCAAAGAGTCGTAGCCTTGGGGTAAGGAAACGACGAAATCGTGGATCTGGGCGAGCCGCGCCGCCTCGCGCACTTCCGCCGGGGTGGCGTCGGGACGGCCATA
>CAYWIA010000021.1:0-18019 GCA_964458245.1 uncultured Methyloceanibacter sp. | reverse complement strand
CCGGATGGTCCGCAATCTCGGCGGGCTCGTGCAGCAGCGCGAACATGGTCTCCATGTCGATCAGCCCCTGTTTGATCTCGCGATAAACCATGCCCATGAAGTTCAAAGGCATATAGAGCTGAATGAGAATGGCGTTGATCATGACGAAGTCGCCGACAGTCAACACCCCGAGCGAGACATCGCGCGCCGCGAGCAGCATGCACACGACCATGCCGATGCTGAAAATAATCGCTTGGCCGGAGTTCAGCACGCCGAGCGTCGTATAGGTGCGAATGGCGGCCTTCTCGTAACGCGCCATGGAGGAATCGAAACGCCGCGCCTCCAACTCCTCGTTGCCGAAATATTTCACGGTCTCGAAATTGAGCAGACTGTCCGTCGCCTTGGAGTGCGCCTCGGTGTCGCTTTCATTCATGTCGCGGCGAATGGCGAGGCGCTTCTCGGACGCGAAAAACGTGAACACGACATAAGCCGTCACGGTGACGAACACGACGACCACGTAGATCCAACCGAAATACCAGGCGACCAGCCCGCCGATCATCACGAGCTCGACGGCGGTCGGGATCGAGTTCAGCACGGCCATGCGCATGATCGTGTCGACGCCGGAGATGCCGCGCTCGATCACCCGGTTTAGTCCGCCCGTGCGGCGCTCCAGGTGAAAGCGCAAGGAGAGTCTATGCAGATGCCGGAAGGTGCGGTTGGCGAGCCGGCGCACCGCGTTCTGGGAGACGACGGTGAAAATCACGTCGCGCACTTGCGCGAACAGCACCATCAGGATGCGCCCCACCCCGTAGGCGACGATGAGCATCGCCGGAACGATCGCCAGACCGAGGAACCCGACGCCTGGGGCCGCGCCTGTCGTGGCCTCCCCGGTGAGATAGTCCACCACGTTCTTGTAGGCGATCGGCACCGCCAAGGTGATGACCTTGGCGATCACCAGCGCGGCGAAGGCCACGATCACGCGCGCATGCAAGTCCCGCCGGCCCTTGGGCCAGACATATGGAATCAGCTCCCGCAAGACGGCAAGCTGCCCGGCCCGGCCGTGAAGCAGGGCGTCGCTCGTCGATTGCGGCAGTCGGTCTTGCATGAAAGGACTTTTCTATCAGCGCGTTACGGCGCGCGGCAAAAGGGGCAGCGTGAACGGCTGCCCCTCGCTATCCGATATAGTCCTCCGCAGGCCCCGCGCCAAGCCGGGCCGGGGCCGATCCCCTACTCGAAGCCGGGGGGCGGCGCCGCAAGGTCCTCGGGAGTCGGCGGTGACAGCGAGATACGGAACTCGGCGCGGGCGGCCATCATGTTCGTCGTCTCGTCGAGCTGCTCAACGCGAACCACATGCACCTTGTCGTCGATCTCGAGCTTCTCCTCGGCGCTCCACGCGCCGTCGCCCTCGGCCGCCATGACCTGCGCGATGGGCTTCTCGTCGAGATAGATGTAGACCGTCTTGCCGGCGATGGCGGTCCCGGACAGCTTGAAAGTGCCCGGACCTTCATCGGCCTTCTGGTAATCGACGACACCGACCTTGATCGGGGATTTCGGTGACGGCGAGGACGCCTCGCCGACCACATCCGCAGCCGGCGCATCACCCTCTGCGGTTATGGCAGGCGTGACATAGGCCACGCCGAGAATAACTGCGAGGGCGGCCGCCCAGGCCGTCAGCTTGCTACCAATCATTTGGGTACTCCTAAGAACGCTTCATCTCTGATGCCGCCGGATGTTCGCGGAACGCGCCTCCAGCGGCGTTGGCCGGACCCTAACGGATCGCTTGGCCGGCTTCCAGACCGTTCGCCAAACAGGGTTGCTTGACGCCCATAGAGGCCCGGTGGCAGATGACCCCATGAGCCAGGCTCGACCAACTCTTCGAACTGTCTGCGTCTATTGCGGTTCCGGCGCCGGGCAAAATCCCGCCTTTGCCAAGGCCGCGCGGGCGCTTGGGAAGACCCTCGCCACGGCGGGCGTCGGTCTCGTCTATGGCGGCGGCGATCTCGGGCTGATGGGCATTGTGGCCCGCGCGGTTCTCGACCATGGGGGTCACGTCACGGGCATCATCCCCGGCTTCCTCTCCGCGCGGGAGCACATGCTGATCGAGGCGCAGGAGCTGATCGTGGTGGACGACATGCATCAGCGCAAACATCTGATGTTCGAGAAGTCCGACGCCTTCGTGGCCCTGCCGGGCGGGATCGGGACCCTGGAGGAATTCGTCGAGCAGCTCACCTGGACACAGCTCGGGCGGCATAAGAAGCCGATCGTGCTCGCCAACATCGACGGGTTTTGGGACCCGCTGCTCAAGCTGTTCGACAAGATGACCGGCCAAGGCTTTATCCGGAGCGGCTTCGAACTCAAGATGACCGTGGCGGAAAGCGTCGGCGACATCCTGCCGGCCATCGAACGCGCGCTCGAGGTCACGCCGAGCGCGGCGGAGACGCAAGCGGAAGCGGAGATCGCCGCGAAGTTCTGAGCTACTGCGTATCGATCTCCGCGATGTCCGCCGGCAGGTCGAGCCAGTGATGACGCCGCGACGCCCAGAACAGTTTGGATGGTCTGGCAAAATTCGGGTCGGCGAAGCAGCCGACCGGCACGCCGATCACCCCCGGCAAACCTTCGGCACGGAACGCAACGGCGGTCCCGCACGTCGGACAGAAGGAGCTCTCGATCGCCCGCCCGGAATCGCCCCGGTCCGCATACTGCTGCCGGTCACCGGCGATCGTCACCGCGGAGTCGGCAAAGAGCGCTGCATAGGAAAAAGCGCTGCCGGTGCCCCGCTGGCACTTCAAGCAGCTGCACAGATAGACGTCGACCGGCTCACCGGTCGTCTTGACGGTCAGGCGGCCGCACGCGCAGCCAGCGCTTCGCTCGGTCTTTGCGTCGGCCATGACCTCACCTCAAGGCGCCGGCGCGCCGTCGCGGATCAGCTTGTAGTTGATCGAGTCGAGGAGCGCCTCGAACGAAGCGTCCACGATATTCGGCGAGACGCCGACCGTGAACCAGCGCCGTCCCTCGCCGTCGCGGCTCTCGATCAAGACGCGGGTTACCGCGTCCGTGCCGCCGGTGAGGATGCGGACCTTGTAGTCGACGAGTTCGAGGTCATCGATATAGCTCTGATACGGGCCGAGATCCTTGCGAAGCGCGTTGTCGAGCGCATTCACCGGACCGTTGCCCTCGCCCACCGACATCACCGTGTCGCCGTTGACGCGCGCCTTCACCGTCGCTTCCGAGATCGTGACCAGGTCGCCGACCGCGTTGTGCCGCCGCTCCACCATGACGCGGAAGGACTCCACGTCGAAAAACTGCGGGACGTTGCCGAGCATGCGCCGTGCGAGAAGCTCGAAGGACGCTTCCGCCGCCTCGTAGGCATAGCCGACCGCCTCGTGCTCCTTCACCACGTCGAGCAGACGGCCGACGCGCGGATCGTCTTTCGGCACGGAGATGCCGATGTGGTCCAGCTGCGCCAGGATGTTGGAGCGGCCGCCCTGGTCGGACACCAAAAGCTTGCGCACATTGCCGACAGACTCCGGCGGCACATGCTCGTAAGTGCGCGGGTCCTTCTGCACGGCGGAGACGTGAATGCCCCCTTTATGGGCGAAGGCGGACTCGCCCACATAAGGCGCATGCCGATTCGGCGCGCGATTGAGCACCTCGTCGAGAACGCGCGAGGCATGGGTCAAGGTCGCCAGCTTCTCCGGCGTGACCTTTGTCTCGTAGCGCTCCGCGTAGTCGGACTTGAGCATGAGCGTGGGGATGATCGACGTCAGGTTGGCGTTGCCGCAGCGCTCGCCCAAGCCGTTGAGCGTGCCTTGGATTTGCCGCGCGCCCGCCCGCACCGCCGCGAGCGAGTTCGCCACGCCGTTGTCCGTGTCGTTATGCACATGGATCCCCAGATGATCGCCGGGGACATGCGTCACCACCTCGCCAACGATCGCCTCGATCTCCTCCGGCAGCGTGCCGCCATTGGTGTCGCACAGCACCACCCAACGCGCGCCGGCCTCATAAGCCGTCTTGGCGCAGGACAGCGCATAGTCCGGGTTGGCCTTGTAGCCGTCGAAGAAATGCTCGCAGTCGAGCAGCGCCTCCCGGCCGCTCGCCACCACGGCCTCGACGGACTCCTTGATCCCCGCCAGGTTCTCATCGAGCGTGATGCCGAGCGCCACGTCGACGTGAAAATCCCAGGTCTTGCCCACGAGACAGATCGCATCGGCCTGCGCGGCAAGCAGCGCCTGGAAGCCCGGATCGTTGGAGATCGACCGGCCCGGCCGCTTGGTCATGCCGAAGGCGGTGAGCCTCGTGCCGAGCTTGCGGTCCTCGCCGAAAAACTTGGTATCGGTGGGATTCGCGCCGGGATAGCCGGCCTCCACATAATCGATACCGAGCCCGTCGAGCTGCTCCGCGATCAAGAGCTTATCCTCGAGGGAAAAATCGACTCCTTGGGTCTGAGCGCCGTCCCGCAAGGTCGTGTCGTAAAGAGAAAGAGCTTCGCGCGCCATGACCTACACCACACCAAAGAAGAAGTGCAGCGCCAGCAGGACAGCCAGCACGAGCACCAAGATCTTGATCGCAAGATAGACCCGCCGCGAGCCTTTGAACGGCACGTCCTGCAAAAACGGCTTCATTGCATGGTCTCCTTGCCGGCCAGCGTCTTCTTCATCGTGGTATTGGCCAGCCATTCGTCGCCGCGCCGGACGCTGTTGCGCTGCTGAGCGGCATAGCCGCGCTTGCCGAAAAAGTCATAGGCCGTGTCGCTTGCGTCCACGTTGAGGGCCTCCGCGCCGCGGCCGGCCGCCAGTTTCTCGAGTGCGTCGGCGAGCATCGTGCCGGCGCCCCGCTCGATCGCGGCCGGATGCACATAGAAGAAACCGATCTTGTCGTCGGCCTCCAACGAAGCGAAACCGACCGGCGATCCGCTCATGGTGGCGACGATGGTCACCTCGCCTGCCAGACGCTCGGCGAAAGCCGCTTCGTCGTTGGCGACGGCCGCCCAGGCATTTTGCTGCTGTTCCGTATAGTCGTCACCCGTCAATTCGAGGACGCTGGCACGAAAGATCTCGGCAAGGAGCGGCGCCTCGTCCGGCAGCATCGGCCGCAACGCGAGACGGGGATTGGCCTCCGCGCTCATCGGGCGACCTCCCACGTGGTGACGAGCTCGCCCGTTCTCGGATCCTTGGCGTCCTTCAACACGATACCCATGGCTTCAAGCTCGCCGCGAATCCGGTCGGCCTCCTTGAAGTCCTTGGCCTGACGCGCGGCGTTGCGCGCGGCGATCAGTCCGTCGACCGCGCTCGTGTCGGCGTCGCCTGCACCGTCCTGGCGAACCCGCTCGATCTTGGCCCGCTGGCCCGAGAAGCCGAGGAAAGCGAGCGCCGTGCGCAGTTCCTCGAAATGTCCCGCGCGATGCAGCTTATGCAGCTCGGCGATGACGTTGGGCGTGTTCAGATCGTCGGACAGCGCCTCGGTCACGGCGGACGGCACATCCGGAGCGGCGGCGCTCTCGTCGAGGTCGCCATACCAATCCCACAGCGTCTTGTGCGCCTCGTCCAGACTGGCGAAAGTCCAGTCGAGCGGCTGGCGGTAATGCGTGCGCAGCATGTTGAGGCGCAGCGCCTCTCCCGGCCACGCGTACCCCTGCCAGCCGGTAAGCAGATCATGCACGGTGACGAAGTTCCCGAGGCTCTTCGACATCTTCTCGCCCTCCACCTGGAGGAAGCCGTTATGCATCCAGACATTCGCCATGACGTCTGTGCCGTGCGCGCAGCGCGATTGTGCGATCTCGTTCTCATGGTGCGGGAACACCAGATCGATGCCGCCGCCATGAATGTCGAAGACGTCGCCGAGATGCGCTGCCGCCATGGCGGAACACTCGATATGCCAGCCCGGACGGCCCTCAGTTTCGATGCCGCCGGGTGACGGCCAGGAGGGCTCGCCGGGCTTGGACGGCTTCCACAGCACGAAGTCCATGGGGTCGCGCTTGAACGGAGCCACCTCGACACGGGCGCCGGCGATCATCTCGTCGAGCGACCGCCCGGACAGACTGCCGTAGTCGGGCATCGACGAGACGTGGAACAGCACATGGTCCTCGGCCACATAGGCGCAGCCATTGGCGATCAGGCGGTCGATCATGCCCCGCATCTCACCGATATGCTCGGTGGCGCGCGGCTCGACCGTGGGATCGAGCGCCCCGAGCGCAGCCATGTCGTCGTGGAACTGCGCTTCGGTCTTCTCGGTGACCTTGCGAATCGCCTCGTTCAGGGGCAGGTCGGGATAATCCTTAGCCGCGCGGGCGTTGATCTTGTCATCGACGTCGGTGACGTTGCGCACATAGGTGACCTGCTCGGGGCCATAGCCATGACGCAGCAGCCGGAACAGCACATCGAAGACGATGACCGGGCGCGCATTGCCGATATGGGCGTAGTCGTAGACCGTCGGCCCGCACACATACATGCGTATATGCGCAGGATCGAGGGGCTCGAAGGCCTCTTTTCGGCGGGTTAGCGTGTTGTAGAGCGAAATAGGCACAGACAAGCCTCTCGGGGGCTCGCCGGATGTTCGTCAAATAAGAGTATGATGGCTAAAAGAGGAACGACCCGCGCGAGCTTGTTTGCTAGCCGGAAATAATGCAGCAGGAAATGATAAGGTTCGGTTGCGCGTGCGTCATCTTGGGCCGCTTATGGCGGGAAACGGCCAAATCGTCAAGCAAACCATCTTATTCATGCCTCATTGACCCCGGATTTTGCGGGCTCATAATGGGTTAGAGGCTTTCCGGGGACCGGTAAATCATCGTGGGCATTCATCGCCATTTTCGGCGCATCCCTGCGCCGTCAGCGCGGTCTTTCGGCTGGCTGGGCCTGCTTGCGTTCGCGTGCCTGGCATTCTCGGGCGGCGCCCAGGCCCAGAGCGAGCAGGATTTCCGCTGCATGCAGCTCCAGCAGGAGATGGCCGCGGCCCGGGGCGGCGGTCTGAACGGCGCCGAACTGGCCGATCTCGACCAGCAGATCGCCCAGCAGGACCGCATCTTCCAGGGCACCCAGGCCTCCATGGACGACGCCGGCTGCTACGAGCGCCTCTTCATTTTCGGCCGTGCTCTGAAACGCACCCCCCAGTGCCTGAGCATGAACAACCGCATGGAGGATGCCCGGCGGCAACTGGCCCGGCTCCAAGAGCAGCGCAAGTCGCTTCAGCGCGGCGGCGGCAACCGGCGCCGTCAGGCGGAACTCCAGCAGGCTCTGCAGCGCAACGGCTGTAGTGGCGCCCCCAGCAACGACGGCGGCGGTCTGTTCGACTTCTTTGGCGGCCCCCGCGAGCCGGAGTACCAGTCGCCGATCTACCGCAGCATCAACCCGAACGGCCGCTACCGCTCGGTCTGCGTGCGCCTGTGTGACGGCTTCTATTATCCGGTCAGCTACTCGACCTATGGCAGCCGGCTGGCCCAGGACGCCGAGGCCTGCCAGGCGAATTGCGCCGCGCCTGCCGAGCTCTACGTCTATCGCAACCCGGGCCAGGAGATCGAGCAGGCCATCTCGCTGCAAGGCTCGGCCTACATGGATCTGCCGGTGGCGCTTCGCTATCGCCAGGAATACGTGGGCGGCTGCTCCTGCAAGCAGTCCGAGTACAACCCGACCAAGATCGAGGCGGCCAACAAGAAGGCCCAAGCCGATCCCGCCGCGACCGGCGCGGCACAGGCCAATGCGGCCGGCGGCGCACCGGCTCCTGCGCCGGCCCAACCGGCGGCAGAAGCGCCGGACCTCGGCCAGATGCCGGAGCTCGATCTCGATATCACCGGGAGCACCGAACCTCCCGAGGCCGCGCCGGCCGCAGAGCCCGCACCCCAGGCTGCACCTCCGCCGCCCGCCGCAGCCCAAGCGCCTGCCGCGCCGCCGCCTCAGGGTCAGTCGACGATCATCAAGAAGCCCCGCGCCGCCGTAAACTAGCGGCTGCCGACCGTTACGCGTTGCGGCCTTGGAGCCGCGCCTGCGCGCGGTCATGTCCGATCAGGGGCAGGAGCTGTTTCAGCTCAGGGCCGTGGCTCTCGCCCGTGAGAGCAAGACGCAAGGGCTGGAACAGCGCCTTCCCCTTGGCCCCGGTCTCGGCCTTCACGGCCGAGGTCCAGGCGCCCCAAGTCTCCGCATCCCACGGCTCCGGAGGCAGCAGCCTGGCGGCCGCCGTGCAGAACGCGGGATCCTCGATCACGGGCACGACCGGTCCCGTCACCACACCCCACCACGCCTTCGCGTCCGCCAGCACCGCGAGATTGCCCCGCACTGCCTCCCAGAACGCCTCGTCACCCGTGACGCCCAGGGCCTCCAGGCGTTCGGACACCGCCGCGAAGGGCAGCATGTGCAGGAGCTTCGCGTTCAGAAGGCGCAAATCCTGGGCATCGAACCGCGCCGGGGCCCGCGACAGCTTGGCGAACTCGAAGGCTTCAACGAGCTCATCCAGGCTCGTATGAGGCGCGACCGGATCGGACGTGCCGATCGTCGCCGCGTAGCTGACGACCGCAAGAGGCTCAAGCCCCTCCGCCCGCATGCCCTCGATGGCAAGCGACCGGTCGCGCTTGGACAACGCCTGCCCGTCCGCGCCGACGAGAAGATTGTGATGCCCGAAGGCGGGCGGGGTCGCGCCAAGCGCCTCGAAGAGCTGAAGCTGCGGCGCGGTGTTGGCCACATGATCCTCGCCGCGGATCACGTGGGTTATACCGAGATCGATATCGTCCACCACGCTCGGCAGCGTGTAGAGATAGCTGCCATCGGCACGGATAAGGACCGGATCGGACAGCGAGGCTGCATCGACGTGCTGTGTGCCGCGCACCAGATCGGCCCAGACCACGTCCCGCGGCTCCAGCAAGAAACGCCAGTGAGGCTTCCGCCCTTCCGCCTCGAGCTTGGCCTTGTTCTCGTCCGAGAGATTTAGGGCCGCCCGGTCATAGACCGGCGGCTTGCCGCGCGCGAGCTGCCGCTTGCGCTTCAGCTCCAGCTCCTCCGGGGTCTCGTAGGCCGGATAGAGCCGACCTGTCTCCTTCAGCTTCGCGACCGCTATCTCGTAGCGGGCGAACCGGTCCGACTGACGCACGAACTCGCTCCAGGCGATACCTAGCCAGGCGAGGTCCTCCTCGATGCCGCGCGCGAACTCTTCCGTCGACCGTTCCTGATCCGTGTCGTCGAGGCGCAGAATGAGGTCCCCACCCTGCTTCTTCGCGAACAGAAAGTTGATCAGCGCGGTGCGGATATTGCCGGCGTGGAGCCGCCCCGTGGGGCTCGGCGCAAAACGGACGGTGACGGTCATCTACAGCCGCTCACGGAATTTGTTGGTGATGGGATAGCGGCGGTCGCGGCCGAAATTCTTGGCGGTGATCTTCGTCCCAGGCGCCGCCTGCCGCCGCTTGTACTCGGCGAGATAGAGCATGCGCTCCACCTTCTGCACCAACTCCGGGGCGTGCCCCCGCGCGACGATCTCGGGAACCGGCATCTCAAGCTCCACCAGGCAATTGAGAATATCGTCCAGCACAGGGTATGGCGGCAGCGAATCCACGTCGCGCTGACCGGGCTTCAGCTCGGCCGAGGGATCCTTGGTGAGCACGCTGTCCGGAATGATGACGCCGTCCGGCCCGAGACAACCTTTGGGCCGATGCGCGTTGCGGTAGCGCGACAGCGCATAGACTTGCCCCTTGTACAGATCCTTGAGCGGATTGAAGCCGCCGTTCATGTCGCCGTAGAGGGTGGCGTAGCCCACCGAAACCTCCGACTTGTTGCCGGTGGTCAGCACGAGAGGCCCGAGCTTGTTGGAGATCGCCATTAGAAGCGTGCCGCGCGTGCGCGACTGAAGGTTCTCCGCCGTGAAGTCCTCCGGCGGTCCTTTCAGGACGTTCTCCAAGCACGCGGCCAAACCCTCGACGCCGTCGTGGATCGGCACGATGTCGTAGCGCACGTCCAACGCCTTGGCGACCGCCTCCGCATCGCTCAGGCTTTCCTTGCTGGTGTATTCGTAAGGCAGCATCACGCAGTGCACGCGGTCGGCGCCGAGGGCGTCCACCGCCATCACGGCGCAGAGCGCCGAATCGATCCCGCCGGAAAGTCCGAGGACCACGCCGGAAAAGCCGTTCTTGTCGATATAGTCGCGCAGGCCCGTGACGCAGGCGAGGTAGTTGGCGGCATCGCCTTCCTCCACCTCGGCGATCTGACCGGGCAGGCAATGCCAACGCCCGTCCTCGCGACGCCATTCCGTGAGTGCGAGCGCCACCTCCCAAGCAGGGAGCTGCACGGCAATCTCCTCATCGGCATTGAGCACGAAGGAGGCGCCGTCGAAGGCGAGTTCGTCCTGACCGCCGACTTGGTTGAGATAGGCGAGCGGCCGGCGCGTCTCCGCCACCCGCGTCTCCGCCACGCCGTAACGGGTCTCCTGCTTGTCCATCCAATAGGGCGAACCGTTGGGCACGATCAGGATCTCCGCACCCGCCTGAACGAGAGACTCGCAGACGTCCTCGGCCCAGATGTCCTCGCAGACCGGCACACCGAGGCATACGCCCCGAAAATGGATCGGCGCCGGTATGGGCCCCGCGGCGAAGACGCGCTTCTCATCGAACACGCCGTAATTCGGCAGGTTGTTCTTGTAGCGCACCGCCTCGATACGGCCTCCGTCCAGGAGCGCGACTGCGTTATAGACGAACGGCGGCTCGCCCCAGGGAAGCCCCATCAGGATGGCCGGCCCGCCATCGGCCGTGTCCTGGGCCAACGCCTCGCAGGCCTCGCGCGCCGCGCGCTGCAAGGCCGGCTTCAGCACCAGATCTTCGAGCGGATAGCCGGTGAGATAAAGCTCGGTGAAGGCGATCAGATCCGCGCCGGCCTTGCCCATGACCGCCCGCGCCGCCCGGGCTCTCTCGAGATTGCCCTCGATATCGCCCACGACCGGGTTGAGCTGCGCAAGCGCGAGCTTGAATGAGTCCTTGGTTTCACCGGTCATGGATCGAACTTAGCGGTGGGCGCAGCACAAACAAGCGCGCAAAAGACTATCCCCGCCTACTCGCCGGCGACGACGGAGACTTCCGGCTGGGGCCGCCCTTCCCGATCTCGCCGCAGCCGCTCGGCCACGATGAAGGCCAACTCGATCGACTGATCGGCGTTGAGCCTTGGGTCGCAATGGGTGTGATAGCGGTCCGAAAGGTCCGTCTCGGTCACGGCCTTGGCGCCGCCCACGCACTCCGTCACGTTGCGTCCGGTCATCTCCACATGGATGCCGCCCGCATGGGTGCCTTCGCTGCGATGGATATCGAAGAACGCCTCGACCTCTTTCAGGATCAGGTCGAACGGGCGCGTCTTGTAGCCGCTGTTGCCCGCCTTGATGGTGTTGCCGTGCATCGGATCGCAAGCCCAGACCACGGACTTGCCTTCACGCTCCACCGCGCGGATGAGCGCGGAGAGATGCTTGCCGACCTTGTCGGCGCCGAACCGGCAGATCAGCGTCAAGCGCCCCGGCTCGTTTTGCGGGCTCAAGAGATCGATCAACTTGAGCAGCTCGTCGGGCGTCATCGTCGGACCGGTCTTCACGCCGACCGGATTCTTGACGCCGCGGAGATAGTCGAGATGCGCATGGTCGAGCTGACGCGTGCGGTCGCCCACCCACAGGAAATGTCCCGAGGTAGCGTACCAATCCCCGGACGTTGAATCGATGCGCGTCAACGCCTGCTCATAGCCGAGCAGCAACGCCTCATGGCTCGTATAGAGGCTGGTCGAACGCAGCTGCGGCGTATTGTCGGCGGTAAGCCCAATGGCGCGCATGAAGCGCAGCGTCTCGGCGATATGATCCGACAGTTCCTGGTAGCGGTGTCCGGCGGGACTATCCTTGACGAAGCCGAGATTCCACTGATGCACATGCTCCAGATTGGCGTAGCCGCCCTGCGCAAAGGCGCGCAGCAAGTTCAGCGTCGCGGCAGCCTGGCGATAGGCCATATGCATGCGCTGCGGATCCGGCGTGCGCGAGGCTTCCGAGAAATCGATGCCGTTGATGATGTCGCCGCGATAGCTCGGCAACTCCGTGCCGTCTTGCGTCTCGGTGGGCGCGGAGCGCGGCTTGGCGAATTGGCCGGCGATGCGGCCGACCTTCACCACCGGCGACCCGCCGGCATAGGTCAGCACCACGGCCATTTGCAGGAACACGCGGAAGAAGTCGCGGATCGTGTCCGCGCCATGCTCCGCGAAGCTTTCCGCGCAATCTCCGCCCTGAAGTAGGAAGGCTTCGCCTTGCGCGACGCGGGCGAGCTTAGCCTTGAGCTCCCGCGCCTCGCCTGCAAAAACGAGCGGCGGGAACGTGCCAAGCTGCTGCTCCACCTCGGCAAGCTGGGCCGGATCCGGATAGACCGGGACCTGCTCGATCGGCTTCGTACGCCAGTGTTCGGGGCTCCAACGCGGTGCCATGCGTCTACTCTCCACTTAAGTCCCCGCTATATAAGCGATTGAAATGACTGTGGCTAGGCAAGCGTTGCTTGCGATTGCCCGCGCTTACCTGGCATGCCACATAATCCTTAAGGCCAGGGAAGGGAACGAAACTTTTGCCCCCGCTCGAGCACAGCCACACACCTGGCGCCATAGCAAGGCGCCTCGGCCACGGACCGCGCGTCAGCTATCTGCGCGACTGGGTCTATGGCGGTATCGACGGGACGGTCACGACTTTCGCCATTATGGCGGGCGTCGTCGGGGCCAACCTGTCTCCCACGGTGGTGGTCGTCCTGGGCATCGCCAACCTTCTGGCCGACGGTTTCTCCATGGCGGCGGGCAACTATACCGGCACCCGCGCGGAACGCGACGAGTACGACCAGCTGCGCCGCATGGAAGAGCGCCATATCGCCCTCGCCCCGGAAGGCGAGCGTGAGGAGGTTCGGCAGATCTTTAGAGCCAAGGGATTCGAAGGTGATGCGCTCGAATCCGCCGTCGAGGTCATCACCCGGCACCGCGAGAGCTGGATCGACACCATGATGACCGAAGAGCACGGCATGCCCGCGGTGAGCCGTTCACCCATCCATGCCGCACTCTGTACGTTTGTCGCCTTTGTGGCGTGCGGCAGCGTCCCGCTCCTCCCCTATCTCCTCGGCCTCGCCGCTCCCGAATGGCCCTCCGCGATCATGACGGGCGCGACCTTTTTCGCCATTGGGTCGTTTCGCGCCCGCTGGTCGCCCAAGCCGTGGTGGCAGGCGGGCTCCGAGACCCTCCTTATCGGCATGCTCGCGGCGAGCGTCGCCTATTTCATCGGCTATCTGCTCAAAGGGCTGGTCTGACGCTTAGGCTCTCCCGGAGCCGCGGCGATTGTGTAAAGTGCCCGCCATGGCGATTCCGGAACCTTCATTCAGCATCGGCATCGAAGAGGAATATCTCCTTGTCGACAAGGAGACGCGCGATCTGGCGCCGGAGCCGCCGGAGGCGCTGCTCGCCAAGGCCGAGAAAGCACTGCGCGGCCAAGTGAGCCCGGAGTTTCTGCGCTCACAGATCGAGGTGGGCACCCGCGTCTGCCGCTCCGTTCAAGAAGCGCGCGATCAGCTTGTCGAGCTCCGCTCGACCTTGGGTTCCATCGCCGACGAGTTCGGGCTCGCGCCCATCGCCGCCTCGACTCATCCTTTCGCCCACTGGGAAAGCCAGCAGCATACGAACAAGGAGCGCTACAACCTGCTGGCCCATGACCTCCAGCACGTGGTCCGGCGTCTCGTCATCTGCGGCATGCATGTGCATGTGGGCATCGAGGACGACGATCTCCGCATCGACCTGCTTGGCCAGGCGCCCTACTTCCTGCCCCATCTGCTGGCGCTGTCGACCTCGTCGCCGTTTTGGCAAGGCACGCAAACGGGGCTGAAGTCGTACCGGCTGTCCGTGTTTGACGAATTGCCGCGCACGGGCATTCCGCACAATTTCTCAAGCTATAGCGAGTACGAACGCACCATCGAGCTCATGGTGAGCGCGGGACTGATCGAGGACGCGACCAAGATCTGGTGGGACATGCGCCCATCGGCGCGCTTCCCGACGCTCGAGATGCGCGTCACCGACGTTTGCCCGCTCATCGAGGACGCGATCGCCATCGCCGCGCTCTATCGGTGCATCCTGCGGTTCCTTTACCGCCTGCGGCGGCAGAACCAGCGCTGGCGGCACTATCCACCCTTTCTCATCCGCGAGAACCGCTGGCGGGCCCAGCGCTACGGCATCGAGGAGGGCATGGTCGATTTCGGCAAAGGCGCCATGGTGCCGTTCTCGCATCTCCTCGAAGAGCTGTTCGACCTGTTGGCGGAGGATGCCGCCTATTTCGGCTGCGTGGCCGAGGTGGCCCATGCCCGCACGATCCTGCGCCGGGGCACGAGCGCCGACCGCCAGCTCGCGCGCTACGAAGCGGTGAAGGCGCTGGGCGGCTCCGAGCACGCGGCGCTGGTCGCCGTGGTGGATGAGCTTGTCGAGGAGACGATGACCCTGCCGGGAACGACGGCTCCGCAGCTTAAGCCGAAAGTCGGAACCGGGTCCTGACGCGGGCGCTACTCCTCGTAGGCCATGTAGCGAACGATCTTCCAGGTCCCATCCGCCTGCCGCCGGAAAACATCCAGACCCGGCTCGACCGATTCGATTTCGCCGTCAGTGTTCTTGATGGTCAGCGTCCACACGAGACGCACCACCGCCGCATCGCCGAACACCAAGATCTCCTTGATGTCCAAGGCATAGCGATAGTCCCGCGTCTCATCGGACAAGGACTTGGTCAGCAAGTCGCAAACCGCCTTGTGATCGCGGGTGGGGTGTCCGCGAAAGTCGGCGCGAACGTCCGCCGCGAAGAGATCGCAGATCCGCTCCGTCTTCCCGGCGTTGAAGTCCGCCATCCAGCCGGTCAAAGTCTTTTCGATCTCGACGGCGGCCGCGTCCTGGGCGTGCGACGGTACCGTGCTCGGCAAGCACAGGGCGAAGGCCGCGAGAATTGACGCAGAGATCATCGTCTTCCGCATGGTCTCCGCCAATCTAGAGCGTCGTGCCCATGCCGCCATCGACGTTGAGCGCGGCGCCGGTAATGTAAGCCGCTTCGTCTGAAGCGAGAAACAGAGCGGCGTTGGCGATGTCCTCGGGCTGACCGAAGCGCCGCAACGGCGTCTGGGTGAGCAGCGCCTTGGCGATCATCGGGTTGGAGAGATAGCGGCCGATCAGCGCCGTCTCCACATAGCCCGGCAGCAGCGTATTCACGCGGATGCCGTAGGGCGCGTACTCAACGGCCAAGCTCCGCGATAAAGCCGATACCGCCCCCTTGGTCGCCGAATAGACCGCCATCTGACGCGTGTGCTTCGCCGACATCACCGAAGACAGGTTGACGATCGAGGCTTTGCCGGACGCTCGCAGCAGATCGAAGGCTTCGCGAGCGCAGCGCACCGTGCCGTCGAGATTGACCGCCCACACATTGTCCCACTCCTCGTCGGACAGATGCCGGAAGTCGGCCCGCGCGCCGACGCCCGCATTGTTCACGAGCACGTCGAGCCGGCCATGCGCTTCCTTGATGGTTTCCATCAGCGCCTTGACCTGTGCGGTGTCGGTGATGTCCACCGTCTGCGCCGTGGCCGCCCCGTTCGCCTTCACGATGGCGTCGGCGGTGGTCTTCGCCGCGTCGCCGTCGATGTCGGCGACGACGACATGGGCGCCCTCGCGCGCGAGGGTCTCGCAGATAGCCCGGCCGATGCCGGCGCCCCCTCCCGTCACCAGCGCAATCTTGTCCTCAAGCCGCCGCATCGGATCCCTTGATTGGTGATGGCGCTTCCCATCTGTGCCGCATGGTCACGAGTTCTTCGGCAACGCTCGGATGAAGCGCCATGGTGGTGTCGAACTGCGCCTTGGTCACGCCCAACCTGAGCGCAATCGCCGCCATCTGCACGATCTCCGCCGCGTCAGGGCCCAGCACATGCACGCCGAGCACCTTGTCGCTCTCCGCGTCGATCACGAGCTTCATCATCACCTTCTCGTCCCGCCCGCTGATCGTCGCGCGCATGGGCCGGAAGCTCGCCTTAAAGATTTCAATGACACGGCAGCGATCCCGGGCCTGCTCCTCGGTCAGCCCCACCGTGCCGATCTCCGGCTCGGTGAACACCGCCGTTGGGATGAACGCATAATCCATGACCTTGGGATTGTCCTCGAAGATGGTCTCGACAAAGGCGGTCCCCTCGCGGATCGCCACCGGCGTGAGTTGCACCCGGTCGGTCACATCGCCGACCGCGTAGATGCTGTCGACCGAGGACTTGGAATAATCGTCCACGACCACGTGCCCGTTCCAGCCGAGCTCCACACCGGCTTGCTGGAGTCCCAGGCCCTTGGTGTTCGGAACCCGTCCCGTGGCCGCCATGACCAGGGAGGCCGAAACCGAGCCTCCTTCCTTCAAGGCGACGCGGTAGCAGTCTCCCGCCGGTTCGATCGACTGGACATTGGCGTTCATACGCAGATCGATCCCGCGATCGCGCATGGCCTCCGCCAGCCCGTCACGCAGATCGCTGTCGAAATCGCGCAAGATCTGCTCGCCGCGATGGAGCACGGTGACAGCGACGCCGAGCCCGGCGAAGATCGAGGCAAACTCCATGCCGATATAGCCGGCGCCGATAATGACGATGCTTTCGGGCAAGTGCTCGAGTTGGAAGCACTCGTTCGAGCTGATGAGATGCTCTTTGCCCGGCACGTCTGGCATACCCGGATGCGAGCCGGTGGCGATCAGAACATACTCCGCCGAGATGGGCCCGTCGCGATCCCGCAGGCGCACCGTATGCGCCCCCTCGACAGTCGCACGTGTCAGAAACCGGTCGACGCCGGCCTTCTCGAGGGTGCGTGTGTACACCGCGTTCAGCCGGTCGACCTCCCGGTGCACATTGTGGATCAGCGTCGGCCAATCGAAGCGCAAATCCTCGTAGGCCCAGCCGAAGCTCCTCGCGTCCTCGATCTCGCCCCCATAGCGGCTGCCATAGACGAGGAGCTTCTTCGGCACGCAGCCGCGGATCACGCAAGTGCCGCCGATGCGGTATTCCTCGGCGATCCCCACGCGCTTGCCGAGCTCGGCGGCAAGCCGCGCTGCCCGCACGCCGCCCGAGCCCGCGCCAATGACAAAGAGATCGTAATCGTATTCGGACACGCGACTCTCAAGCTCCAGGACGACGCATCGCCTTGACGCCACCGGGTCCGGCGATGATGGCCAGATCGGCAAGGCCGAGGAACAGTCCGTGCTCAACCACCCCCGGCACACGCTTCAGGGCAAAGGCCAGCACTTCGGGTTCCGAGATCTTGTGAAAGGCGCAGTCCACGATGAGATTGCCTTGGTCGGTGACGAAGGGAAGATCCCCCTGCCCCGCGCGAAGCCTGATGTCTCCCTCGCAGCCCGCCTCCGCGGCCAGCGCCTCGATCAATCGCATGGTGGCCCGCAGACCGAAGCGCACGACCTCCACGGGCAATGGGTGTGAGCCAAGCGTCTCCGACACCTTGCTTACGTCGGCGATCACCACCATACGGTCAGATGCCGTGGCCACGATCTTCTCGCGCAGGAGCGCGCCGCCACCGCCTTTGATCAGGCGAAGCTGATCGTCGAGTTCGTCGGCGCCGTCGACCGTGAGGTCGAGTTGCGGCGTCTCGTCCAGCGATGACAGCGGAATACGCAGCTTCTCGGCATGCGACCTCGTGGCTTCCGACGTCGGCACGCAGGTCACATCGAGACCGTTGCGCACGAGCACACCGACGGCTTCCACGAAATGATAGGCCGTGGAGCCTGTGCCGAGCCCAAGCCGCATGCCCGGCTTCACCAGTTCGACCGCGGCTTGCGCGGCCGCCGCCTTGAAGCTATCGACCTTCGCGTTGCTCTCCGCCATCAGCCGTCCAGCCCCCCCACCATGACGTATTTCAGCTCAACGGACGTATCGATACCATGATGGGAGCCTTCGCGGCCCTGGACGGATTTCACGCCGCCGAACGGCGCCAGCTCCGAAGAGATAACCCCCTCGTTGACGCCGATCATGCCATATTCGAGCGCCTCGGCCACCCGCCAAGCGCGCGCAAGATCGCGCGTCATA
>CAYWIA010000020.1:15625-21211 GCA_964458245.1 uncultured Methyloceanibacter sp. | reverse complement strand
ACCTTGCCAAGGTGATCGGCAAGAGCCGCAGTCACCTCGCCAACACGCTCCGTCTACTCAAGTTGCCGAAGGCGGTCCAGGACTTGGTGCGGCAAGGCGGTCTCAGCGCTGGCCATGCGCGAGCCCTGATCGGCCACCCCGACGCCGCCGCGATCGCCGCCCGCATCGTTAAGGAAGGGTTAACGGTGCGTCAGGTGGAAGCGCTGGCCCAGGCGGAAAGCGAGAAGCCCAAGCGCAAGAAGGCGGCCGGCAAGGATGCCAACACGCGCGCGGCGGAGTCAGAGTTGCATGACGCGCTTGGCCTCAAGGTCGAGATCAAGTCCGGACGCGGGGAGCGGGGCGAGCTTCGCATCCGCTATACGAGCTTCGATCAGTTCGAGGAGATCCGCACCAGGCTCATGCGCCGGCCGCGCTGAACTCAGCCGTCGCCCAGAAACTCTTCGGCCTTGAATAACGACTTGAACGGCACGCCCGCTTCGGCGTAAAGCGCCGCCGCCCCCTCGCCCCGGTCGAGGATCGAGATGACCAGCGTGACCTTGGCGCCCGCGTCCTCGACCGCCTTGACCGCGTCCATGGCCGAGGCGCCGGTGGTGGTCACGTCCTCGAGAATCACCACGGACTTGCCTTTGATGTCGTTGCCGTCGACGCGCTTCTGGGTGCCGTGATCCTTGACTGCCTTGCGCACGAAGAAGCCCGGAAGATAGCGGCCGTGCGCCGGGCTCTTCATCGCGACGGGCGCAATGAGCGGCACCGCGCCCATCTCCAAACCGCCGACTGCGTCTGCTGTAACCCCTTGAATTTCAATAAGAATTAGGTCAGCCATGAGATCCGCACCATCGGGGTCGAGCATTGCCGGCTTCATGTCGAAATAGAAGTCGCTCTCCTTGCCGGAAGCCAGCACGACACGCCCGCGCCGGAACGCGCGTTCGCGCAGCAACATGAAAAGTTTGTTGCGGCGCTCGAACGTGGCGGCGTCCTGGTCCATCTCAACTCCTCGGGGTCAAAGCCGGAAATGCATAGGAACACCCATGCACGGCGTCAAACTTTCGATGTCAGCGTCAACAGGAGCCGTTCGGCGAAGGCGCTATCCAAATCGGGCGAGCGGCGCGACCGCCTGATGGTTTCCTGGATCAATGGCAGCGCGCTCGCGAGCCGCTTCGCGCCCCATTTCCGGCAATGGGCCGCGAAGGCGTCCCGGCGCTTGTAGTGGAGCGGCGGCCGCAAAGTCCGGACGGCCTCGTCGAGATTCCCCTCGCGTGAGGCTACCTGATGGAGCCGGGTGAAGTGTCGGGCGAGCGCGGACATCGCCGCGGCGCGATCCGTGCCGGCCGCGGCGAGCCGTTGCAGTTCGCGCAGCGCATCCTTGGCTTCGCCGCCGCTTGCCGCATAGACGAAATTCTCAAGCGCGATCTCCGCGGCATCACCGACGACCGCCGCGATGTCTTCATGGGTCACTCTGCCGGCGTCCCGCGCGTAGAGCGCGAGCTTGGCGACCTCGGTGCGCGACATGGCCTGGTCGGCGCCGAGCCGGCTCATGAGATAGGTCTTCGTCTCGCGGTCGATGGCAAGACCGGCCTCGGCCAGCTCCGCATCGATCACCGCGTCCAAGTCGCGCTCATCGGCATAGCAGGGTAGCGCCGCCGCATCGGGGAGTTTCTCGAACAGTTTGCGCAAGCCGGAATCGGGTCGGAGATTGCCCGCCTCGACGATCAACGCATTGTCCGATGGCTCGTCAAGCAGCGCCTTCAACGAGGGCACATCGAGCCGGCTTCCGGCCGTGACCCGCACCACCTTGGCGCTGGCGAACATAGGCCGGGTGCGCAACTCGACGTCGAGCCGGGCCGGGTCCTCGGCGAAGTCGCGGTCGTCGAGACGGATAATCTCTGCGTCGGCTCCCTGCCTGCGCGCCAGGGTCCCCGTCAGCGCCGCGGCGCGTTCGGACACAAGACCCGCGTCCGGTCCATAGACGAGTACGGCGCGGCAGTTGGGATCGGGAGATTTCAGGAAGCGCGGAACGGCCGAGGCTTTATGGGCGACCATGACTGCACGATCCGCGCGAAGGGTTCAGGTCTGGCGAAGCCCCGCGACGCTCAAGCCGAGCTGGCGAGGAAGGCCGCGACTTGGGTCTTGATGCTCTCCGACACGGTCTCGGCAGCGCGGTTCTCCGCGTCGTAGCGAGCGCGCACATTGGCGAAGATCTCTTGGTAGCGGCTGTAGGGCGCGCGAGACACGGCCGATCCCTGATGGATGACCGCGCCGTTCGAGGCGTCGATCAGCTTGAAGCTCGCCTCGAGCTGGTAGACCTGACCTTTGGCGTCACCCGAGATCCGCACGAGCTGATTGATGACCTGTTCGCGGATGGCGATCCTCAGCTTAAATTTTTGAGGCGCCGCAACGCCGCCGCCCGTGTTCGCAAAGATCAGCTCGTTGCGCACCTTCTGGCCCACGCGCCCGGGGATCGGCTGGACGTCCACGGCCGCCATGGTCTCCGAAAGCTTGGCGCCGCTGGCGGTGGTGGAATTCGAGCCGTAGAGCGGCTGGAATCCGCAGCCCGCCAGGCCAAGCCCGGTCAGCCCGGCGCAAGCCACCAGGGCAAAAGCAGGATTACGCCACCACATTGACGATCCTCTGCGGCACGATCACGACCTTCTTGATCTTCCGTCCCCCTATGGCGCGGGTCACATTTTCGAGCCCTAGCGCCGCAGCTTCAATATCTTCCTTCGAGGCGTCTCGCGCAATCGTCAATTCGTCTCGCCTCTTGCCGTTCACCTGGACTGCGATGGTTACGGTATCCTCGGTCAACAGGGCCGAATCCGCCTCCGGCCAGGGCTGTTCGGCCACAAGCCCTTCATTTCCAAGGAGCGCCCAGCATTCCTCCGCCAGATGGGGCACCATGGGCGCCGCGATTCGCGCCAAGAGCTCTGCGGCCTCGCGCAACGCGAACTTGAGATCGTCCTTGGGCTGCTTCGCCGAGGCCTGCAACGCGGCCGAGAGCGCGTTGGCCAGCTCGTAGATCTGGGCTACGGCGGTGTTGAAGCGCAGCTTCTCGATAGCTCCGGTCACACCGGCTACGGCCTTATGCGCGGCGCGGCGCAGCGTCTCCGCTTCCGAGCCCATCTCGGCGGGCGCTGGCGTTCCCGCCGCCGCGCCTTTGTCTGCCGCCTCGCCCACCAGCCGCCAGACCCGTTGAAGAAAGCGGTGCGCACCTTCCACACCGCCGGCTGTCCATTCGATGTCGCGCTCCGGCGGCGTGTCGGACAGCATGAACCAGCGCGCCGTATCGGCGCCGTACGCGCCGATGATGTTGTCGGGATCGACCACGTTCTTCTTCGACTTCGACATGGACTCGACGGCGCCGACCGTGACCGGCGCGCCGGTCTTCACTTGCACCGCCTTGCCGTCGCGTAAGGAGACCTCTTCGGGGAGCAACCACTTGCCGTCTGCGTCCTTGTAGGTCTCGTGCGTGACCATGCCTTGGGTGAACAGACCGCGAAACGGCTCATCGATCGTGACGTGTCCAGCCTTGTGCATCGCGCGCGTGAAGAAGCGCGAATACAGAAGGTGCAAGATCGCGTGCTCGACGCCGCCGATATACTGGTCGATCGGCAGCCAATAGCCGACGGCGTTGGTGTCGGTGGGCACCGAAGCGCGCGGCGAGCAGAAGCGCGCGAAGTACCAGGACGAGTCGACGAAGGTATCCATCGTGTCGGTCTCGCGCCGAGCGATGCCACCGCAATTCGGGCAGGCGACGGTCTTCCACGTGGGATGATGATCGAGCGGATTGCCTGGCACATCGAAGCTGACGTCGTCGGGGAGCTTCACGGGGAGATCGTCCACCGGAACCGGCACGATGCCGCAAGCCTCGCAATGGATCATGGGGATCGGACAACCCCAATAGCGCTGCCGTGAAATGCCCCAATCCCGCAAGCGAAACTCGGTCTTCCGCACCCCTTGTGGCGCTCCGTCGACGGTGCGCGCCGCAAGGCGATCGGCCATGGCGATCTTAGCGTCGGCCACGGCGAGTCCGTCGAGAAAGTCGGAATTGATCATCACGCCGTCGCCGGTATAGGCCTCTTCACCGATCTCGAATGTGCTCGGATCCTCCCCCGGCGGCAGCACCACCGGCGTCACTGGCCGGTCGTAGGTACGCGCGAATTCGAGGTCGCGCTGATCATGCGCGGGACAGCCGAAGATGGCGCCGGTGCCGTACTCCATCAGGATGAAGTTCGCGATGTAGACGGGAAGCTCGGCGCCCTCGATGAGGGGGTGCGCCACGCGCACGCCGGTGTCGAATCCCTTCTTCTCGAGTGTCTCGAGTTCCGCGGCGCTGGTGCCGTGGTGATGGCATTCATCGATAAAGGCTTGTGCGTCCGCGTTCGTAGATGCGATGGCCCGCGCCAGCGTGTGGTCCGGCGCGATGGCTATGAACGCCGCACCGAACAGTGTGTCGGGACGCGTGGTGAAGACCTCGATGATCGCGAAGTCTTCCGGCGCAGTGCCTTCGATCGTCTCGAAGCGGACGATGAGACCTTCCGAGCGGCCGATCCAGTTCGCCTGCATTAGGCGCACCTTCTCGGGCCAGCGGTCCAGCTCCTGAAGCGCGTCGAGCAGGTCTTGCGCGTAGTCGGTGATCTTGAACACCCACTCCGGCTGCTCGCGTTGCTCGACGAGCGCCCCCGAGCGCCAGCCGCGCCCGTCGATCACCTGCTCGTTGGCGAGCACGGTCTTGTCCACCGGGTCCCAATTGACCTTGCGCGTCTTGCGGTCGACGAGCCCGGCCGCGAGCATGTCGAGAAACAGCTTTTGCTGCTGGTGATAGTATTCGACATCGCAGGTGGCGAGCTCGCGCGACCAGTCGAGCGACAGACCCATGCTCTTCAGTTGGCCGCGCATCGTTGCGATGTTGTCGTAGGTCCACTTCGCCGGGTGCACGCCCCGCTCGATGGCGGCGTTCTCCGCGGGCAAGCCAAAGGCGTCCCAGCCCATGGGGTGGAGCACGTTGTGCCCGCGGGCCCGCATATAGCGGGCGACTACGTCGCCCATCGTGTAGTTCCGCACGTGACCCATATGGATGCGTCCGGACGGGTACGGGAACATTTCAAGAACATAGTATTTCGGCCGTTGGTCGTCCTCGCTGGCCTCGAAAAGGCTCTCGGCCTCCCACGCCTGCTGCCAGTGCCTTTCGCGTGTCGGCGCGTCGTAGCGGTCCGCGGCCATCTGTCTTATCCATTCCTCACATCGATTCGGCGCGGCAATCGAACCCAAATGCCCGAAACGGTCAAGTTGCGCCGAATCGCGTTGCCGCAGGCCGCCACGGACCCGAAGATGCCTGTTAGGTACCTTGCATGAGCCCTGAAAGCCACTCCGCCGCCGAGATTCCAGAGCGCCTCCGTCAGGTGAAAGAAGAGATCGTGCTCGCCGCGGAAGCCGCCGGCCGGAAGCCGAGTACGGTCGAGCTTGCCGCCGTGACCAAGACGATGCCCGCGGCTGCCGTCGAGGACGCCATCGAAGCGGGTCAGCGCATCTTCGGCGAGAACCGCGTGCAGGAGGCGCAAGCCAAATGGCCCGCGCTCAAGGCGCTGCATT